>DASRQX010000116.1:0-61707 GCA_035696165.1 Acetobacteraceae bacterium | reverse complement strand
ACGTCTTGCCGGTTCCCTTGTCGTGCCAAGGCCGGTAGCTGTCGCAGGCTTCCATCGCCGAGAGGATGTGCACCGGGCCGGGATGCTCGCCGCGTTGCTCGAGCACCCGCGCGACAATCGCTTCCTTGCGAATATGGCTCTTGGTGATGTGCTCGATCGTGATCCCTGCTTCCGCCGCCAGCGATGCCGCACCTTCTCGAACACGATCCCGCAACTCCATCGCGAACTGTGGGTAATCAAAGATGCGGATCCCGTTGGCATACAGATACCGGGTCATCCCGTCGGCATAGCAAACCCCGGGTAGCGTCCCGGTGATCACCATGCGGTCGTCGCCCGACAGCACACCAGAAATCCGATCGTCGTAGCGATCCATCAGAGATTGGCTCATGCCC
Source organism: Acetobacteraceae bacterium (assembly GCA_035696165.1). GTDB lineage: Bacteria > Pseudomonadota > Alphaproteobacteria > Acetobacterales > Acetobacteraceae > Palsa-883. The sequence continues at coordinate 61,315 of DASRQX010000116.1, read as the reverse complement.
TACCCCCGCCAGCTCGCACTCCGGCGGAGGAGGCTACACCAGACTTATTGGTTCCGGCTCCGCCGGCTTAGGGTGATTTGCCGCGCGAGGCCAAAACCGAGCGCCAACGACCGGGCTCGGAACACGCTGATCTTCCTCACCGTCCAGCGTAGCGTGCGGTTTTGGACAAATCGTGTGCCGACATCTCGGCGGAAGCCCAGAGGGCAGTACCCTCCGGTGGGGTCCCCTTCCAACGCCCCGGCCTTCCGTCCTCCATCCGCTCGCTCCGCCCCCGCCCGACGCGACTGATGCCGCAATCCGCAAAATCCGCTAGACTCCCCCCCGCATGTCAGACGAGGCACACATCCTGGTCGTGGACGACGACGCGCGGTTGCGTGGCCTGTTGTCGCGCTACCTGGCGGACCAGGGGTTCCGCGTCACCACCGCGGCGGATGCCGCCGATGCCCGCGACAAGCTCCGCTTCGTGCATCCCGACCTGATGGTGCTCGACGTGATGATGCCCGGCGAAGGCGGCCTGGCGCTCACCGCCTCGGTGCGCAGCGATCTGGGCGACACCGTGCCCGTCCTGCTGCTGACCGCCCGCGGCGCGCCGGAAGACCGCATCGCCGGGTTCGAGGCCGGCGCCGACGACTACCTCGGCAAGCCGTTCGAACCGCTGGAACTGGTGCTGCGCATTCGCGCGCTGCTGCGCCGCGCCGGCGCGGCATCGACCACGCCCGCGCTGCCGTCCGGTCCGCTGCCGCTCGGCACGCTCAGCTTCGATGTGGCGCGCGGCGAACTCAGCGGGCCGGCCGGGGTGCTGCGCCTGACCGGCGGTGAGGCGGCGCTACTGACCGCGCTCGCCGGCAAGCCGAACGAGGTGCTGTCGCGCGACGACATCGCCGCCGCGCTCGACATGGACGAAGCCGGCGAACGCGCGATCGATGTGCAGGTGACAAGGCTGCGCCGCAAGATCGAGGCGGACCCGCGCGAGCCGCGCTTCCTGCATACGGTCCGCGGCCGCGGCTACGTGCTGAAGCCGGGGGTCTAGCAAATGGCCGCTGGAGGTCGGGCCGACGGAAGCCTTCAACTGCCTTCGCCGCCGCCCGCCCCGGCGCCCCCCCAGCGGCCTACGCAAACCAGCACCGCGCGGCCGTGTCAGATCGCGCGCGCGCCATCGCCCGGCGGGTCGCGGCGCTTCAGGGGCTTTGTCAAACGGCTGCTGCCGCGCTCCCTGTTGGGGCGCAGCCTGCTGATGATCCTGCTGCCGCTGCTGATCCTGGAAGGCGTCGCGCTACAGGTCTTCTACGGCGACCATATCGATGTCGTCTCGCGGCGCCTCGCCGGGTCTCTGGCGGATGACCTTGGTGTCACTATCGATCTGATGCACCGGTTCCCCGGGCCGCAGAACACCGCGTGGATCCTCGATCTCGCGCGCACCCGGTTCAACCTCGACATTGCGCTCGATCCCGGCGCCACGTTGACCACCAGGAAGTCGGTCAACGTGTTCGGCCCGATGGACGACGATCTGAAGTCCGCGCTGGATCAGACGCTGCATCTGCCGTTCTTCATGGACTGGAGCTCGGACACGTATGCGGTGCTGGTGCAAATCCAGGTGCCCGAGGGCGTGCTGGAGGTGCGGGCGCCGCGCAAACGGCTTTACGTCATGACCTTCTACCTGTTCGTGATGTGGGTGGTCGGCGTCGCGGCGCTGGTGTTCGCGATCGCCGCGTTGTTCATGCGCAACCAGGTGCGGGCGATCCGCCGCCTGGCCGCGGCGGCCGAGGCGTTCGGCCTGGGCCGCGACGCCGACCTGATCAAGCCCGAGGGCGCGCTGGAGGTCCGCCGCGCCGCCACCGCCTTCAACCGCATGCAGGAGCGGATCAGGCGCTTCCTGGCCCAGCGCACCGAGATGCTGGCCGGCGTGTCGCACGACCTGCGCACCCCGCTGACGCGCCTGCGGCTGACGTTGGCGATGCTGCCCAAGCGTGACGACCTGCGCGAGGACATTGCCGAAATGACCGCCGACGTGGCCGAGATGGAGCGCATGATCGGCGCGTATCTGGCCTTCGCCCGCGGCGAGGGCACCGAGCAGGCCGAGCCGGTCGACCTGTCTGCGCTGCTGGAGGACGTGGCCGCGCGGGCGCGGCGCGGCGGGGCCGACATCGCGCTGGACGTGCCGGCGGAATTGACGTTGCCATTACGTGCCGATGCGACGCGGCGAGCGATCACCAACCTGGTCGACAATGCACGGCGGCACGCCCGCCATGTGGTGCTGGCGGCGGGGCCGCAGGGACAGCGCGGCGTGCAGGTGACGGTGGACGACGACGGACCGGGTATTCCGCCCGAGCAGCGCGAGAGCGTGTTCCGGGCATTCGAGAGCGGCGCGATCGACGGCACAGGTCTGGGGTTGACGATCGCGCGCGACATAGTCCGCGCGCATGGCGGTGACATCGTGCTGGAGGACAGTCCGATGGGTGGCCTGCGCGCGCGGATCCGGCTGCCGGTGTAGCTCTTTGGGCTGCTAGCCGGCCCGCCCCCCTCACCCCGCCGCCGCCAGCAACGACCGCCGCGACGACAAAAACTCCTCCACCGCGCCGGCCAGCTTGTCGCACTCGGCATCGCCGATCGGCAGTGACAGCGTCATCATGCCACGTCGCGCCAGCCAGATGCCCGCGGCTAGCATGTCGAAGAAGAACAGCTCCTTCAGCTTCGCATCCCCCTTCGCCGCGTCGGCTGCCGAGCGCACCGGCCCGCGCATCATGTGCACCGCCAGCATGGATCCGCGGCCGGTGAACTGCATCGGTGCGTCGGCGGCACGGCACAGGGCATTGAGCCGCTCACGTACCGCATCACCGCGGGTGTTCAATGCGGCAGCGGCGGCCGGCGTGTAGACCTCGGTCAGGCCCGCCAGCCCGGCCGACATGGTCAGCACGTTGTTGTTGAACGTGCCAGCGTGTGGCAGCGCCTTCTCGCGACGCGGATCGAACATGTCGATGATGTCGGCGTCGCCACCGAAGGCGCCGAAAGACATACCGCCGCCGATATATTTACCGAACGTCGTCAGGTCGGGCTTCACGCCGTGCACCGATTGCAACCCGCCGGGCGCGAGGCGTGACGTCATCACCTCGTCGAAGATCAGCAGCGCGCCGACCCGTTCGGTTGCCGCGCGCAGGGCGCGCAGATAGGCCGGCTCGGCCTGGATACAGCCGCCGCCCCCCATCATTGGTTCCAGGATCACTGCAGCCAGCGCGGACGCGTGCTTCTCGATCAGCGCCTCGGTGCCGGCGATGTCATTGTATGGCGCCAGCACGAAATCGAACGGTGCATTGATCGGGCTGCCACCGCCGGAAAAGGTGAACACCGCGCCGTGGTAGCCGCCCTCCATCACCATCACCTTGGGCCGTTTGGCGTAGACGCGCGCCAGGCTGATCGCCATCAGGTTCGCTTCGGTACCGGAATTTGTGAAGCGCACGCGGTCCAGCCCGAAACGATCGCACACCGCCTTGGCGAAGCGCGCCTCCAACAGATTGTGCGCGCCCAGGTTGATGCCGGCGTTCAGCGCCTTGTCGATCGCGGCCCGAATCACCGGGTGCGAGTGGCCGTAGATGCCGGCGGTGTATTCGCCCAGGAAGTCGACATATTCGGCGCCGTCCATGTCCCACAGCCGGCAGCCTTCGCCGCGTGCGATGGCGATCGGGAACGGGGCGTAGAACAGCACCGTGCGGGTGTTGCCACCGGGCATGACGGCGGTCGCCTCGATGTAGCGGGCGAGGCTCTTGGGATTGCGTGTGACATAGGTTTCTTTCGTTGCGGCCAGCGCCGTGTCGATATCGGCGTTGCGCAGTGCAGCCTCGGCCATCGCGTCCTCCGTCGGGTTGTGGGGGAAGTCTGACCATCAGCGGTGGGGATGCGCAATGGGACTGGGGCGCTCGCAGCGCCCCAGTCCCGGAACCGTCCAGATCACCCCTACCCTCGCCCGGACCGCCGGGGTACAGGACCTGCGTCAGTTACCTGCCAACCTGGAAAGCCACCCGCGCATGGATCTCAAGGACCACATCCGAGGCATTCCCGATTTCCCGAAGCCCGGTATTTTCTTCTACGACATCTCCACCCTGCTGCGGGACGCCGATGCCTGGCAGGTAGCGATGGGGCGGATGGCGAAGGTGGTGCGCGCGCATCATCCGGACCTGGTGGCCGGGGTGGAAAGCCGAGGCTTCCTGATCGCCGCGCCGCTGGCGCTGAAGCTGGGCTGTGGCTTCGTGATGTTGCGCAAGAAGGGCAAGCTGCCCGGCGACACGGTCGGGTTGGAATATGCGCTGGAATACGGCTCCGACCATATCGAGATCCAGGCCGACGCGATCACGCCGGGGCAGCGCGTGGTGGTGGTGGACGACCTGCTGGCGACCGGCGGGACCATGGCCGCCGGGATCGCTTTGCTGCGCAAGGTCGGCGCAGTGGTGCCGGCGGCAGCGACGCTGATCGAGCTGACCTTCCTGAACGGGCGGGGCAAGCTGGACGTGCCGGTCGAGACGCTGGTGGCGTACGACAAATAACCTGGATGCGACCATCGCCGTGCCGCGATTTTGCCGTGACACGCGGATCAGGCTAGGAGGATGACCCGGATCCGGCCGCGCGACGCGCCGGATTCGGCCTTCACGCAGGAGGAGGCGCTGGCTTGATCGTGTCCCTGCCGCCGTTGGCTCGGCGACGCGTGCTTGGGTGGATGGCTGGCCCGCTGCTGCTGGGCGGGCGTGGTGTTGCGCGTGCCGCGAATGCCGTCCCCAATCCCACCGCGCCGGTGGCCGCGATACCGTTCCCTGAAGGCGTGACCGTTCTGGTGGCCGGGCCCGACGGCGGCGGGCTGTGCCGGTGGGGCGAGGTGATGAGCGCGGCATTGGGCCGGGCGCTGCCGTCGGGCACCAAGGTGTCGACGACGTGCTCCGGCGGCATCGATGGGGTGACCGGCGCCAACCAGTTCGAGGCACGGGTGCCACCGGATGGCACGACGGTGCTGCTGATCCCAGGCGCGGCGGCGTTGGATTGGCTGGTCGGCGATCCGCGCGCGCATTTCGATGCTGGGCGCTGGGTGCCGGTGATGGCGGGTGTGGCGCCCGCGGTGGTCGTGGTGCGGCCGACCGTGCTGCCGTTGGCAGCCGGGCATGTGGTGCGTCTCGCCGCGTCGGCGCCGGCCGGGCCGCAATTGCCGGCACTGCTCGGCTTCGATCTGCTGGGCGCGCACCTGGAGCCGCAGTTTGGCCTGATCGAGCAGGACGCGGCGATCGCGGCGTTTGCCGCGGGCAAGGTGGACGCAGTGCTAGCTTGCGGCGCCAATGTCCCGGAGCAGGTCGCGCGACTGCAATCAGCGGGCGGGCAGCCGCTGTTCAGTCTGGGGACCACCGGCCCCAGCGGGGTGTTGGGCCGTGATGCCGCATTTGGCGAGGTGCCGACCTGGGCGGAGCTGCGTGCATTGTTGCACGGGGCGGCGCCGAGCGGGCCGCGCTACGATGCCTACCGCGCCGCCGCCGCGGCGACGCAGCTCGAATTCGGTCTGGTGCTGCCGCAGTTGACCTCGGCGGCGATAGTCGCGTTGTGGCGGCGCGCGGCGGACCAAGCGGCGGCGGCGCCGGGGGTGCAGAATTTGGCGACGGCGTTCACGGTGCGTCCGCTGGATGGCGTGGCGGCGGCGGCGGCCACCACCAGCGTTGCCGCCGACACCGCGGCGCTGCTGGATCTGCGCGGCTGGTTGGCGACTCGGTTCAACTGGCGCCCAGCCTGAGACCGGCCGCTTGGGGCGGGTTTCCCCGACTGGGGACCGACCGGCAACGCCGGGGGTGATGGCAGGAAAGACCAAGGGGGACAGCGTCCCCCTGGCCTTCCTTGCCGCCAACTCCGGCAAGGAATCAGTGCCTGATGCGGATCATTCACCACCCTGACCTCGAAACCGAGCTCGGCGGCAATCTGCGCGTAGACCTGAGTGAGGCCGACATCGTCGTCGACAATCAGTGACTTCTTCATCGTCCGCTCCTGCCCTGCTTCTGGTCGGTTACGGCTGCCTCCATTCGGGCATACCTGTGGCGGGCACACCTTTGCAGGTGCGTCGCCAGGCAACTCGGCAGGATAGAGTGGACGCACACATTCACGTCGGCACGCCAGTACGTGCGTATCATTCCCGGTACGACACTAGGAATCTGCGTCGCGATACGCAAAACAATCTTGCGATTCCGTAATAGTTCCGATCCAAGTCGGCGTTGGGTCGATCCGCAGTTGGAAAGCGCTACGCAGCCCGCAGGGTGCGGTTCGATTCTTCGAACAACACGCGCACTCTGGCACTGTCGTATGGCTCCTCACGCAGGTGCTCGGCGTCCCAGGCACTGCGCTCCTGCGCAATGAAATCCCCGCCATAGACGTGGATGGCGCCGGTCAGGCGCGGGATGGGATTGACCACGGAATGGATGATGTCGGCACCCAGCGCGCAGCTGTCGCCGACGCACAGCGACCGTGCGCCGGCGGCTTCGATGTCCTTGCCGGCATCCTCGGGCAGACGGCGCCAGAAGATGTTGTCCTCGCGGCCGGTGTAGATGCCGATCACGGCCCACATGCGGTGATCATGCGGCATGATCGTCATGCTGGGGCCCCAGACCAGATTCATTACGGTTACAGACGGGGAGTTGAACAGCACGTGGAACCCGGCACGCCTGGGTTCGCCAAGGGCGTTGAGCACGGCCCCCGGCGCGCGCACGGCGCGCGCCACGACGTCGCGAACGGTCTTGTGGGTGGAATCGGCAGTGACCGCGGCCTCGCAGTCGGCCAGGAATTGATCGAGCGAGAATGGCATTCTTTCCCTCCACGGCTCCTACGGAGGGAATGCTACCACATCTGGTGCCAAATGCGCGCGAAATTTCTCTCGCGTGCGCCGGCGCGGGGCCGGCAAAATCTGCCGCGCTGTTAATCGACCGCTGAGTGTTCCCGGTCACGCTGGGGCACATGGAGCCGTTCTTCCCCAGCCAGACAAAGTGGCCGCTCGCCAGCGCGCGGCGCCGATCCGTGGCGCGATGAAGGCCCTGGGGGCAGGGCTGCGCGTGCTTGGCGTCGCCCGGCTGGCCGGGATCCTGGCCGTGGTGGGGCTGCAGTCGGTGCTGATCCTGCCGTTGCCGACAATCCTGCTGGATCTCGGCCTGGCGATGTCGCTCACCGCCGCGGGGCTGGTACTGATGGTGGCACCGTTCCTGAACCGGCCGCTGGATTTCACCTCGTTTCCGACTCTGCTGCTGCTGACGACATTGCTGCGGCTTTCGCTGACCGTCGCGGTGACGCGGCTGATCACGTCGCACGGCAACGAAGGGCCGTTGGCGGCGGGGTATGTGGTGGCCACGTTCGGCGGCTTCCTGATGGGCGGCGATGTCGTCGTCGGGCTGATCGTGTTCGGCATCCTGCTCGTGGTGAACTTCATGGTCATCACCAAGGGCTCCGGCCGCATCCCCGAGGTGGCGGCGCGGTTCAGCTTGGACTCGATGCCGGGCAAGCAGATGGCGATCGACGCCGATCTGTCGGCCGGGCTGATCGATGAGAAGGCCGCGCGGCGGCGGCGCAAGGATCCGGAGGAGGAAAGTGGCTTCTACGGCGCGATGGACGGCGCCGCGAAGTTCGTGCGCGGCGATGCGATCGCCGGGCTGATCATTACGATCATCAACATCATCGGCGGTCTGGCGATCGGGGTTGATACGGCACGGCATGCCGTTCGCCGATGCGGCGGCGACGTTCACCACGCTGACGGTGGGCGACGGGTTGGTGTCGCAGATTCCGGCGCTGCTGGTGTCAACCGCGGCGGGCGTCGTGGTGACCAAGGGCGGCATCGCAGGCTCCGCCGATGCGGCGCTGGTGCGGCAGCTCGGTGGTAATCCGAGACCATTGGCGATGGCAGCCGGCGTATTGGCGCTGTTGCCGGGGTTGCCGACGCTGCCGTTCGTGACGCTGGCGGGGCTGGCCCGGGCGGCGCGTGGCTGCGGTATAAGCATCCGCCGGCGATGCTAGGGGTTGATACGACGCCCAAGCCGGCCGTGGCGACGCAACCGCCGATCGCCGGGTCGCTGCGCATGGAGACGATGCGGCTGGAGCCAGGTATGGGCTGTCGGCGTTGGCGGGGGGTGATTGGCCGCGGTTGACCGAACAGATCAAAGAGCTGCGGCGCGCGATTGCCAGCGAGATGGGATTCGTGCTGCCACCGGTCCGGATCCTGGACAACATGCAGCTCGGCGCGGACAGCTACATGATACGCGTGAAGTGGATCGAAGGCGGCAAGGGGGAGCTGCGGCCGATCAAACTGCTGGCGAGCGATCCAACTGGCAGCGCACCGAAACCGCCGAGTGGGACGACGCGCGAGCCGGCGTTCGGATTGCCGGCACTATGGACCGATCCGGGGGCGCGGGATGAGGCGATGTTCCGGAGATGCGCCGTTGTCGATCCGCCGAGCGTGCTGACCACGCATCTGACCAAGGTGGTGCGGAAGAACATGGCCGAGCTGCTGTCGCATACCGAAACGCAGTCGCTGCTGGACGAGCTGCTGCACGAGCAGCAGAAACTGGTGTCGGATCTGATCCCAAGTCAGATCACATTGGGGGGTGTGCAGCGCGTGCTGCAGGCGCTGTTGGGCGGGCGGGTGTCGATCCGCGACCTGGCGACGATCCTGGAGGGAATCCAGGAGGCCTGTGCCGGGTCGAACCGGGTGATCCCGATGATCGTGGCGCATGTATGGGCACGGTTGGCGCGGCAGATCAGTGACCCGCATGTCGGGACGGCGGGATACATTCCGCTGGTGACGCTGTTGCCAGAGTGGGAAAGCGCGTTTGCCGAGTCGCTTGTGGGGCTGGCGGAGGACCGGCAACTAGCGATGGCGCCGAGCAAGCTGCAGGAGTTCTTGCAGGCTATGCGCGGTGCGATTGATGCGGCAGGTACGGCGGGGGAGACGCCGGTGCTGCTGACCAGCGGTTGGGTGCGCGCACATGTACGCGCAGTCGTGGAGCAGATACGTCCGAACGCGGCGGTGCTGGCGCAGGCGGAGGTTTTTCCGCAGGTGCGGATCAGGACGGTGGGGGCGATTTGACGGCAATCGGCGGAGGGAGGGGGCAGGCCCTGCGCTTCACCGTCATGCCGGGCCCCGCGCTCGGCCGAGGGCCGACCCGAGGGCAGGCTCCGGCCCGGCATCCACGACTGTTCTTCACTGAACCAAGGCAAGTCGTGGATACCGTGGCCAAGCCACGGCATGACGGCTGAGGCGCGCGGAGTCGCTCTTCGCGACGTTTGCATCAGGCGTCGGCTAGCGAGCTCGCCCGCGATGTGGATCGTCCTTCGGCAGAATATCCCTGATATAGTCGCGGCTTTTCCATTCCGGGGCCGGTGTATCGTAGCCACGACGCGGCAGATAGGCGGACAACTCGCCACTCGCCAGGTCGTGCACGGCGCGTGGGCAGTTCGAGTACAGCTCGCACACCACACGCACCACGACCTTCGCCGCATGGTGGCGTGCCAGCGTGTCCGCATCGTCCAGGATTGTCGCCTGGCCGTTGACGCGGATGCGATATGTCTTGCCGTCGAACTTCACGAACAGCAGCCCGACATTGGGGTTGCGGCTGATGTTACCCAACGTGCGGTACATCGAGTTGCCGTCGTACTCCGGATATTCCAGCGTGCCGGGCCCGACGATCTTCACGAAGCCCGGCATGCCAGACCGCATGCTGCAATCGACGTAGTCGCCATACGACGTCGCGACGAAGAAGAACGGCGCGCTTTCGATCAGGGCGCGATCGTCGTCCCAGAAGTCGTAACGGCGCCGATGCGCGGCCAGGCCGTCGGCGACGCGACGGCCATCGAACTGGTCCTGCAACGCCCGCATGCCGTCGTGATAGAACGGCCGTTGTTCCGCCATCGCGAATGTCTCCTCCGGTCGCCAGCGCCGGGTAGTTTGGCGACCGGATCGGCGGACGCAAGCCGGCGTTACGCCGCCGCGGTCAGCCCCGGCGTGGCGAGGTACAGCACTTCATACACCACGGCGTCGTCGCGGGCCGCCGGCGCCCCGGCCGACAGGCCAAAGCGCGCCACACGCCAGTTCGCGACGTCCAGCGCGACCACACTGGCGCGCACCCCGGGCTGGGCGGCGACCATCTGATTCCGCTCCCGCTCCTGCGCGGCCACGCGGGGAAGGTCGGCATCCGGCAGGATTGTCATCTCCTCGCGCCAGGCCGAGCGGACCGGCATGGCGGGACCGATGCGGACGTCGAGCGGCACCCAGGTCTCGATCGAGGGTCGGCCGAACGAGTCGGTAACAAAGCGGAACCAGTCATCACCCAGGAAATTGCCCAGGCCCGCCGCGTCCTGCCAGAGATACAGCGACGAATAGGCGCTGGCGGCGGCGCCATACTGGCCCCGTTCGCGCAACATAAACGCCTTGAAGGCGAGACGGGGAACGTCGTCCCAGTCGTGGCCACGCGTCGCGGCACGCTCGCGGATGCGGGCCAGATCGAAGCCGGCCGGCAGGCGGTGGAGGTATTGGGCGACCAACATGGCGTTCTCCTCTGATGAAGGTGGGCGAGAAGATAACGCTCCAGCTTATATTATCATATTCCATGAATATATATATCAGACATAAGGACCAGATATGACTGATATCGCCCGCCCCCTCGACCTCGACGCCGTACAGGCGTTCGTCCTGATCGCCGACCTGCGCAGTTTCACCCGCGCCGCGGAGGCACTGGATACCACGCAGGCCGCGGTCAGCCTGAAGCTGAAGCGGCTGGAGCAGCGGCTGGGACATCGGCTGATCGAACGCACCCCGCGCCTGGTCCGGCTGGCCGCGTCCGGCGCGGCGTTCCTGGAGGCGGCGCGCGCCTTGCTGGCGGCGCATGACCGGGCGGTGGGCGGGTTGCAAGACGCGCCGCACCGGGTGTTGCTGGGAATCAGCGACCAGGTGGGCGGGCCGGAACTGCCGCGGCTACTGGCACGGCTGGCCGACTATGACCCGGCGCTGGTGCTGGAAGTGCGCATCGGGGCCTCGGCAGACCTGATGGCGGCGTTCGACCGGGGCGCGCTGGACGCGGCCATCCTGCGGCGGCAGGGCGAGCGTCGCGATGGCGAACGCCTCACCACCGACCGCATGGGCTGGTTCGCAGCGCCGGGCTGGCGGAAGCGGCCGAGTGGCGAGCTGCCGCTGATCGCGCTGGCCGATCCCTGTGGCGTGCGCACTGCTGCGACCCGCGCATTGGACGCAACCGGCGTAAAGTGGATGGAGGCGTTCATCGGCGGCGGTGTCACAGCGGTGGGGGCGGCGGTGCTGGCAGGCCTCGGCGTCGCACCGCTGGCGCATCGCGTGGCGCCGGTCGGCGCAGTCGAGGTGGGTGGACAGATGGGCCTGCCCGCCCTGCCCCCGACCGAGGTCGTGCTGTACAGCAACGTCGCCGACCCGCATGCACGTGGCGCGTTGCGCACGCTGGCGGCGACGTTCCGGCACGAGGCCGGCGGATAGAGCGCGATCGCTTCCGGCGGAAGCGTCGTGAAGCGATCGCGCGACAAAACAAATAGCCAGGGCGGGATGACCCGCCCTAGCGACGGTTAAAGCTTCAAGCGCACGCCGGTCCAGACCGAGGGGCCGGGAATGGCGAATCCGTTTGCCGGTTCGAAGTGTGAGTCAAAAATGTTGCTCACATGGGTGTAGAACTGCACCCTCGGATCAACGTCATACGTTATGGTCAGATTGGCAACGATCCCCGCGCCCGAGGTCCCGACCGAGCCAAACGTCCCATCGTTGTTGGTCAGGAAATCCTGGAACTCACCCGTATACAGTAGCTCCGGGGCGATCGTCAGTTTCGGTACCGGGTGAATTGCCGCGTCCAGGCTTGCGGCGTTCTGTGGGCGGCGCAGCAGCACCTCACCGGTCTGAACATCCAGGGCATAGGTATAGGTGTAGCTCGCAGTCAGTGTCATCCATGCGGCCGCGCGTACGGTCAGCTCGGTCTCCACGCCCTGCAAGTGCGCTGAATCGATGTTGACATACGTGAAATTCCCAGACGGGAGCGTAATATTGTCGATTAGCTGTTGCACCTGCTCATTGAAGTAGGTCACGCCAACACTGATCGATTTGGGCGACCCAAAGGCTGGAATGTCTGTCACAAAACCCGCCTCCCAGCCGCGCGCTTGTTCCGGCTTCAGGCCCGGGTTGGGCTGATAACCCGCTTCGGCACCAAACCGTTCGAACAGGGATGGCGCCAGGAACGCGGTGCCATAGGACGCTTTGAAATGGGTCGCGATCTCCGGCACATCGTAGGCCGCGCCCAGCCGCCAGGTCAGCGGCGTGTCGCCCAGGACCCAATCCTGGCGCAGCTGCCCGGTCACCGTCAGTCGATTCCATAGCGTCGTCTGCAGGCCGGTATAGGCCGCGTTCGTGGTCATCCACCCTGACGTGGTTGACGCAAATGGGGCACCAAAGAACGACAGGGTGCTGGCACTTCGAACACTGTCACCGATGTACTCGTAGCCATAGGTGAAGTCTGTCGCGGACAGTGCGGCGATGTGAATCAGATCGTCCAAATGCACCGTGTTGTTCCATTGCACATCGGTGCGATACGAATTGTCCCCTTCGAACTGGGTCGCCTGATTGGGATCATTGGGGTTCAGCAGCTCCCTGAACCCGCGGTTTTCCTGAATGCGGCCGACGAACAGTTCGGTTTCGTAGGTGCCGCCGAACAGCGTGCTGTGCACGCCAACCCGGCCGATCAGCGAGCTGTCACGACCGGTGGAGTTGTCGTCATCGAAGTTGGGCCCGCCGTTGTAATTGTCGAAGCCATATACCGCCTGCCGTGCGCGCAGCAGCAGGGAGAAGCGTGTGCCCGGGATCGGGGTGTAGCCGAGGTTGATCGTGCCGATCATGTCGCGGAAGCCCTGCGGCGTGTTGGTGTTGATCACCTCGCGCGGTGGCGTCGTGTCATAACCGCGCTGGGACTGTGATTCGAATGTCCCGGAGAAGTCCACCGGACCTTCAATGCCGGACGCGTTGACGACTCCCCTGACCTGCGCTGGATAGCCGCCGGCCAGATCGCCGGTGAAATGAACGCCTTGCTGTGTGCCTTTGCGCGTGATCAGGTTGATCACGCCACCCACCGCGCCAGACCCATAGACGGCCGCCATTGGGCCGCGCACCACCTCGATGCGCTCGATATCTCCCAGCACGTCTTCGCCGAAATTGAATGCGGCGGCCGGGTTGGAGCTATCGTTGATCGGCATGCCATCCAGCAACACCAGCACATGTTCCGAATTGGTGCCGCGGATGAACACGCTGGTGACGCCACCGGGCCCACCCTCCTGCACCACACGCAGGCCGGGAATGGCCGACAGCGCATCGGCCAACGTGTTGTAATCGCGCTGCTCCATCGTCGTGCGATCGACCACGGTCACGCTGGCGGGAAGGTTCTCCACATCGGTGGGCACACGCGTGGCGGTGACCACGACCTCCTTGCCCGACGAGGCGTCGGCAGGGGTAATGTCCTGGGCAAGCGCCGGCGACGCGGTAGCGATGCAAAGCAGTGCGGCACAAAGGGTGCGACGCATGCGGTCCTCCTTCCGATGGGATCGCATGCTTGCGGCGGCGATCCCGTTGCTGGGACGACAGCCGCCTACAGGTTTTCACCCCGCTGCACCGGTGCACCTCGCCCGCTGCACGCAACAGTCTCGACGCCGGCCGGTCTCCTGGCTCGCGGCTCATCGTCTGGTTCCACCTTCTCATCCCCTTGCGGAGACAATGGCGATCTGGAACCAGACTCACCGCCTACAGTTGCGAGGGCAGCCGCGGCCTGACCATGCTTACACACAGCGTCGCGCGTTCCCGTTTCAGCCCTTGCGGGCCACCTGCGTCTGGACCCAGACTAGCGCAGCCACGCCATCACACAAGACGAACGATATGATTCCTCGCATTGATTTCGCGCCTGATGCCACGCCGCCGCTGGCGGGGATTCGCGTGCTGGACCTGTCGCGCCTGGTCGCCGGCAACATGGTCAGCCTGCAGCTCGCCGATCACGGCGCCGAGGTGATCAAGATCGAGGACCCTAAGATCGGCGACCCGCTGCGCGCGTGGCGCGTGAAGGGGATGAGCCTGCATTGGAAGGTGTATGCGCGGAACAAGAAATCGCTGGCGTTGAGCTTGCGGCCGCAGGAGGGGCGCGACCTGCTGCTGGATCTGGCGGCGACCGCGCAGGTGCTGATCGAGAATTTCCGGCCGGGCACGCTGGAGGAGATGGGGATCGGGCCGGAGGCGCTGCACGCGCGCAATCCGAACCTGATCATCGTGCGGGTGTCGGGGTTCGGGCAGGATGGACCGTATCGGGACCGGCCCGGTTTCGGCACGCTGGTCGAGGCGATGAGCGGGTTTGCCTCGAAGAACGGATATGGCGATCGGGCGCCGGTGCTGCCGCCGTTGGCGTTGGCGGATATGGTGGCGGGCCTGTATGGCGCGTACGCGGTGATGATCGCGTTGCGTGTGATCGAGCAAGGCGGCAAGGGGCAGGTGATCGATCTGCCGCTGCTGGATCCGATCATTTCGATCCTGGGGCCGGATGCAGCGACGTATCGGGTGACGGGGGAGCTGCCGGCGCGGACCGGCAGCCGGTCGCTGACGACGTCGCCGCGGAATGTGTACGGCACAAGTGATGGGCGGTACATCGCGATCTCGGCGTCGATCCAGGCGATGGCGGAGCGGCTGTTTCGCGCGATCGGGCGGGCGGACATGATCGACGATCCGCGGTTTCGGACGAATACGGATCGGGTACAGAATATCGAAGAGTGCGATGGGGCGGTGGCGTCGTTCATCGCGGCGCGGACGTTGGAGGAGAACATGCGGATCTTCCAGCAGGCCGAGGTGACGGCGACGCCGGTGTATGACATCGACCAGTTGATGGACGATCCGCATGTGGGTGCGCGCGGGGTGCTGGTGGAGGCGCCGGATGCGGAAGCCGGGTCGGTGGTGATGCACAATGTGATCCCGCGGTTGTCGGAGACGCCGGGAGCGTTGCGCGTCGCGGCGCCGGTGCTGGGGCAGCATACGGCGGAATTGCTGGCGGGGATCGGCTACGACGCAGAACGGCGTGCCGCGCTGGCAGCGGTGGGTATTATCAAGGAGGCATGACGATGCGTGACAACCTGCCGTGCTGGCGCTCTCTGTTGTTCGTACCGGTGAATGTGGAGAAGTTCGTCAATACTGGCGCGGATCGCGGGGCGGATGGGATCATTCTGGATCTGGAGGATTCGATCGCGCCGTCGCAGAAGGAGCGAGCGCGGACGCTGATCGCCGATGCGATCCCGCGCGTGGCGCGCAATGGGGCGGATGTGCTGGTGCGGGTGAACCGGCCGTGGCGGCTGCTGGTGCGCGATGTTGAGGCGGCGGTGATCCCAGGCATCGCGGCGCTGATGCTGACCAAGGTCGACAGCCCCGAGCATGTGCAGGCCGTCGCGGAGATGGTGGACGAACTGGAGGTGGAGCGTGGGCTGCCGGTGGGGGGGATCAAGTTCGTTGCGCTGGTTGAGACAGCCGCGGGGTATTTCAAGCTCGAGGCGATCGCGAAATCGCATCCGCGGTTGGTGGGAATCAGCCTGGGGACGGAGGATTTCACCGCCGATACAGGCATGATGCCGGATGCCGATGGGTTGCTGTTTCCGAAGCAGCAAACGGTATTCGCGGCGCGGGCGGCGGGGATCATGCCGTTGGGGTTTGTCGGGTCGATCGCGGATTTCCGGGACCAAGAGGCGTTTCGCGCCATCGTGCGGCGGTCGAAGCGGCTGGGATTTGTTGGCGCGAGTGGGATTCATCCGTTGCAGATACCCGTGCTGAACGAGGAATTCGCGCCGACGGCGGCCGAGGTCGATCGGGCCGAGCGGATGGTGGCAGCATATGACGATGCCTATGCCAAGGGGCTGGGGGCCGTGCAATTCGAGGGTGCGATGATCGACGTTCCGGTGGTAGAACGGGCCCGCACGGTACTTAAGCGGGCGGCTGCCATCGGCGCTCGGCAGAAGAGATAACGCAAATAAGCAGGGATGAACGCGAATGCCGCGGAGCTGTTTCGGGCTGAGGTATGACGCTTGAGGCAGGTTTTTTAATGTATGCGATGCCGACAATCCGCTCCGGTATCGCAACAGGAACCGGCGCATTCGTGTTCATTCCTGCTTATTTGCGTTCATTTGTGTTTCCTCTTTTGTCGCGGCAGGGAGCTGAGTGCAAGAGTCCAACGCAAAGGTGACGACCGCCAGATTAAGTGTCACGCTGATCACAACTTGTCAGGGTGAGGGACGATGATCAGGAACCCTATCACAGCGTACATCCGTTCGACAGTGAGCTGACGATGGGACCGCTCGCTGGGCTGAAGGTGGTGGAGATGGCGGGCATCGGCCCTGGGCCGATGTGCGCGATGCTGCTGGCTGACCTCGGGGCGACGGTGCTGCGCATCGATCGCACCACGCCGAGCGATCTGGGCATTCAGCGCGACCACCGCTTCAATCTGCTGCTGCGCAGCCGCAAGGCGATCCCGTTGGATTTGAAAAAACCGGACGCAATTGCGCTGACGCTGCGGCTGATCGGGCAGACCGATGCGGTTGTGGAAGGATTCCGGCCGGGTGTGATGGAACGACTCGGGTTGGGACCGGATGTGTGCCTGGCACAGAATCCTCGGTTGGTGTTCGGGCGGATGACAGGGTGGGGGCAGGACGGACCGCTCGCCACGGCGGCCGGGCACGACATCAACTACATCGCGTTGACCGGTGCGCTGCACGCGATTGGGCGCGCGGGCGGTCCGCCAGCGGTGCCGTTGAACCTGATCGGCGATTTTGGTGGCGGGGCGCTGTATCTGGCGTTCGGCATCATGTGCGGTGTGTACGAGGCGCGGAAATCCGGACAGGGTCAGGTGGTGGATGCGGCGATGATCGATGGGATCGCATCGCTGATGACCTCGATCCACGGGATGCTGGCCGAGGGGCGATGGGCGACAGAACGGGGGGCCAATGTCACCGATTCCGGCGCGCCGTTCTATGACGTCTACATTTGTGGGGACGGGCAGTACGTGTCGCTAGGACCGATCGAGGCGAAGTTCTATGCGGAGCTGCTGCAACGGTTGGAGATCGATCCGGCGACGATGCCGACGCAGTTGGATCGCGCGCGGTGGCCGGAGAGCCGGGCGCGGATTGCAACGGTGCTGCTGACGCGCTCGCGCGATGAATGGTGCGCGCGGCTGGAGGGGACGGATGTTTGTTTCGCACCTGTGTTGTCGATGCAAGAGGCGACGCGGCATCCGCACCATGTGGCGCGCGGGACGTATGTGACGGTGGATGGGGTCGTGCAGCCGGGGCCAGCGCCACGGTTTTCTCGTACTGTGCCGGCGCCTCCGATTGCGCCGGTGGCAGCTGATGCGGCGGGCGTCGTTGGGGCGTTGGCCGGATGGCTCGATGCGTCAGAGATCGTGGCGCTGCAGGCAGCGGGGACGCTGCCGCGCGCCTAGTTACCGACGCAGGTGGCGCTGTAGGCGTCGACCTCGGTGCAGCTCAGGCCATGCACGGTCAACGCACTGACCACCAGCGGCGCCTGCTGCGCCACGGTTGGTGCGGGTGGTGCACTGCAGCCCGCAATCGCCAGCAACAAAAGTGCCACGAGACACCGCGACGTCACCATCGGCCTCACCTCGCCACCCTCGACGAAGGCCGTCGATACAATGGCCTGCCATAAAGGTGCTATACGGATCGCTCGCCAGCCGCTGCGCTGGGGCGTGTCTGCATCCGCGCGTGCCGGGCGACGATGTTCTTGTTGTCCTGGTTGATCAGCCGTGCGATGCCACCGAGGAAATCAACAGAGCTGAACGCCACAATATCGGCGAGCGTCAGGCGGTCATCACAGATGTGGGCACCGCCGGTGATCGCCGTCGGATCGCGCCAAAGAAATGACTTGCCGAGGCATCCGCGAGATGGCAGGGTCAGGTGATCATCGCGATATGGCAACATTGCCTGAAGACGTGCCGGCGCCGATCTCGAGAACAGGGAGCGTAGCATATGGCGACGAATGGATCGCGCCGGACGGGTATCACCTGTGCACCCATGGATAATGCGATGAACCGAAAGCGGCGGCCAAGAAATTGGACGACGAATCCAGTTGGAAATGCGGGGGCACCTGCGACAAGGACGGTGATCACGACTGTGCGTGTTACCTGGTCGCGGCACCGCCTCATGGCAAGCAGGTCATTGTCGTGGCCGAGCCCGGCGACGAGTGGAAATGGGCACGACAGGCGCCTGGCTGGGGCACCGTGTGCCTCTGCCTACACAAGGATGACACCTCGCATCCCAGGCTTCAGTACGATCTGAAGGCTCCGACAGGCTGCACAATCAGCGACAAATGCCAATTCGGGTGTAGCGCTCCCTTGTACCTCAATGGGAAGTGCGGCTGCGGCGTGCCCGGGAATCCGGGCTGCTATCTGGTTGGAGTCCCACGCGGCAGCGAGGACATCCATATCCTTGCGGAACCGGGAAAGTCGATTCACGAGAGCCAGATCTCGAACAATTGGGATGTTTTCTGTATGTGCATGAGCTAGCCCTGATCACCAGCTCACGAGAAGCCCCGGCGAGCCTGCTGCGTAACGATGCGTGATTGCAGTTGTGTCTTGACGCGGCCGTCGAGTGATGGCTTCGCATAAAGGCGCCCTCTGGAGCAGCTGCTAGGCGACGGCGCTCGGGCGCGCCTTTATTCGTGCGTGCCACGTGACGATGTTCTTGTTGTCCTGGTTGATCGGCTGCTTGATGCCGTCGAAGAAATCCACAAAGCAGAACAATAGAATATCAGCGAGCGTGAGGCGGTCACCGCAAATAAACTGCTTGCCGGCGATCATTCCGTCGAGTTTGGTCAGCCATTCCTGCGCGGTCTGCTTCAGGTCGTCTGCGGCCTGCGGGATGCAATGCACCCGGTTCTGGAACATCCGCAGCCCGTCGCTGAAGCGGAAGCCGTTCGCCATCGGCTCGATGATGTTGAGGTCGATGCGGCGGGTCCACATGCGGGTTTCCGCGCGTTCTTGGGGGGTGGTGCCGATCAATGAGGGGCCCTGGGTGGTTTCGTCGAGGTATTCGCAGATCGCGGTAATTTCGGCGATCACGGTACCATCGTCGAGTTCCAGCGCGGGGGACTGGCCGGCGGGGTTCTTCGCGAGGTAGGGCGGCTGGCGATTCTCGCCGCCGCGCAGGTCGATCTCGATCTTGGGCAGGTCGATGCCGCGTTCGGCCATGAACATGCGCACGACTTTTGGGTTCGGGCCGATGGAGTTGTAGAGACGCATGGGGTACTCTCCGGAGGATGTTACATTATGCAATCGTCATGGCCCGTCCCCGGGCTCGGTCGAAGGCCGACCCAAGGACAGGCTCCGGCGGGCCATCCACGACTAGCCTTCGCGGTACAGCCAAAGACGTGGGTGGCCCGGACAAGTCGGACCATGACGAGTTTGGCTGGGCGGGCGTGCGTTTTCTTGAGTGTGTCATGGCGCATGCTGCCGGCGTAGCTCGCGCTTCAGCAGCTTACCGGCGGTGTTGCGCGGCAACGTGTCGACGAACAGCACGCGCTTGGGCAGCTTGAAGGCGGCGAGAAGTGGGCGGACGTGGGCGATCAGTGTGGCCTCGTCGGTGGCTTGGCCATCGCGCAGCACGACGAAAGCCGTAACGGATTCGATCCATTTATCATCGGGCAGGCCAACCACGGCGACTTCGGAGACGGCGGGATGGGTGAAGAGAGCTTCCTCCACCTCGCGGCTTGCGACCAGCACGCCGCCGGTGTTGATGACGTCGCGGATGCGGTCGACGATGTAGAGGTAGCCTTCGTCGTCGACATAGCCGACATCACCGGAATGAAACCAGCCACCGGTGAAGGCTTCTTCGGTCTCCTTGGGCTTGTTCCAGTAGCCGGTCAGCAGATGCGGCGAGCGATGCACGATCTCGCCATGGGTGCCGGCGGCCACATCGTTCATCTGCGGATCGACGACGCGGGTTTCGACGTTCAGCGCCGGGCGGCCGCAGGAGGCGGGGCGGGCGTCGTGTTCCTCGGGGCGCAACGTGGTTGCGAGGGGCGCGATCTCGGTCTGGCCGTAGCAATTGTACGGTAGCGCGTTGGGCAGGCGGTCCCGCAGTTCGCGCAGCACCGGCACCGGCATGATGGACGCGCCGTAGTAGACGCGTTGCAGCGTGCGTAGGTCGCGCGTGGCGAAGTCGGGATGGCGCAGCAGGCTGATCCACACCGTGGGCGGGGCGAAGAACGAGGTGATGCGCTCCTGCTCGATCAGGCGCAGCACGAGATCAGGCTGCGGCGCCTCGATCAGCACGGTGCGGGCGCCGACCAGGAACTGCGGCACGGTGAACGCGTGCATCTGCGCGGTGTGATACAGCGGCAGCGCGGCGAGGGACTGGTCCTGAGAACCGTAATCCATCTCATGAATCACGGAATAGTACTGCGACATCATGGCGCGATGCGTCATCATCGCGCCCTTTGGGGCCGCGGTGGTGCCGGAAGTGTAGACAATCTGCGCCAGCGCGGCATCGTCAATCACGGCGTCGATGTTGTTGGGTGCGGCGGGATCGCGCGCGGTGGCAAGAATATCGAGATCGCCGCCGCCTTCGAAACGACCGCGAATCTCTGCAGTGGCGCCGTCGAGATTCGCCTCCAGCGCGGGCGCGGTCAGCAGCGCGCGGGCGCCGGACTGGTCCAGGATGTAGCGCAGCTCCCCACCGGTCAGCGCGTAGTTCACTGGCACATGCACCAGGCCGGCACGGCAGCAGGCGAGGAAGGCAATCAGATAGGCATCGGAGTTGCGGCCATAGGCGGCGATGCGGTCGCCTGGTTGCAGTCCGACATCGATCAGGCGGCGAGCGACGCGGCTGGTGGCGGTGTCGATTGCTTGGAAGCTCCAGCTTCGGCCGGCGAAGACCAGAGCCTCGCGGTCACGGAACTTCGCGGCGGCGCGGCGGATGCCGTCGCTCAGCGTGTTGCGCCCGGCGCGCGCGATGCCGTCGTTGATCATGGTGGTCTCGTTTGGACGTTGCCTGCCTGAAAGGCGAGTATGCTCGGGTTGGCGTGGGGCGCGTCAAGGGAGAAGCGCATGTGGCAGGTGATGGCGATCGGGCGCCTGCGGGATAAGCCGGAAGCGGCGCTGTTCGCGCGCTATGCCGGACGGATGCGGCCCAATCTGGGCCTGGTGGAGCTGGCGGAGGCACGCGGGGCGCCGGCCGAGGTGAAGCGGCGGGAGGGAGCGGCGTTGCTGGGGGCGCTGCCGGCGAACGCGTTCGTGGTGGTGCTGGATCTGGGGGGCGAGACGGTGGACAGTGTGCGGTTTGCCTCGCAGGTGGAACGATGGCTGGGCCTGGGGCGGCAGGTGTGTTTCCTGATCGGTGGGGCGGAGGGGCTGGATGCCGCAGTGCTGGCGCGGGCAGATGCCGTGCTGTCGCTGGGGGCGATGACCTGGCCGCATTTTTTGGCCCGCGCGATGCTCGCGGAACAATTGTATCGCGCTCGTAGCATCGCAACGAGGCATCCGTACCACCGCGATGGCCGGCCGGGCGCGTGAGCGTGGTTCTGACTCTCATTGCGAGGAGCGGAGCGACGAAGCAATCTCGGGCCGCGGTGGCACCGCGGTTCGTGCGAGTTCGGATCGAGATTGCTTCGTCGCTGCGCTCCTCGCAATGACAGGTTGGGGGAGTTGCCTTAGGATCGGCGCATGCCAACAACCCCAAATGGGAGCAGCGCGATGTACGACCTGCATTACTGGCCGACACCGAATGGCAAAAAGGTGACAATTTTGCTGGAGGAACTCGGTGCGGAGTACAATGTCATCCCCTGCAACATCGGGAGAGGCGATCAGTTCACGCCCGAATTCCTGAAGATGAATCCGAACCATCGCATGCCGGTGCTGGTGGATCGCGATCCGAAGGGCGGCGGGGATCCGATCTCGGTGTTCGAGTCCGGCGCGATCATGCTGTATGTCGCTGAGAAGGCGGGGAAATTCTTTCCGCAAGACACACGCACGAAAACCGCGGTGACCGAGTGGCTGATCTGGCAGATGGCGAACCAGGGGCCGAAGCTGGGTGAGTGCGGGCATTTCCGCCGGTTAGGCGATAAGCAGGGGGATCAGAGTTACGCCGTGCGGCGGTTCACTGATGAGGCGAACCGGTTGTATGGGGTGCTGAACAATCGGCTGTATGAGAGCCCTTACCTGGCGGGGAAAGAATATACCGTTGCCGATATGATCTGTTATCCGTGGACGGTGAACTGGAAGGCACAGGGACAGGATATCGAGGAGTTCAAGTATTTTAAAAGGTGGTTTGAGGAGATCGGGGCACGGCCTGCGGTGCAGAAGGGGTTGGCGGTGGGGACGGGGTGGTCGGAGGATCCGTCAAAGCTGCCGCCGGCGGAGCAGGAGCGGCGGGCGAAGATGTTGTACAATCAGCGGGCGCGGCCGGTGGCGGCGTAGCCCGATCGCGTGATGGCCCGGCTTGTCCGGGCCACCCGCGACTTAGTCGGCGACGGGATGAAAGACGTGGGTGGCCCGCCGGAGCCTGTCCTCGGGTCGGCCGGGCCCGGGGGCGGGCCATGACGATTGTAGTGACGCAGTCGTGGTGATGTCGTTTAGGACGCGGTTTGCCGGACCGCGGTGTTCTGGACTTTAATCTCCTCATCCCAGGGGCCGGGGAAGTGGCCGAGGCCCACGACGTCGGAGGCGAAGACCTCAGTCTGGCGCGGCCATTTTTCGCGGGGGAGTTCGTAGGAGACTTCCATGCCGTTGCCGTCTGGGTCGCGGAAGTAGATGCCGAGCGACAATCCGTGGTCGACGATGCGGTCGATCTTCACGCCCTTCTCCTTCAGGCGCCAATAGGCGGCTTTGAGGTCGTCGAGACTGTCCATCATCCAGGCCATGTGATTCAGCCCGACCTGGCCCTTCTGCTGCAATGGCGCATCGTCACCCACCTGCATCAGGGCCACCTCGTGCGAGTGGCTGAGGTCCGCTGACAGGAACGCCGCCCAGCCTGGGCGATAATGATAGGTGTGCAGGCCAAGCACCTCGGTGTACCATTGATGCGAACGTTCCACATTACGCACGTAGATGTTGACGTGGCCGAGATGCGTCGGGCGGTGGGTCATGACGGTCTCTCCCTTGCTTAGTTATCCTCGTCCGGTTGTAGGAATTGGCGTACGCGGTCGGTGATGTCCTGGGTGGGGAAAATGCCGATCAGCATACGTGCACGCGCCAGCGGATCGGAGGCGTAGAAACGTTCATACAGAACCTGCCGGCCACCGAAGGACGAACAGGCGATGTCCCACGCCAGATGGAACAGGCTGATGCGGTCACGCGCCTTTGTCGTCTCGGTAGCGAGATATTGCTCGATCCACGGCGCCAGGGGCCCGCGCAGGTCCTTCGCGGTCGGCGTCAGCATGAAGCTGGAGGAGCCGAGCAATTGCAGGATCTCCACCATGCGCGGATAGGCGGTCATGAACAGGTTGCGCGTGGTCTCGATCGGCACGATGTCGGGGCACATCACACCCCATTGATCCAGTTTCGCATCGGCCTCGGCGGCGCGCATGCACGCCCGCATCGCCACCGTGTGCGTCATCAGCTCCGCGAGCCGCTCCTCGACATGCGGCAGGTGGGCGTTACCGAGCGCCTCCGTCATCAGCAGCGCGGTGCCCAGCACCACCTCGCACTTGGCGATGTTCTTCGCGGCCCCCTGATGCGCGCTGTGGGCGGAATAGTGCGTCTCGCGCGACGTGTCGTTCAGCAGGCCGACATCGCCCAGCACGAATACACGGTCCCATGGCACCAGCACATCGTCGAAGAAAACGATGCAATCCATCTCCTCGAAGCGGGAGCCGAGCGGGTGGTCGAAATGGGATCGGCCGAGATCGAAGCTTTCGCGGCATTGGAAGCGCAGACCTGGCGTGGCGCAAGGAATGGCGAAACTCAGTGCGAACGGGTTGTGGCCGGTGGTGTGCTGGCCCAGGCGCGGGGAATAGACCGCGATCTCGTCGGAGATCGGCCCGAGCGTCGCCAGGATGCGCGCGCCGCGCACGACGATGCCAGTGTCGGTTTCGCGGATCACCTGCAGCGCGGTGCCCTCGGCGAGGTTGTAGTTGGCGACGACGTTCCGGCTGCGTTGCAGATTGATCAGCGCGTGGGTCAGCACCAGGTCGTGCTCGCGGATATGCTCGTAATAGCGGCGCATGTTGTCGCCGAATTCGGGCCGGCCGCGGGCGAAGAAGTCGGCGGCGGCAGCCCAGGCCGCGAAGCTGACATTCATGAAGTCCGGCGAGCGGCCCATCATGCCGCAGGTCGCGCGCGCCCAACGCAGCATCATCTCGCGCCGGCGGACCAGGTCGTCGTGGGTGCGCGGGATGATGAAGGACAAGCCGACGGGATCGCCGGACGACGGCGAGGTGTAGGTCATTGCGTCGTGCAGCTTGGGGTCGTGCTGCATGTCGTAGAGGCCGGCGATGGTGCGCGCGCTGCGGGCGAGGCCGGGATGGGCGGTGACGTCGCGCACGCGCTCGCCGTCCAGCCATACGTCGGGCGACTGGGCGCGGAGGCCGTCGAGATATTGTTGGCCGGTGCGTGCGGGCATGTTTGTGCGTTCTCCCCCTTTGGCGGGAGATTAGGATGGTTTCCGGGCGAGTGGAACGGGCGGCAGAGCACGGAGCCCTCACCCGGCGTCGCTTCGCTTGCTGACCTCTCCCGCAATGCGGGAGAGGTGGTGTAGGCTCGGTTGCCGCAGCCGACAGGGGAGCGCCCGATCACCGTGACCGGGGAGCACCGCAACACGCCCTATAACGGCTACTATGGCGCGCCAACGCCGCCGGAGGACGCGGAGTTGACGCATGTCGAGAAGGGCTCGGCGAGCGGGGAGCATCTGCGTCGATATTGGCAGCCGATCGGGCTGGCGTCCGAGGTCACCGACCTGCCGCTGAAAGTGCGCATGTTCGGCGAGGACTTGATCCTGTTCCGCGCCGCCAATGGCGAGTACGGCCTGCTGGAGAAACATTGCCCGCATCGTGGCACGTCGCTGGAGTTCGGGCTGCCGACCGAGTGCGGGCTACGCTGCTGCTATCACGGCTGGCTGTTCGCGCCCGATGGCACGATTCTGGAAACGCCGGGTGATCCTCCCGGCAGCACGTTGAAGGATCGGATGAAACACGGCGCGTATCCGGTGCGGGAGTACCAGGGGCTGGTGTTCGGCTATTTCGGACCGCCTGAAACCATTCCGGCGTTTCCGATCTACGACAGCTACCAGCACCCGGATAATGTGATGGCGCCGTATTCCATCACCTACCCCTGTAACTGGCTCCAGGTGCATGAGAACGTAATGGACCCGGCGCACACCGTGTTCCTGCACACGCGCGCGACGTTCGCCCAGTTCGCCGCCGATGTGTGGGGCGAGATCCCGAAGATGGAGTTCGTCGAGACGCCGACGGGGATGATCTACGTCACGTCCCGCCGTTGGGGTGACAAGGTGTGGGTGCGGTCGAATGATATTCTGCTGCCGAACCTGGCCCAGGTGGGCCACATCTGGGAGGACGGGCAGACGGAGCGGCAGTTCAGTCGGGTGGGGATCACGCGGTGGACGACGCCGATCGATAACCGGACGTGCAAGGTGATCGGCTGGCGGCATTTCCATCACGAGGTGAACTCGCGCGGGTTGGGGAAGATCGAGGAATGCGGGGTTGAGTCAGTGGATTTCTATGGGCAGACCGGGTTCGGGCAGAATTATGAGGAACGTCAGCGGGCACCGGGGGATTACGATGCGATCGTGTCGCAGCGGCCGATCGCGGTGCATGCGCTGGAACATCTGACGTATTGCGATAAGGGCGTGGCGATGCTGCGTCGACTGCTGCGGCGGAACATTCGCAAGCTAATGGCGGGGGAGTGGGCGATGCAGGAGGCGCTGCGCGCGGAGGGCGTGGTGCCGACCTATTGTCACGATACCGTGCTGACCGTACCGGTGGCGGAGGACGATGAGGCACAGGTGAAGGCGGTAGGCGAAGCGGTCACCGCGATCATTCTGGAGCGAGATCATCGAGCCGCCGCTGACCGGGCAACCCAGGTGCGCGGGCGGCTGCTCGCCTATCAGAACAGCTTCACGGTCCGGGCTGCCGAGTAGCGCGGGCCGCGACACCCGATTACGCCCCGGCGATACGCCAGGGTGGAAATCTGCGGTTTTCGCCCGCCCAGAACAAGCAGATCACGTTTCCAGATGGATCCTTCAATCGGGCCTCCCGCCAAAGCCACCGCTCGTCGGTGGGGGGATGGAAGAATTCAAACCCAAGCGCTTGCAACGCGCGCACCTTGTCGTCGAGCTGTTCGACCTCGAAATATATCACGGTGCCGGTATCGGGTGGGACCGCGGGTGCGTGATGCACGGAGAATGTCGACTCCCCGTCCGGGCACTCGAAACGCGCATAATGGGCGGTGTCGACAATCTGGGTGAAACCCATGCCGCGATAGAACCGGGCCGAGGCTGCGACGTCGCACGCCGGAAGCGTGACCTGATTGAGATTCATGGCGTCATTCCCGCAGGCTCGTTGGCGCAAGATATGGCATTGGGCCGCCGGTCTGTCAGGGTGCCAGCTGGGCTGTGCCGGACTGAGCCGATTGACGCGGCCAACATCGCGCGCCTAGTTTTCGCCGTATGATTTGCGCACGCATCGCATCGGCCCGCCAACAACACCGCCAATCTGGCGGCGGTGACGCTGCGCGTTCCGGAGAGGCCTCGGCCCCGCGCTGAGTGCCCTCCACGCTGAACCCGCAACGCCCCGCCCACCTTCCCGTGCGGCGGGGCGTCGCGTTTCCGGCGTACGGTTCCGTACTCGAACCGAAAGGACCTCGTCATGCCCGATCCCTCTCTCCTGCTGGCCTTTATCCTGGCCACCACAATCCTGATGCTGATCCCCGGCCCGAACGTGGCGCTGATCGTCGCCAACTCGGTGACGTGGGGCACGCGCTACGGGCTGCTGACCGTCGCCGGCACGGCCGCGGCGATGGTGGTGCAGCTCGGCTTGACCGCGCTGGGGATGAGCGCGGTGCTGGGCGCGCTGGCCGCGTGGTTCGAACTGCTGCGTTGGGTTGGGGTGGCGTATCTGCTGTGGCTGGGGGTGCGGCAGTGGCACGCGCCTGTGGTGGACCTGACACGCGTGCCGGCGCAGCCGAAATCGGCGCGCGCGATCGCACTGCGCGGATTCCTGGTGTCGCTGACCAATCCGAAAACGCTGCTGTTCTATGGGGCGTTCTTTCCGCAGTTCGTGCGGATGGATCGGCCGGTGCTGGGGCAGGTCACGGTGCTGGCGATGATGTTCCTGGCGTTGGCGTTGCTGCTGGATGGGGGATGGGCCGTGGCTGCGGGACGGGCGCGGTTCCTGCTGGCCGCGCGCGGGCGGCTGCGGAACAGGCTGTCGGGCGGGATGCTGGTGTGTGCGGGGGTGGGGTTGGCGTTGGCGCGGCGGAGGTAAGCGCGGTCTAGCGCTTGCTGATGGCGCTAGGGGCGCATGCGGCACCGCAATTTTCACCACGGAGTTAGCCGGCTAACTCCGTGGCGAAATCCTGGCGGAGCTGCACATGCCCCCAGTGGCGGACCGCCCTCCGCCGTTCCTACCTCCCCAAAGTCGGCATCACGAACTCCGCCCCCTTGCGCGCGCCGCCGGGCCAGCGCTGGGTAATCGCCTTGTAGCGCGTGTAGAAACGCACCCCCTCTGGCCCGTAGATGTGGTGGTCGCCGAACAGCGAGTGCTTCCATCCGCCAAAGGAATGGAACGCCATCGGCACAGGAATCGGGATGTTCACGCCGACCATGCCGATGTTGATCGCGTTGGCGAAGTCGCGCGCGGTGCCACCGTCCGAGGTGAACAGCGCGACGCCGTTGCCGTATTCGTGTGCGTTGATCATGCGCACGGCGCCGGCGACGTCGGGCGTGCGCACGACCGACAGCACCGGACCGAAGATCTCATCGCGGTAGATCCGCATGTCGGTGCCGACGTGGTCGAACAGCGACCCGCCAAAGAAGAAGCCGTTCTCGTAGCCCTGCAGCGCCACGCCGCGCCCGTCGACCACCAGCTTGGCGCCCTCCTTCACACCGATATCGACGTAGCTCTTCACCTTGTCGCGGTGCTGCGCGGTGACCAGCGGGCCCATCTCGGCGTCGGGATCCGTTCCGGGCCCGATCTTGAGCGCGCGCACTCGGGGTTCCAGCTTCTTCACCAGCCGATCGCCGGCATCGCCCACGGCCACCGCCACCGACACCGCCATGCAGCGCTCTCCGGCGGCGCCATAGGCCGAGCCCATCAGGGCATCCACGGCGTCGTCGATGTCGGCATCGGGCATCACGACCAGATGGTTCTTCGCCCCGCCCAACGCCTGCACACGCTTGCCGTGCGCGGTGCCGCCCTTGTAGATCGTTTCGGCAATAGCAGTGGAGCCGACGAAGCTGATCGCGGCGATGTCGGGGTGGGCGATGATCGCCTCCACCGCCTCGCGCGCGCCCTGCACCACGTTGAACACGCCGGCGGGCAGGCCGGCCTCGGCCAGCAGGGCGGCGAGCTTCAGACTGACGGACGGATCCTTCTCCGACGGCTTCAGAATGAAGCAGTTGCCGCAGGCCAGCGCCACCGGGATCATCCACAGCGGCACCATCAACGGGAAATTGAACGGCGTGATGCCGGCGACGACACCGAGCGGCTGGCGGATCGACCAGGCGTCGATGCCGGTGCCGACCTGGTCGGTGAACTCGCCCTTCATCAGATGCGGGATGCCGCAGGCGAATTCCACCACCTCCAGGCCGCGCTGCACCTCGCCGTCGGCGTCGGACAACACCTTGCCGTGCTCGGCGGTGATGATGGCGGAGAGCTGCTTGCGGTCTCGCTCCAGCAAATCCTTGAGTTTGAACATCACGCGAGCGCGGCGCAGGGCGGGCATGGCGGCCCACGCGGGCCAGGCGGCGGCCGCGGCGGCGACCGCCTTGTTGACCTCGGCACTGCCGGCCAGGGCGACGCGGGCGGCGATCTCGCCGGCGGCGGGGTTGAACACATCGCCGAACGCGCCGCTGGTGCCGGCGACCAGTTCGCCGCCGATGTAATGGCCGATGTCCCGCATGGGTCGTCTCCTCCGTCTTGGGCGGTCCTCGGATTAGGACGATTTCCGATTGCCGGCTAGTTGTGGGGTGGCCAAAGCTGCGTGTGGGAACGGGGGGACGAGCATGCGCGCACGTGAACTGGGGCTGGCCTGCGGGGTGCTGCCACCGGGCAAGCGCAACAGCATCGCGGACGTGCCGGGCGTGACGGTCGGGCATGCGACGATCGCCGAGGGCGAGGTGCTGACCGGCGTCACCGCGGTGCTGCCGCACGAGGACGACCTGTTCCGGGACCGGCCATTCGCGGCAGCGCATGTGCTGAACGGGTTCGGCAAGAGCGTCGGGCTGATGCAGGTAAACGAGCTGGGCTGGCTGGAGACCCCGATCCTGCTGACCAACACGTTCGGGGTGGGCACCTGTGCCAATGCGTTGATTCGGCGCGCGGTGCGGGCGGATCCGGAGATCGGGCGCCAGACTTCGACGGTCAATCCGGTCGTGCTGGAGTGCAACGATGGGTATCTGAGCGACATCCAGGCGATGGCAGTGACCGAGGCGCACGCCGACGCAGCGATCGAGGCGGCGTCCGATGATTTCGCGAACGGCGCGGTTGGGGCCGGGACTGGCATGAGCTGCTTCGGGCTGAAGGGGGGCGTGGGAACTGCGTCGCGCCGGCTGCGTCTGGAGGGCGAGAACTGGCATCTAGGTGTGTTGGTGCTGGCGAATTTTGGCCGGGCCGGGGATCTGCATCTGCCGGACGGGCGCCGGATCGATCCGCAAGCGACGCAGGCGCCGGAGGCCGGGTCGTGCATCATCGTGATCGGGACAGATATTCCGCTAGAGCATCGGCAGCTGGCGCGGGTGGCGCGGCGGGCCGGGGTCGGGCTGGCCTGGTGCGGCAGCTTCTGGGGACACGGCAGCGGCGACATCGCGCTGGCCTTTACCACGGCCAATCGGATGCGGCCCGAGACGGACGAAGATATCCTAGTGCATCGCGCGTTGTCGGAAACGCGCATCGACCGGCTGTTCCAGGCTGCCGCCGAGGCGACGCAAGAGGCAGTGCTCGATGCACTGACCGGAGCCGAAACGACTGTCGGGCGACACGGGCATCAGCGGGTCGGTCTGGCGGAACTGCTGGGGCGCGGCTAGGCCAGGTCCTCCGACGTCCCACTTTGCGCCGCGCGTTGTACGGCGAGCGTCGCGGCCAGCGTGCGGGCACCGTCGGGGCCGGAGGTGATCGGCTGCTCCTTGCCGCGGATCACGGCAGCGAAATGCCGCAGCTGATTGGCGTAGGGGTTGGCGCGCGTTATCGGAATGGTCTCGTGGGCGAGCTCGTGTTCCCAGCCCTTCAGGCTGGGATAGCGCCAGTGCGTCAGCGATGGCAGCGTCAGCGCGCCCTCGGTGCCGGCGAGGAAATGCGAGTCCGCGCCGGCGTTGAACAGCGACAGGCTTTCGCCCGCGGACAGATCCCAGCTCCACGGACTGGCGGCGGTGTCGGACAGGGTGACGGTGACCAGCGCGCCGTTCTCGAGCGTCAGGATCACCGCCGCGGTGTCCTCCACTGCGAAGCCGCGTACGGCGTTTGACGTCACCGCTTGCACCCGCACGATCTCACCGCAGACGTAACGGATCAGGTCGATCTCGTGGATCATGTTGATGAGGACCGGGCCACCGCCGTCGGGCATGCGGCGCCAGGGGATATCGAAGTAGCTGGGCGACTTCAGGAACAGCGACAGCACGCTGCCGCTGACCAGCCGACCCAGCGCGCCGCCGCGTACCAGCTCCCGCGCCCGGCGTATGATCGGGTTGTGGCGGCGATGATGGCCGACCAGCACGGGAATGCGCGCCGACGCGGCGGCCTCCGACAGACGGCGGGCCTGGTCCAGGGTGTCAGCGATTGGCTTTTCCACCTGCACCGCCACGCCGCGCGCGATGCAGTCCAGTGCGATCGGGACATGCAAGGCGTTGGGCGTGGCGACGATGGCGCCGTCGGGCCGGGCACTGTCCAGCAGGGTCCGATAGTCCGGCTGCCAAGTCGCGCCGAACTCCGCCGCGAGCGCCTGCGCGGCAGGGTTCGGATCGGCTACACCGACAATCGTCACCTCCGACGTTTCGCTGGCGGCACGGAGATGCGTGCGGCCAATGGCACCCGCGCCGATCAGGACAAGCCGCGTTGGCATGCGTTGTCTCCTTGTGGGCGGAGGTCAGGCGACGAGCTGCGCGACCTCCGCCGGGGTTTTCTGCACCAGCGCATCATAGTCCTGCATCAGCGTCTCGGTGATACGGCCCGGCGTGTAGGCATGACCGGCGATCTCGCGCACCGCGCAGACCTCGGCCGCCGTGCCGGCCAGGAAGACCTCGGTGGCGCGGCTCAATTCGCTGACATCGATATGCCGTTCGATCACCTTCATCTGCTTGCGCCGCGCCAGCGCCATGACCGAGCGCCGCGTGATGCCATCCAGGAAGCAGTCGGGGGTCGGCGTGTGGATGTCGCCGTCCAGCACCAAGAAGACGTTGGCGCCGGTGCCCTCCGACACGTAGCCGCGCCAGTCCAGCATCAGCGCGTCGTTGTAGCCGGCTTCCTCGGCGGCGTGCTTCGACATGGTGCCGATCATGTAAAGCCCGGTGGCCTTGGACGCAGTCGGCGCAGTCTCGGGCGACGGCCGCTTCCACGGCGCCATGCCCAGCCGGATCCCGGCCATCCGCTCGGCACCAAAATAGCTCGGCCAGGGCCAGGCGGCGATCGCCAGATGGATCGTGGTCTGCTGCGCCGAGACCGCCAGCATCTCCGACCCGCGCCAGGCGATCGGACGCACATAGCCATCGGTCAGGTTGTTCGCCGCCAACACCTGCAGGCAGGCCGCGTCGATCTGCTCGGCCGTGTAGGGGATCTCGAAGCCCAGGATGCGGCCGGAATTGATCAGCCGGTTGCTGTGGTCGCGTAGGCGGAAGATGTTGCCGCTGTAGGCACGTTCACCCTCAAACACCGCGCTGGCATAGTGCATCCCATGCGACAGCACATGCAGGTTGGCCTCCCGCCAGGGCACCAGGGCACCGTCCCACCAGATCCAGCCATCCCTATCGTCGAAAGGAATCAGTGCCATTGCGCCAGCTCCTCGCAATATTGTTGCTTGCCACGGATCGATCGTATAATTCGCGACCAAATACGTCAATGACACTGTCTTAATCGCAGGGAATGCCAGCCATGTCTGAACAGAGGGGCGCGCACCTCCAAAGCGCCGGCAGCAGCCTGTTGTTCCTGCGCGAGGAGGAGATTCGGCTGGCGCAGGATCTGCTGTTCTTCGCCTACCGTGACTTCACCAATGCGGCCGATGTGATCCTGGACGAACTCGGCCTGGGCCGCGCCCATCATCGCGTGCTGCACTTCGTCGGCCGCAGCCCCGGCATGACGGTGTCGGACCTGCTGTCGATCCTGCGCATCACCAAGCAAAGCCTGTCGCGCGTGCTCTCAGTGCTGCTGGAGCAGGGCTTCGTGGCGCAGGTGCCGGGCCGGGTGGATCGGCGCCAGCGTTTGCTCACGCTGACCACGGCCGGCCAGGCGCTGGAGCGGCGGCTGTACGAACGCCAGCGCGAACGGCTGGTGGCCGCCTATCGCGAGGCGGGCGCCGCCGCGGTGGATGGGTTCCGCAAGGTCATGCGCGGCATCATGGATGAGGCGGCACGCGCCTATGTCGAAGGCGCCGACGGGGGCGCGCGCGCCGCCCGCGCGCGGCCGGCGTAACGGCCCAACTGCGCACGCTGCCGGCGGAGCGAAACTCCGCTAGACTGGCCGTATGGCGGATGAAGCCCATGTGCTGGTGGTCGATGACGATGCGCGCTTGCGTGGCCTGTTGTCGCGCTATCTGGCGGAGCAAGGATTCCGCGTGACGACCGCCGCCGACGCCGCCGACGCGCGCGTCAAGCTGGGCTTTCTGAATCCCGATCTGATGGTGCTGGACGTGATGATGCCCGGCGAGAACGGCCTGGCCTTGACCGCCGCCCTGCGGGGCGACCTGGGCAAGGATGTGCCAGTGCTGCTGCTGACCGCGCGCGGCGCGCCGGAGGACCGCATTGCCGGGTTCGAGGCCGGCGCCGACGACTATCTGGGCAAGCCGTTCGAGCCAATGGAACTCGTGCTGCGCATCCGGGCGCTGCTGCGCCGTGCCGCCCCGCCGTCCGAACCCAGCACGCCGGGCGCACCGCTGCTGCTGGGCGTACTGAGCTTCGATGCGGCGCGCGGCGAGCTGCGCGGCCCCGCGGGGGTGATCCGGCTGACCGGCGGCGAATCGGCCCTGCTGACCGCGCTCGCACGCAAGCCGAATGAGGTGCTGTCGCGCGACGAGATCGCCGCCGCGCTGGATATGGACGATGCCGGCGAGCGCGCCATCGACGTGCAGGTGACCCGGCTTCGCCGCAAGGTGGAGACCGATCCGCGTGAGCCACGCTTCCTGCACACGGTACGCGGCCGTGGCTACGTCTTGAAGCCGGGGGTCTAGATGCGTGTGCCGATGCGGATCTGGCGCCTTCGGTCCCGCGGCGCCTTGACCAGGCGCGTGCTGCCGCGGTCTCTGCTGGCCCGCAGCCTGTTGATGATCCTGCTGCCGTTGTTGATCCTGGAAGGGGTCGCGCTGCAGATCTTCTATGGCGGGCACATCGACCTGGTGTCGCGCCGTATGTCGGGTGCGGTCGCCGGCGAGCTGGCCTTCACCATTTCGATGATGCAGCGATACCCCGACCTGGAGGACGTTGACTGGATCCTGGCGCGGGCGCGCGACGCGTTTGGTTTCGACATCGCGTTGCGGCCCGGGGCGCAATTGGTGACCACGCAGTCGGTGAATGTGCTCGGGCCGATGGACGATGATTTGAAAGCCTCGCTGGAAGAGACGCTGCACCTGCCATTCTTCATGGACTGGACGTCTGACCCACGATTCGTTCTGGTGCAGATCCAATTGCACCGAGGCATACTGGAGGTCGAGGCGCCACGCAAGCGGCTGTACATCACCACATTCTATCTGTTCGTGCTCTGGATGGTGGGCAGCGCGGTGCTGGTGTTCACCATTGCCGCGCTGTTCATGCGCAACCAAGTGCGGGCCATCCGCCGGCTGGCTGGCGCGGCCGAGGCGTTCGGCATGGGCCGCGATCCCGGCCCGATCAAGCCCGAGGGCGCGCTGGAGGTGCGCCAGGCGGCCACCGCGTTCAACCGCATGCAGGAGCGGATCCGCCGGTATCTGCAGCAGCGCACAGAGATGCTGGCCGGCGTGTCGCATGACCTGCGCACACCGCTGACGCGCATGCGGCTGACGCTGGCGATGCTGCCGAAGATGCCGGAGCTGCGCGACGACGTCGCCGAGATGACCGCAGACGTGGCGGACATGGAACGGATGATCGGCGCCTATCTGGCCTTCGCCCGCGGTGAGGGCGTCGAGCAGGTGGAGCCGGTCGATCTGGCGGCGCTGTTGGAGAGTGTTGCCGCGCGCGCCCGGCGCAGCGGGGCGGATGTCGCCACCAACCTGCCGCCGGAGCTGACGCTGCCGCTGCGGGCCGATGCGACGCGCCGGGCGATCACCAACCTGATCGACAATGCGCGGCGCTACGCGCGCCATGTTGTGGTGGCCGCGGCGCCGCAGGGCACCAGCAGCGTGCTGGTGACCGTGGATGACGATGGCCCCGGCATCCCGCCGGCGCAGCGCGAGACGGTGTTCCGCCCGTTTGAGACCGGCGCCAGCGATGGCACCGGGCTGGGTCTGACCATTGCCCGCGACATCGTGCGCGCGCATGGCGGCGACATTGTGCTGGAGGACAGTCCGCTGGGGGGCTTGCGGGCACGGATCCGGCTGCCGGCATAGCGGCGGGGCGAACGCCCGAGCGGTTCTGTCATGGTTTCACGATGCCGATCCCACACCATCGTCCGCGGCGCCGACACAGGTGCTTATGGCGCTGCGCGCCGAGCGCGACAGCCATCCCTGCGTCGGTCCCGGATGCCAGTCCGCCATCACCGCTCTGCGCGGCCGCGACGCGCTTGGCAGTTGGCCTTGCCGCACTGTGACTGCCCCGGCTCCAAGGCCAGCAGCACGCACCGCCCTCACGGTTCATGAGGTCGTGTCCGTGATTGCACGTGTGCATCGGTGACCCAACGCCGATCATCGCCAGACCCGCGCTGGCCAACGCCGCGGTGTGGTCCAGCCAGATCTTTGACCGACCCACGGTTCATAGGGTTTTGTCACCCATCGCCGCCGCGTGCGCCGGTACTGCGCTGTGCGCCGGCCGCGTGGCGCGTCGACACCTGGCGCGACGGCCGGGTCGATCACAAGCGGCAGACTCGATGCGCTACCCTGGAGAAACCATCGGCCATCTGTGCGGTCTGCAGATGCTAAACGGACGACCGCCCAGGAGAGCGCCGAGGGATTAGCAAACCGCTAACGGCGCCACGGTGTCAGCGCGCGAGGGGCCTCAGCCGGCTCGCACCCCGGGTGACCGCCGTGCCTCTCGCGGCCCCTCGCCCGCGCGGCGCGGGCGAGGGGCCGCCGGCGCTCGAACCGGCGGGCGTCGCTACGCCTTCTTCGGCGCTTCCTTGCCGCCCATGCGGGCGAGCTGAGGATTGGCCGCCGCCGTGCTTGCCTTCAGCCGCTCGGCGTCGGTCTTCTTGGGCTTCTTGGCTTCGCGCCCGGATCTTTTCTGCCCTTTGGCCACGGTGGGGTCCAATCATGGTTGGGAGGCGGCCAAGATAGCAGCCTTCACGCCGTCGCGCGATCGAATGTCACGGATCGCGCCGGGACGCCGGGCGTCAGAGGTTCAGGTCGCCCAACACGACCGGCAGGTCGCGCACCTGATAGACGAACCGGGCAACCACGGTGCGCGTCTCGCTGCCATCAAAGACCCGCAGATACGGATAGCCTCGCAATGACCAGAATCGGAACCGCGGCGGCGTCAGATCCTCCTGCGTCCGCGCCAGCATCGGCTTCCCAAAACTCTCCAATCCCGGCTTTCAGCAAACATGGCGTTGGCTCATTCAGTCTTGCGCTCTCGTAAACGGTATGGGCGTGACCCCCTCGGCCGTGCGGTCGGCGCAATAAGTCATTCAACGACAACGAGCCTTCTCGCAACAAGCTCAATAAACCTCGTCTGGACATTGCACGGTCTGGAAGCGCTCTGCTCAACAAGCAATGTCATTTCAAAAGAGAAGTTGCTTGGAAAGACAGAGACAATACTAAGACCCAGAACTGAAAACAAAAAGGCATTCGGTTCCATATAGGGCTTTCGCTCTCGCCTTCTTCACGGCGATGTCGACATCCCGCTTCGATTCACCGAGTACGATGCAATTGAGGCGTTTGAGGATCGCCACGCGGAATTGCACGAGCATGAAGATCTCGTGCTCGCAGTCTTGATCGCGACCCGGCAATGGATGGCAAAGAGAAATCTGTCACAAATGGATTTTGTCTATTCATTGAAGACGCTCGAATAGCGTTGTACGATAAAGCCGTCGCTTGCAGCTTAACTCGCACAGACGATCAAAACGACACGCCTCAAGCTCGGAGGAAACACCATGCCCCAAGACTCCGCCCCAACCCCCATGACCCCCCACGCCCAGCTTCTCGCCGACCCACCCCAACGCCTCCACCACCACGCCTTCGCGGTCCGCGACCAGGAAGCCAACCGCGCCTTCGTTGAGGACATCCTCGGCATCCCCCTCACCGCCACGTGGTGCGAACGCGCCTTCAACGCCGCCCTCGGCCGCGAGGTCGACTACTGCCATACCTTTTTCGAAATGGCCGACGGCTCCGCGCTGGCCTTCTTCCAGTTCGCCGACCTCGACGCCTACGAAATGAACCGCGCGCATTTCGGCCCGGTCGGCGGCTCGTGGCACGTCGCCTTCAAGGTCTCCGACGCCACCTTCGCGGACCTCGAATCGCGCCTGCAGGCCGCCAGCATCCAATACCGCCGCACCGACCACGGCTACTGCGTCTCGATGTATGTCAAAACCCCCGACGGCCTGCCGCTGGAATTCACCGTCGATGCCCCGCACGCCGCGGAGCTCGCTGCGATCCGTCGCACCGACGCGCACAGCGAGCTCCGCCGCTGGCTCGCCGGCGATCGGCATGTCAATAACGACCACCGGCCGCACTGACCCCCCGGTGTCCTGGCCGGACCAGGTCCGGCCACCGATGACTTGGCGTGCGCCGCGACAGCAAGTCGTGGGTGACCGGGCCAAGCCCGAGCACGACACGATTGGCAAGGACAGCTCTGCTCTCCGCATCTCGGGGGTAGCCTCCGTCCGACCTGCATGCTTAGTCCGCCGTTCATCGACCGCGGAGGACCCATGACCGAGCCGAGCGTGATCACCCGCCAGGATGGGCGGGTGGGCCGAATTCGTCTGAATCGCCCCGAGGCCCTGAACGCCCTCGACCAGTCGATGATCCGCGTCCTCACCGCCACGCTGCAGGCCTGGCGCGACAACCCGCATATCCACGCTGTGGTGATCGAGGGCACCGGCGACCGCGCTTTTTGCGCCGGCGGCGACATCCGCGCCCTGCGCCAGCATCAGCTCGACAACAACCGCGCCCCGGTCGATGCCTTCTTCACCGAGGAATACGCGCTCAACCGCATGATCGCGTCCTACCCCAAGCCGTATATCGCGCTGATCGACGGCATCTGCATGGGCGGTGGCATCGGCGTGTCGATCTACGGCGCCTATCGCGTCGCCACCGAGAACGCCATGTTCGCCATGCCGGAAACCGCGATCGGCTTCTTCCCCGACATCGGCGCCACCTTCTTCCTGCCGCGGCTGCCTGGGCAGCTCGGCACCTATCTCGGCCTGACCGGCGCGCGCATCCATGGCGCCGACGCGGTGCACGCCGGCTTCGCCACGCATTTCACCACGCGGGAGGAACTGCCTGCTTTGTCAGAGGCGTTGGCGCACGACGGCATTGCCGCGCTCGCCTGTCGTGGTGCACCGCTACCGGAATGTTCCTTGCAGGATCTGCGCCCCACCATCGACTGCATCTTCGCCGCCGACAGCGTGCCGGAGATCCTGCATCAGCTCGAAGCCGAAAAGTCCGAGTGGGCGGCCAAGACCATCGCGGCGCTGCGCGGGGTGTCCCCCTCTGCGCTCGCCTGGACCCTGCGCATCCTGCGCGAGGGCGCCCATCGCACGCTGGAACAATGCCTGGACGCCGAGTTCGCGCTGACCCACACCACCATGGACCACAGCGACTTCATCGAGGGCGTACGCGCCATGGTGGTCGACAAGGACCGCACCCCGCGCTGGCAGCCCGCCCGCATCGAGGACGTAAAACCCTCTGACATCGCCGCCCTGTTCGGCTAGGCTGGTTGCCCGGCCGAACAGAAGCCGAGACGGAGGAAGCAACGTAATGAGCGCCAGCCAAGCGGCGGCCAGCATCGAATCGCGCACCTCGTGGGTGATCGCCATCGTCGTGCTGCTGTTGCTGTCCTTCACCTATGGCGCGCCGCTGATCGTGGTGGTCGCGCTGAAGCCGATCAGCGAGTCGCTGGATGTGCCGCGCGCCATTCCGTCGCTCGCCGCCGGTCTGGTCTGGTTCGGTACCGGATCGGGTGGCATCCTGATGGGCCTGCTGGCCGATCGCATCGGCATTCGCTGGACCGTATTGGGCGGCACGGTGGTTATGGGCCTGGGCCTGCTGATGTCATCGCTGGGCAGTGCCTGGTCGTTGCTGCTGGGCCATGGCCTGTTCATTGGCTTTCTAGGCAGCGCTGCGATCTATCCGCCGCTGCTGGTCTATGTCAGCCGCTGGTTCGACAAGCGGCGCGGCACCGCGTTGGCGCTGATATCGTCAGGGCAGTACATCTCCGGCGTGATCTGGCCGCCGTTGTTCCAGATCGGGATTGAACGCATCGGCTGGCAGGACACCATGATCATCACGGCCGTGGTGGTCGTGGTCGTGGTGGTGCCGACGGCATTGCTGTTCCTGCGCCAGCCCGCGCCAAGTATCGGCCAAGCCGCCGCCGCGGCCGCAGGCCCCGCCCCCGGCACGCCGGTATTGGGCCTGCGACCGAACACCGCGATGCTGTTCCTGGCGATGGCGCCGTTCTTCTGCTGCATCCCGATGGCGATGCCCACCGCGCACCTGGTGGCGCTGTGCACGGATGAAGGCATGACGCCGGAACTGGGGGCCTTCATGCTGTCGATGTTGTTGGGCCTCGCTTTCCTGAGCCGGCAGTTCTGGGGCTGGGTCGCCGACAGCATGGGCGGGCTCTGGACAGTGCTACTCAGCTCCGCCGCGCAAACCGTCTCCATCCTTGTCTACACGCTGGTCGCCCACGAACCGGGACTGTTCACGGCCTCGGCGATCTATGGCCTGGGTTTCGCCGGCATCATTCCCGCCTATGTGCTGGCGATCCGCGACTTGTACCCATCGCGCGAGGCGAGCTGGCGCGTGCCGATCATGCTGCTGTCCGGCATGTCCGGCATGGCGGTGGGTAGTTGGCTCGCCGGCGCCATGTTCGATCATTTCGGCCACTACGGCCAGGCATTCGAGCTGGCCTTCTTCTCCAACCTGATCAACCTCGTGGTGGTCGGCCTGCTGGTGGCGCGCCAGCACCGCACCCGCCTGCGCCCCGCGTTCGGGTAGCGCAGATGCGCGACGCGCGGTGCTGACCCACGACGAGGTCTGCCCATCCTTCCGTGGTTGCGCTAGGATTAACGCATGCCAGCATTCATCTGCACCACCTGCGGCACGCAATATCCGCCCAGCGAGGCGCCCCCCGCGTCCTGCCCGGTCTGCCAGGACGAGCGGCAGTATGTGAACCTGCTCGGTCAGTCTTGGACCACGCTGACGGCGATGCGCCGCACGCATTTCAATGCGTTCCGCCAGCACGAGCCGAACCTGATTGGCATCGGCACCACCCCGGCGTTTGCCATTGCCCAGCGCGCGCTGCTGGTGCGTACGCCGCACGGCAACATAATGTGGGACTGCATCAGCTTCATCGATGATGCCACGATCGAGATCGTACGCCTGCTGGGCGGTATCGCCGGCATCGCGATCTCGCATCCGCATTATTATTCCTCGATGATCGAGTGGAGCCACGCGTTCAACGCGCCGATCCATCAGCATATCCGCGACAAGCAATGGGTGATGCGACCGGATCCAGCCGTCCAGTTTTGGGATGGCGCCAGCAAGCAGCTGCTGCCGGGCATCACGCTGCTGCACTGCCCCGGTCATTTCGCTGGCGCGCAGGTGCTGCACTGGGCCGACGGTGCCGGTGGCAAGGGCGCGCTGCTATCCGGCGACATCGTCACGGTCAATTTCGACCGCAAGGTCAGTTTCATGCGCAGCTATCCCGACCTGATTCCGCTCGACCGTTCCACGGTCGAGCATATCGCGGCGATGCTGCAACCCTGGCCATTCGAGCCGATCTACGGCGCCTGGTGGGACCGCTTCGTGCCGACGGATGGCAAGGCGGTGGTGGCCTACTCGGTACGCCGCTACCTCGACGCGATCAGCGGACCACCGCGCGACTAAAAGTGGCATTGCGCGGAGCGCCAGCGACGAAGAGCAATCTCGGTCCAGTGGCGCCCGAATCGTGGTGCCACCGCGGCACGAGATTGCTCGTCGCTTTGCGCCTCGCATGACAGACGGGGGTTAGCCCAACGCTCCAGCATATTTCTCCAGAATCCCCCACGGCGCATCGCCCAGCTTCGCCCGCCAGCTCGTATAGAACCCGCCGTTCTTCAACCCGTCCCGGAAGCTCTGCGTGTCCACCGTGTTGAACACCAGCCCCTTCCCCGCCAGCTCCGCTTCGTTCGCCTTGTCCCCGGCTGCGATATCAACCCGTTCCAGCAGCGCCGCCGCATTCAGATTGTCCGCCACGATCTTCTTCAGATCATCCGGCAGTCCCTTCCATGCCGCGGCATTGGCGCAGAACCAGTGCCCGTCCCAAACATGGTTCGTCAGCGAACAGTATTTCTGCACCTCATAGAACTTCGCCGCCTTGATCAGCGTCAGCGGGTTCTCCTGCCCATCCGCGATATGCGTCTGCAGCGCCGAGTAAACCTCCGGGAACTGCAACGCCAACGGCGCGGCCTTCAGCGTCTGGAACAGCGTCACCAAACTTGGTGCCACCGGTACACGGATCTTCAACCCAGCCAAATCGTCCGCCACCTTGATTGGCTTGGTACTCGTGGTCACCTGGCGATATCCCAGGTCCCACATATGCTCCATCGGCACCAACCCCGCCTTCGCGGTGATCTGCGCGCGGATGTAAGCCCCCAGCTCGCCATCCATCGCCGGCCAGATCTTCGAATAATCCGTCCACGCGAATCCCAGCGCGCTGATCGCTGTCACTGGCAGGATCGAGGCCAGGATCTGCCCCGTCGGCTGGCAGAATTCGATCGCCCCACTGCGCGCCTGCGACAGCAGGTCGTTGTCGCCGCCCAACTGACTGTCGGGAAACACCTGTAGCTCCATCCGACCATGCGAATCATCGCCGATCTTCTTCGCCGCGGCCGCGAGGCGGATATGCAACGGGAAACTCGTCGGCGCGGTATGGCCGAACTTCCAGGTATATTCCGCGGCCTTGGCAAAGCGCGGCAACGCGGGGGCGGCAAGGGCCGCCATTCCGCCAAGCGCCACACGTCTGGAGATGCGCACGTGTCGTTTCCTCTCTTGGTTATAAAAATCCAACCGACAGCCACGGTACTGCGGCGACGATGATGATCCCCACCAGCAGCGCCAGCAGATAGCGCCAGATGTGCCGCATGCCGTCATCAGGATCCGCGCCGCCGATCGCGCAGGCGACGTAGTAGCCGACGCCGAATGGCGGGGCGAACAGGCCCAGACCCATCGCCAGGATCGCCACCATTGCGTAGTGCACTTCGTGGATACCGACCTGGCGCGCGATCGGGAACAGCAGCGGGCCGAACAGCACGATCGCCGGAATGCCCTCCAAGATGCTGCCCAGCACGGCGAACAACACGATCGAGATCGCCATGAACGTGATCGCCCCACCTGGCATCCCGGCGATCCACTGTGCCACCACGAAGGAAAAGCCTGAGATGGTGATCGCCCAGGCCATCGCGGTCGCCGCGCCGATGATCAGCAGAATCGCGCCTGACAGCACCGCCGTCTGCACCAGCATCGGCAACAGCCGCGACCAGTCGAACTCGCGATACAGGCACAGGCCGGCCAGCGTCGCGTAGACAATGCCGATGGTCGAGACCTCGGTCGCGGTGGCGATGCCCCACACCACGGCGCCGCGGATCACGAAGGGCAATATCAGCGCCGGGATCGCAACGACGAAGCTGCGCCGGATCGCGGTGGCCCTGGCACGTGGCAGACGTTCCACCCCGCCGGCGCGCCGCCAGGTCACCCCGCACAGGATCAGCCCGACCACCAGCCCGGGCAGCAGCCCGCCGGTGAACAGCGCGGCAATCGAGACACCGGTCACCGTGCCAATGGTGATCAGGATCAGGCTCGGCGGAATCGTTTCGGTCTGCGCCCCGGTCGCTGCCAGCAGCGCCACCAGGTCGCCGCGTTTGGCCCCGCGCGCCTCCATTTCCGGGAACAGCACCGGCGCGATCGCCGCCATGTCGGCTGCCTTCGATCCCGAGATGCCGGACACCAGATACATCGCGCCGATCAGCACGAAGGACAGCCCGCCCCGCACATGCCCCAGCAAATTGCAGAGGAACTGCACCATCACGCGGGCCATGCCAGTCATCTCGATCAGCAGGCCGAGGAACACGAACAGCGGCACCGCCAACAGTTCCGGATGCGACATGCCGGTATCCATCCGCGCGACCAGTACCGAGATCGGCATGTGCTTGGCGATCGCCAGATAGCCGAGCGTGGCCAGACCGAAGCTGAACGCGATGGGGATGCCCAGAAACACCGTCACCGACACGACGCCGACGAAGAAGATCAGCAGGTTGAGCTGACCAAGCGGCGGCAGCAGCGGCTGCACCAGCCAGAACACGCCGAACACCGCGCCGACCACTGCCAGCGCCAGCAGCGATCGTACGAACCCGTCGCGCTCCAGGCGGAGCAGCGCGGTGATGATCATCAGGCCGACACCCACTGGCATCGCGACGGCCCGCCAGGCCATCGACACATCGAGCGACATCAGCGAAACGATCGCCTCGTTATCGACATAGGCGAGCGACGGCATCACCAGTGCGATCAGGAACACCAACGCCGCGGCCAATGCCAGGTCGTCGGTGAAGCGGCGCGTGGACTCGCTGCCGCGATTGACCAGTGCGGTCATGCGCATATGCGCATTGCCCCGCAACGCGAGCACCGCGCCCAGCATCGCCAGCCACAGGA
The DNA here is from genome assembly GCA_035696165.1 of Acetobacteraceae bacterium. Taxonomy (GTDB): domain Bacteria; phylum Pseudomonadota; class Alphaproteobacteria; order Acetobacterales; family Acetobacteraceae; genus Palsa-883. The sequence goes on along the minus strand of DASRQX010000116.1, from coordinate 17,891 downwards.
ACAGCAGCGACGCTAGCTCGTCCGACCAGATCAGCGGATGATGGAACGCATAGCGCGCGACAATGCCGACGAACAGAATGACGATCTCGGCCACGACAAGCAGCGCGCTGAGCCATTCGAGCCCGCGCGTGAGCCATCGGTCGGCCAGTGCGATCGCGTCACCGCGCGCAAGTGCCGCCGGCGCAGCCTGATGCGTCGCCGACATTCGTTTGATCCGTTTCCCAGCTTGTCGCCGCAATCCTAGGACGGCTGGGCCGGGAGTAAAGCCGCGCGCCAGCCGCCGTTACGGATGACAGCAATTTCATGCCCGCCGCGTGCAGGCTTTGACGCCCCGCAAAGCGAGACCCTATGGTGACCGCGGGGCAAGGGGCGCGTGAGAGTGCGGGTACCGATCGCAGGACCGCGCGCACAATCATTTGGACGGATCGACATGGCTGACAAACGCGGCCCGATGAAACTTGGCCTCAACATCGTGGCCAACGGCGCACATGCCGCCGGCTGGCGCCTGCCCGAGGCACGCGCCGACGCGGCGCTGAACTTCCCACTATGGCGCGACATCGCGCGCCACGCCGAACGCCGGGCCATCCACTTCATGTTCTGGGCCGATGGGGCCGCCGTGCGCCATTACGCCAAGGATGATGAACAGCTCAGCTATCTCAGCCGCATCGACGTGTTCGAGCCGCTAACCGCGTTGGCCGCTCTATCCGCGGTGACCGAGCGTATCGGCTTCGTCGCCAGCGCGTCCACCACCTACAACGAGCCCTTCACCATCGCGCGCAAGTTCGCCTCGCTGGATCACATCAGCGGCGGCCGTGTCGGCTGGAATGTGGTGACATCCTGGAGCGAACAGGAAGCGCTGAACTACGGCCGCGAGCGCCACATGGAGCACGCGCTGCGCTATCGCCGCGCCGAGGAATTCGTCGATGTGGTGATGGGGCTGTGGGATTCCTGGGAGGATGACGCTTTCCTCCGCAACAAGGAGACCGGTCAGTATTTCGACCCCGCCAAGCTGCACAATCTGCGCCACCGCGGCGAGAGTTTTGCGGTGCATGGCCCGCTGAACGTGGCGCGGCCGATCCAGGGCTATCCGGTGATCGCACAGGCGGGATCGTCGGGGCCGGGCCAAAGCCTCGGCGGACGCATCGCCGACATCATCTACACCGCGCAGACCGACAAGGAGGTCGCCAAGGCGTTCTATCGCAGCGTTAAGGCGAACACCGCCGCGAACGGGCGCGACCCCGAGACGCAACTGGTGATGCCCGGCATCCTATGTGTGCTGGGGTCCACCGAGACCGAGGCGCAGCATCTGATGAACCGGTTGCAGGATCTCATTCATCCACAACTGGGCTTGCAGATTCTCGCCAGTCATTTCGGCGACCTGTCGGGCTACGATGTCGATGGTCCGGTGCCGGAATTGCTGGCCGAGCACAACGGAGTGAAAAGCGGGCACGAGGCGCTGCTGCGGATCGTGCGCGAGAAGAACATGACCATCCGCGATGTCTATCTGATGCTGGCCGGCGCGTCCGGTCACCTGGTGATGGTCGGCACGCCCGAGCAGCTCGTCGATCGCATGGCCGATTGGTACTACGACCGCGCCTGCGATGGCTTCAACCTGATTCCACCTTATATGCCCGGCGGATCGGATGCGGCGTTGGATGAACTTGTGCCGCTACTGCAACGGCGTGGCCTGGCGCAGACCGAATATCACGGCGTCACCCTGCGCGAGACGATGGGCCTGCCGCGTCCTGCACACGGCAGCCACCGCCGGCGGGCGGACATCTCGCGTGCCGCGGAATAATCATCAACCATGACACACACAGGAGACTTCATGCGTACCACGGTCATCCGCCGTGCCTGCCGGCTGGCCGGCATGCTGACGGGCGCCGCGCTGCTGGCGCTTGGCGGTGTTGCCGCGCAAGCGCAAGGGGGTCCATCTCTGACCGAGACGGCGCAGCCCGCGCTGGTGAAACTGCTGCCCCCCAACGTCGCGGCATCCAAGACGCTGATCCTGGGCGTGGCGCTCGGTTCGCCACCGGATGATTTCCGTGATGCGCAAGGCAATGTCGCAGGATGGGAGATCGACCTTCTGCGCGCGGCCACCCAGGCGCTGGGTATCAATCTGGATGTTCGCGCCACGACTTTCGATGCGTTGATCCCCGGCCTGCAGGCACATCGTTTCGATGTCGCCACCGGCCAGATGGGCGTGACCGAAGTGCGTGAGAAGGTGATCGATCAGCTCGGTTGGCTGCTGGGCAACGAGCTGTTCGCGGCATTGGCGGAAAATCCAATCAAGGTGAACACCCTGGACGACCTGTGCGGCGTCACCGTCGCCACCACGCGCGGTTCACGTGAGGCCGAGTTCGCTCGCCTGCATCAGCCGGAGTGCGAGAAGCTTGGTAAGAAGCCGATCGATACGCTGGTGTTCAATGACGGCGCCAGTGCCGCCGATGCGATGCTGAGCAAGCGGGCGGATCTGTTCTGGGTCGGCTCCACCGCGGTCAGTTATTTCGTGGCGCAGTCGAAGGGCAAGACCAAGGTGGTGGGGCACTACACGGACCTCGCCTATATCGGTGTAGGGATGCCGAAAGGCTCCGACATGGCCAAGCCGTTGCAGGCCGCGGTGCAGCATCTGATGGATGACGGCACCTACATGAAGATCATCAAGAAGTGGGGTCTGGAGGATGGTGCGGTGAAGACGGCGCCGCTGAACCCGACCGGGGCGCCGCGCTGACCGCACCGGATAACACCCAGCAGATCGTCAAGCTGCGCCACCCAGGCACCTGGGTGGCGACGGCGGTCGTGCTGTTGATTGTTACGGCAGCGGGTTATAGCGTCGCGACCAACCGCGCGTTTCAGTGGCCGGTCGTCGCGCAGTACATGTTCGATGCGGAGATCCTGAAGGGCCTGCAGCGTACACTGGAGCTGACGCTGGCCGCGATGGTGATCGGCCTGGTGCTGGGCACTGTGTTGGCGCTGTTCCGGCTGTCGCACAACAAGCTGCTGTCGAGCATCAGCTGGGCTTATGTCTGGTTTTTCCGCAGCGTGCCGGTGTTGGTGCAACTGATCTTCTGGTACAATTTCGGTGCGCTATATTCGGTGATCACGTTGCATATGCCGTTCGGGCCGGTGCTGTTCAGCATCAGCACCAACACACTGATCACGCCGTTGTTCGCCGCGATGGCCGGGTTGGGATTGGCGCAATCGGCCTATACCGCCGAGGTGATTCGGGCCGGTATCGTTTCGGTTCCGCCGGGCCAGATGCGGGCGGCGCTGGCGCTGGGGATGCGGCGGATGATGATCTACCGCCGCATCATCCTGCCGCAGGCGATGCGGGTGATCATCCCGCCGGTTGGCAATGAAGTGATCTCGATGGTGAAGAACACCTCGCTGGTCAGTGTGATCGCGATGGCGGAGCTGCTGTATACGGCGCAACTGATCTATTCGCGGACGTATGAGACGATCCCGCTGCTGATCGTGGCGTCACTATGGTACCTGATTATCGTGTCGGTGCTGTCGGTGGGGCAGTATTTCCTGGAACGGAAGTTCCGGCAGCGATGACCGAACCAATGCTGAAAATCCGTGGCTTGCACAAGAGCTATGGCGCGCGGCCGGTGCTGTGCGGTGTCGACCTCGACGTGCCGGCTGGTACCGTGCTGTGCATCATCGGCCCGTCCGGCTCCGGCAAGAGCACCTTGCTGTCCTGCGTCAATCACCTGGAGCCGTTCGACGCCGGTCGTCTATGGGTTGGTGGCGAACTGGTCGGCTACCGCGAACGCCACGGCTGGTTGTACGAGCTGCACGAACGCGACGTGGCCCGTATGCGCCAAGGCATCGGCATGGTGTTCCAGCAGTTCAATCTCTTCCCGCACATGACGGCGCTACAGAATATCATCGAGGCGCCGGTGCACGTGAAGCGCGTGCCGCGCACGCAGGCGACGGCGCGCGCCATGACGTTGCTTGAACGGGTTGGTCTTGGCGGCAAGCATGACCGCTATCCGGCGCAATTGTCGGGCGGCGAGCAGCAGCGGGTGGCGATTGCACGCGCGCTGGCGATGGACCCGAAACTGATGCTGTTCGATGAACCGACCTCGGCGCTGGACCCCGAGCTGGTAGGCGAGGTGCTGGCGGTGATGCAAGACCTGGCGCGGTCGGGCATGACCATGGTGGTGGTGACGCACGAGCTGGGCTTCGCGCGCGAGGTCGGGGATCATCTGATCTTTATGGATGGCGGCGTGATCGTGGAACAGGGCGATCCACGCACGGTGCTGGCGGCGCCGAAAGAACGGCGCACGCAGGACTTTCTGTCAAAGGTGTTGTAACGGTTTAGTGGGCGACATCAAAACAACGTGGCATTGTTGGTGCGACGCGCGTCTGCTGCCGGCGCGGGAATGTGATGAACAGGGGGAACAAATGATCAATTTCCGGACAGATACGACGGCCTCAGCACCCGATGTGGCACCGCGTCGTGGTTTGGTCACGCGTCTTGCCGCCGCGGCGGCGCTCGGTCTTACAGGCCTGTCCGATGGGCGCGCCGAGGCCGCAACGAGTGATGGTCCGGATTGGCCAGGCAAGCTGAGCGGTCGCCACCGCCAGGTGGTCGATGCCGTCGAGGTCAACGACGGCTTTCCGTTGGCGTTTGTGTACACATTCCTGATCACCAATCCGTCGCCAGGAGCCGCAACGGCGGTCATTGTGGTCCGACACATGGCACTCACTCTGGCTCTCAACGATGCGGTGTGGGCGAAATACAAGATCGGCGAGTCACTCAAGATCATCGATCCGGAAACCAAGGATCCGGCGGTAAAAAACCCCTACTTTCACTCCAAGCCGGGCGTGCTGATGTCGGACGATTTCGCCATCGACCGGCTGTTGGCGAACGGCGTGATCTTTGGCGCGTGCAACATCGCACTGCATGCCCTCAGCAAGAAGCTCGCCGCGAATGCCGGCGTCAGTGCGGACGATGCGGCGAAGGAATGGACGGCGAATGTGATCCCGGGGATCGCGCTGATTCCGTCTGGCACTTGGGGGGTCAACCGCGCGCAGGAGGCCGGCTGCACGTATTGCTCAGGGAGCTGACGACGCGCGCAACCTCATGCACGTCAGCCCAGGACACTGTGCTGGCAGCGCCGAAGCAGAGGCGCACCCAGGATCTGCTGTCGAAGGTGCTATAGCCCCCACTGTCATTGCGAAGGGCGGGATCAGTGCGCGTCGGCCCAGGTGCGGCCTGATCCCGTCTCCACGACCAGCGGCACGCTCAACGACGCGGCACTCTCCATCACCTGCTTCGCCAGCGCGGACAGCGCCTGCACTTCCTTCTCCGGTGCCTCGAACAGCAGTTCGTCATGCACCTGCAGCACCAGCTTCGACTTCAGCCCGGCGTCCCGCATCGCCTTCGGCAACTCCACCATCGCGCGCTTGATGATATCCGCTGCGCCGCCCTGCAATGGGGCGTTGATCGCCTGGCGCTCGCCATACGCCCGCCGCGCGGGATTCTTATCGGCGATGCCGGCAATCCAGCAGCGGCGCCCGAACGGGCTGGTGACGTAGCCGTTGCTCCGCGCCTCTTCCTTGGTTCGTTCCATGTACGTGCGAATGCCCGGGTAGCGCGTGAAATACGCATCGATATAGCCACGCGCCTCGCCAGGAGCGGTCCCGAGCTGCCGCGCCAGCCCGAACGCCGAAATTCCATAGATAATGCCGAAATTGATCGCCTTGGCGCGCCGCCGCGTCATCGGATCCATGCCCTGCATCGGGATGCCGAACACCTCGCTGGCCGTGCGCGCGTGGATGTCCTCGCCATTCGCGAAGCTTTCCTTCAGCGCCGGGATATCCGCCACATGCGCCAGCAGCCGCAGCTCAATCTGTGAATAGTCCGCGCTGACCAGCAGATTGCCCTTATCCGCGATGAAGGCGTGCCGAATGCGGCTGCCTTCCTCCGTGCGGATCGGGATGTTCTGCAAATTTGGATCGGTCGACGACAACCGCCCGGTCGCCGCGATCGCCATCGCGAAGCTGGTGTGAACCCGTCCCGTCTCCGGATTGATTTCTTCCACCAGCGCGTCGGCATAAGTGGATTTCAGCTTCTGTAGCTGCCGCCATTCCAGGATGCGTGCCGGCAGGTCATGCCCCTGGTCGGCCAGCGTCTGCAACACCGACGAGTCGGTGCCCCAGGCGCCGGTCTTCATCCGCTTGCCGCCTGGTAGCTTCATCTCGTCGAACAGCACCTCGCCCAGCTGCTTGGGACTGCCAACATTGAACTCGTGGCCGGCGAGACGATGGCAATCACGCTCCATCACCACCATGCGCTGTTCGAAATCCACCGACATGCGACGCAGGTCGTCGGCATCGACCTTCACCCCGGCGGCTTCCATGTCCAGCAGGATCGGGATCAGCCGCCGCTCGACCTGTTCGTACAATACCAGCGCCTTCGCCGTGCGCAGCCGCGGTCGCAGCACCTGCCACAACCGCAAGGTCACATCGGCATCTTCCGCGGCATAGGCGGTGGCGCGATCGAACGGCACGTCGGCAAAGCTGATGCGGTTGCGGCCGGTGCCGGTGACCTCATCGAAGCTGATCGGTGTGTGGCCCAGATGCAGGCGCGACAGCTCGTCCATACCATGGCCGTGCAGCCCGGCTTCCTGCACGAAGGAAATCAGCATCGTGTCGTCCAGCGGTGCGACAACGGGGAAGCCTTCGCGCCGCAGCACCTGCATGTCGAACTTGGCGTTCTGCAACACCTTCAACACGCCGGGATCGGTCAGCAGCGGCGACAGGATCGCGATCGCATCCGCCATCGCCACCTGTTCGCCCAACACGGTGTGGCGCAACGGCACGTAGCAGGCGCGCCCCGGCGCAGTGGCCAGCGAGAACCCGACCAGCTTCGCACGCATCGCGTCCAGCCCATCGGTCTCGGTGTCCAACCCGACAACGCCGACCGTCGCCGCCGCGGCCACCCAGGCGCGCAACGCATCCTTGGTCGAAACGGTTTCATACGGACCGAAATCGCCGCTCGGCGCTGGCGCTGCTGGGGTCGCGGGGGCGGGCGCGCTCCCGAGATCGAGCTGCGCCTGTTTGCCACCGGTCGACGCGGCCTGGGGAGGCGCTGGCGTATCTTCCAGCCCCAAGCGCGTGATCGTGCTGCGGAACCCCTGCGCGGTCAGCCACGCGACCAGCTTGCCGGGGTTCGGTTCGCGTGGATGTAGCGCCTCAAGCGGCTGCGGCAGTGGCACATCGTCGCGCAGCGTCACCAGCACGCGCGACAGGCGCGCCTTGTCCGCATGCTCGATCAGCAGATCGCGCCGCTTCGACGGCTTCATCGCCGGCGCGGCGGCCAGCACGCCCTCCAGGTCGCCGAATTCGTTCAGCAACTGCGCCGCGGTCTTCGGACCGATCCCCGGCACGCCGGGCACATTGTCGACCGAGTCACCAATCAGCGCCTGCGCCTCGATCAGCTTCTCCGGCCCGACGCCGAATTTCTCCATCACCTCGGCGAGGCCGATCGGCTTTTGCTTCATCGGATCCAGCATGTCCACACCGGGACGCAGCAACTGCATCAGGTCCTTGTCCGAGGAAACGATCGTCGCCGTGCCGCCGGCCTTCACCGCCGCCGCGGCATAGGACGCGATCAGGTCATCCGCTTCCCAATCGTCCAACTCGATCGCCGGCACGCCGAACGCATCGGTCGCGTCGCGCACCAGGGCGAACTGGGGGATCAGGTCCTCAGGCGGCGGCGGGCGGTGCGCTTTGTACTGATCGTAGATCCGGTTACGGAATGTCTTGCTGCCCGCATCGAAGATCACCGCCAGGTGCGTGCCGACATGATCGCGCAGCAGCTTGGCCAGCATGTTGGTGAAGCCGAACACCGCGTTCACCGGCGTGCCGTCCGGGCGCGTCATCGGCGGCAGCGCGTGATAGGCGCGGAAGATGAACCCCGATCCGTCGATCAGGACGAGATGCGGTGCGGTGCCGGTGGCCGCAGCCGGGCGGGCCGCGACCTCAATGTCCGCTGGCGTGGCCGGCTCCCGGGTTCAGTATGTAGAGCCGCGAGCAGTACGGGCACATGACCTCCTGGCCCTCGATGTGCAGGAAGACGCGCGGGTGGCCCAGCGCGCCGTCCCCGCCGTCGCAGGCGACAGTGCGGTCATCGACGTGAATGATTTCCGTGGCGGTGGTGGCGCCGTCCGGCATGTGAATGGCCCCTGTTGGATGGAGCCCGCATCATACAGGCCCAGGGGCCGGGCTCCAAGACGTCCGGCACGCCTATTGCTGCGGATAGCGCACGGTTTGGCGGGTTGCGCTGCGGCTTCGCCCAGCGCCCACTGCGGCGCGAAACGCATGTCACTGCTGTCGGGGCGCGGATCCCTTGCGCGGGAAAGGCTGGATGATGAGGATTGCGATCAAGGCGCCAACCCGCTGCCCGACAGCGTTTTCCCGGTAAAGAATGCTACGGCGAGGGCGAGTACCATCACAATCAGGAGCCACTTCCGCAATTTCAGCGGGGAGGCGGGGACCGGCACCGCCGCGACCGGTATGGCCGCGGCCGCATCGTTTGCCCGAGTTTGCGCAAGGCGTTGAGCGCACCAACGATCGCCGTCAACGGCTCACCGAAGACATCGGGAATGACGAACGCGCCCTCTCGGCGCACCCATCCACTCACGCCACGTCCCACCACACCCGCCCTTGCACAGACCCGCTTGCCTGCCCGCGGCGGGAGTGGGTTCTCGACGACAAAATCCGTGCGGCTGGCCCCGTCGGCCCACTTTGTGCTGAGTGCCGCAAATCGTACCCCTCGCGCGGTGACGGTCAGGCCATTCTTGCCGCGCTGTTCGCGAATGCATACCAGCGCTCGACGCGCCATGAGGACGCTTCCGCCGAGAAGGCCACCTACCGCCGCTCCGGTCGCGCCACCAGGCGGCAACTCTATGAAGCTGTACAGCGGTACGCCCTTCAGGACCGCCAACCACGCACCGAAGAGCACAGGACCAAATAAGATCCAGCTTCCACCCCACAACCATATCGGTCCTGTATTGGAACGGTAGGTGACGGTATCGGACGAGCCGATTCGCAGGCGATCTCGTATACCCGCGGACTGTCGCGGCGCTTGGTTGCACGCCGATTTCGGTCAGGTGAGCCGATCCAGCAACCGCATCGTTCACCGTGATCGCCCTGAAGGCTCTCAGCGGTGGGCGCCGTCCGGGCAAATCACTCCTGGGCATACCGCCATGGTTTCGGCTGCGACGCCGCCTCATCCAACGTCCACTGTGGCAGCGACAGACCGGGCGCCACATCGCTGAACACCATCCGCACCCGCGAGCCGATCCCCACCTGCTTCACCACATCGGGCGGCGCCAGGGTGCCATCCGGCAGGGTGAGGTTGCCCACCACACGCAACGCCTCGTGCTCGCTCGGTTTTCCCTTCTGCGTGTCCAGGTCAACCAGCAGCACCATGTACGGCGTGTGATCACGGAACGCCGGCTGGATCGCGTGATGCACCTCCTCGTAGGAATGCACCTCGCCCTTACCCTCCACCGGCGTCCAGGTTGCCTTCGGGCTGGAGCACCACGGACAACCCGTGGTCGGCGGGTAGCGCAACAGCTTGCAGTCGTCGCAGCGTTGCAGATGGAACGCGTGGGCGGCGCAATGGGCGAAATACGCCAGGTTCTCGTGATCTAGGTCGTCGATGCTGAGCGGCATACCCAGATAATCCGCGCGGATGGACATTGTTCGCCTCCCTAACCGCGCCGCATGACCATGGCCGAGCCGGTCATCGGGTTGGCCCAGCCCAGGTTTGCCGTCACTTCGACATTTCGGATCTGCCGGCAGCCACCCTCGCGATAGTCGTACGTATGTTGCCGTTTTCCATCCGGTCCGATCGGACACGAGTCATCCACATCGTGGCGCAACTGGCGCACATTCTCGATCACCATGTTCATGCCGTGCGTATAGCCCTCGCACAAATGCCCGCCCGAGGTGTTGTTCGGCCGCCGCCCGCCCAGCCGCATGGTGCCATTGGACACGTAGTCCCCGCCTTCACCTTTCTTGCAGAAGCCGTAATCCTCCAACTGCAACATCGTCGTGAAGGTGAACGCGTCATACGACCCGGTGGCATCCACATCCTCCGGCCCGACGCCGGCGTTCGGCCACAGGATATCCCTGGCGTAATATCCCGCGACGCGCGAGATCGGTCCGGCCTGGTAATGCATGTCCATGCGCGGCTTGCTGCACCGCCCGACGATACCGCGGATCAGCGCCGGCGTGTGCCGCAGGTCGCGCGCCCGATCCGCCCGCGTCACGATGATCGCCGTGGCATTGTCGGTCTCGACACAACAATCCAGCAGATGCAGCGGCTTGCAGATGATGCGGCTGTTCAGCACCTCGTCCACCGAATAGCGCTTCTTGTACAGCGCCTTCGGGTTGTTCGACGCGTGTTCGGAATGGATCACCTTCACCGTCGCCACCTGTTCCGGCCTGGTGCCGTAATCGTACATATGCCGCATGAAGGTCGGGCTGAACATCTGCCCCGCGCTCTGCCAGCCATAGGCCCGGCTGTGCAGCATGTCGCCATTGACCGGCGCTGCCGAGCGCGCGCCTGTGCCGCCGATCCGCACCTGCGAATACCCGTTCATCGACCGGAAGATCGCGCAGCACTTGCACAGCCCGGCTTCCATCACGCCGATCGCCAATCCGATCAACGCCTCGGTCGACGACCCGCCCCCCAGGCAATCCATGTAGAAATTCAACCGCGCGCCCACGTCGCCGGCAATGAACGTCGCGGAGGTGGAATCATTGCCTTGATACGACAGCATGCCGTCGATGTCCGACGCAGTCAGCCCGGCATCGGCGATCGCATTGCGCATCGCCCAACTGCCCAGCGCGCGCGTGGTCTTGCCGCCACCGCGGGTGTAGGTCGTCTCGCCCACGCCCACGATAGCGTATTTGTCGCGCAGGTATTTCGGGGTGGTGGTGTCGGTGTCGGCTGGCAGCGGCATTTTCGTATCCCCTCGTCTCGGCGCGGCCGTTTGCGGCAGGCTGGACGCGAAGCAACATCGCGTCAACGCGGCGCGACACGGGGCGCGGCCGGCTCTCCGTCGGAGTGGGATCGCACAAAACTGAGCATGATCGTCCGCGAATACGCCGGCGTCCCCACCCAGGTATTGGCACCATGACGAGCCCCATCCGCCCGGGCCGCCGCGTCGCGGTCAGGAGCTAGGGAATCGTCGCGCACCGGGAGTGCCCGACGTGAGGATGATCCTGTTCGCGAGCATTGCCACGATGGCCCTCGCGTCTTGTGCCGATCCGATCCAGACGTCCTCGGACGCGGGGGCGAACACCGCCGCCGGGGCGGGATCACCGTCGTGCCTGCGGCTTGCCCCATCGCCCGATGGCCCCGGGTCCATCCCGACGGCCTGCCCTTTCGTGCGGGATCCGTCCTATACGAACCCAACCGGCGAGGTGACGCGTGGCCCGCATGGTGAGATCTCGCTGTTCGCGGCGCACGCCGGCGGCTCGAGATGATCCCGGCAGGCGCCCGGCCGGAGGACCGGCGCGCGGGGTGGCTTGACCGGCAGGGGTGGAGTGTGGCCCACGAATGCCATCACGATGCCTTCTCCCTCGCGCCGCGCGCTGTTGCTGAGCCTGCTGCTGACCGGATGCGCGACGCACCTCGTGCCGCCCGGCCCCGGCGTCGAACCGCCGCGCGTCACGACCGACGTCTTCGTGATGCCGGACGGCATGCGCCTACCCTATCGCGCCTGGATGCCCGAAGGGCCGCCCTGGGCGATGATGCTGGCGTTGCACGGCATGGACGATAGCCGCGACGCCTGGGAAATTCCGGCCCCGAGCTTTGCCGATGCCGGCATCGCCGTGTTCTCACCCGACCAGCGCGGCTTCGGCGCCACCGCGGTGCGCGGCTACTGGCCCGGCACACAGGCCCTGGTAGATGACGCCCGGGACATGGCGGCGCTGCTGCGCAAACGCTACCCGCACATCCAGTTGATCTTGCTGGGTGAGAGCATGGGCGCAGCGGAGCTGATGTGCCTGGCGACGCGGCCCGATGCGCCGGCGAATTCGCGCTATGTGATGGTGGCCCCAGCGGTGTGGACCCGCGCCGAGATGAACATTATCGAGCGCGGCGGCCTGTGGCTGCTCGCGGGTCTGATGCCGGGGATGACCACGACCGGCGCGGCGGCCCATGTGTGGGCCAGCGATAATATCCACGCGTTGATCCGCTTGTCGCGCGATCCCTTGACCCTGCACCACACGCGCTTCGATGCGATCGATGGGCTGGTGGATTTGATGGATACCGCCGCCGCCGCCGCGCCGCGGTTCGCCGCGCCGTCGCTGTTCCTGTATGGCGGCAAGGACGAGTTGATCCCGCCGCGCGCCACGGCCCAGCTCTGGCGGGCGCTGCCGCCGGGTCCGGTGCGGGCTTTCTACCCGAACAACTACCACCTGCTGCTGCGCGACCTGGGCCGTGCGGTGCCGATCGACGACATCATCGCCTGGCTGCTGGATCCAGCCAGCCCACTGCCCTCAGGGGCTGAGGCAGCTGCAACGGCCTGGCTGGCGCGGCAGCCGCCGGCCTAGAGCGTGGTTCCCGGACGGGAGGGACCGGCGGCGCTGGAAGCGGTGGCACGAGAGACCGTGGGGGCAACGCCCCTTGCGACCCCCGCCACCGCTCCGGCGCCGTCGATCTGCCCCCAGTCAACAAAGCGGGCTCGAGATGCTGTTTGCGTCCGTGAGCCGCGCCCTTTGGGGCATGCGCTTCGGGCCAGCCTTCCGCCGTTGTGGGTTTCACTGCATGGAAGCCGCAACGGACCCGTGGCTCGGTTGGCGTGAACGTCGCCGTCCGACGGCGTGGTCGGCGGCCGGGATGCCTCGGGTCCATCGACGACGCGGACAGACACTCATCGCGGAACCCGGCAACGGCCGGGGTGGCACGCCGGGGACGTGGCGATGGATCAAGCGCAGCAGCCCGTCGAGGCGGTGATGGCATCGGTGACGGCCTTGCCCTGGTGGACAAGTTGGCGTCGTATGTCAGCCTGTCAGACGCCGAAATCGCCTGCCTGACAGAGCTGCACGAACCGCAGCGGAAATTGGGGCGACACCGCGCAGTCATCGTTGCGGGGCGCCACTATGACCAGATCTTCATTCTCTGCAGCGGCGTTGTCTCCCACTACAAAGTGCTTCCTGACGGCAAGCGCCAGATCCTGAATCTTGGGCTGCCAGGCGATCTCATCGGGGTCCCGTCCTGCCTGTTCGAGACCGCGGTGAATTCGGTTTCGGCGTTGACCGACGCCGTGGTGGCGCCGGTGCCCTTTCCCAAACTGTTCAGCGTTTTCGCGCGGTACCCGAGGCTTGGTGCGGCGGTGTTCTGGTCCTCCGCCTGCGAGCTGCGGTCGACGGCGAGCATCTGGTGAATCTAGGCCGCCGGTCCACGTATGAGCGACTGGCGCATCTGCTGCTGGAGCTGCTGGTGCGGCTGCGCGCCGTTGGTCTGGCGGAGGAACGATCCTATATCCTGCCGCTCACGCAGGAGCTGATGGCCGACGTGCTGGGCCTTAGCGTGCCACATATCAACCGGATGATCCGCAACTAGCGGGAAGAGGGGTTGGTGACGGTCGACGGGCAACAGGTCACCGTGCACGATTTCGCGGGACTTTCGGCCCGGGCCGGATTCGAGGAACGTTACCTCGCCCGTGGCCCTATTCCCGGGCTGACATGATCACCAGCGGAACAAGTTATAAAAACGATTCCGTAACATATAATCCGCACCGGCGGCGCGACAAACCGCTACTGCCGATCAGAGGCGAAGCCACCTGCGGCAACGGCCAGGGTGACGACCTGGGATGGGTCCAGTCTCAGATCGGCCGTACCGCCGCAATCAGTGGTGCCACTGCTGGTAGGGCCGCCAATCCAATGCACCCGATAGTGCAGCGTTGGCGTGAGCCAGGTCGCTTCGATCACCAGACTGCCACCCGAGCGCTGCATGACGCGCGCATCGAGGACGCAGGACGTGGCATTTGGCCGGCCGAGCGATCCGACAGTGAAAGCCAGTTCTCCGGCGCGCGGCGGTCGCGTCGGATCAAAGGCGATGATGTCACCATTGCGTGGACGTAATGCCTCCTGCAGGCGGATCGCGCTCATGATTGTCACCGCCATGAGCAGGCCGGCGGCGACCACTCCGGCCAGTTTGATGGAAGCCGTGTCAAATGGCGCATCAGAATTCTGTCGCATCGTCACCTGCTACCTTGACGTGCTTGCGTGCGTGCCGGCATCGACACGTCGTCAGCTCACCACCAGGTCTGGAACGAGCTCCTTGCCGCGCGTTTCTGGGCCGCACAGCACCGCGACGGTAAAACTGATCATTCCCCCGACGGTGCCGGCCAGCATCGGGATCGCCAGGCTGACATCGTAAGAGGAAGGGAAATACACCAACACTGGCGCCATGAAGCCGCCCCATATGGCACCCTGGTGGTAACAGAAGGCGCTGGCGGTGGCCCGCACCTCCGTCGGGAAGCGTTCCGCCAGACAGCTGGGATTCTGCGCATAGATGCCGCCGCCGAACGCGCCCTGGACCACGAAGCCCAGCACGATCCAGGTGATGTCGCTGGTCAGCAGGTAGACAGGGGCCACGGCAATGGCGATCACGGCCGGAATGATCATCGACCGCGGCGACCCAACCGGTCGGCGACGACGCCCCACACGCCACTGAACAGGAAGACAACGAGGTTGGCGATCGCGATCGGTGTGGCGACCAGGCCCGGTGACAGGTTCAGGTCTTTCTGCAGATGCGTGGCGAACACCGCCCGGATCGAATAGTAGACGATGAAACCACTGGCCATCCACCAGCAGGCGGTGAATGTGTTCAGCAACAGCGCCGGCTTGAAGATGCTGAACAGCGGTACCCGCACCTCACGTTGCTGCTCGCGCTGCCGCCGGCGATTCTCCACCCACACTGCGGGCTGTCTCACGAAGAACCGCACATAGAGCACCGCCAAGGCCGGAAGGATGCCTACCCACAGCATGCCGTGCCAACCCCAGCTTTGGTAAAGGAAACCATAGACCAGGCTGGACAGCAGGAATCCGAGTCCCCACGACCCTTGCAGCACGCCGCTCATCAATCCACGCGAGCGGGCCGGCCAGCTCTCCATCGCCAGCGCCGCGCCGGCGGGCCATTCCGTACCCATACCGATTCCCAGCAGCGCTCGGAACAGCAGTAGGAACCAGAAGCTTGGCGAGAACCCGGCGATAAAATTGCAGATCGAATACCACAGGATCGAAATCATCAGCGGGGTCTTGCGTCCGACCCGGTCGGCCAGCCAGCCAGCCAGAAGCGACGGCGCCAACCAGACGCATCCGGAGCGTGATGGTGAACACGACGGTGACTGCGGCGAGCGGCACATGGAACTCGTTGGCGATCGGCACCATGATCAACAGGAAGATGGTGAAGTCGAACGCATCCAGCGTCCAACCCAGCCACGCCGCGAGATAGGCCAGCCATTGGTCCTTGGTCGGCTCTTTCCACCAAGGCTGCACGGCGCCGGTGCTGGTCGCTGTTGACATGCAATCCTCCCTGTCACGACGGGCTGGCGCTGCTGTTGTGACCGGCCGCGGCGCTCCGCCCTGGCGATCGATGTTGCCTGGGGTCAGGGCGGGGTGCCTTCAGTCACCTTATTAATCTGGAGCAATGACCCGGGGCGTCCGGGGCGACCCATGACGTTGCCCGCGGTCGCAGAGCGCCGGGAGCGCGGGGGCAGGCGGCCCAGACGGACAGAACGCCAAGGGGTCGCCGGCTGGCAGGACGGCCCCTGACATAGCCTTCCGCCGGCGCGGATTTCGCTGTATGGGGAGCGCTAACGGACCCGTAGCTCAGTTGGATAGAGCGTCGCCCTCCGAAGGCGAAGGTCAGGCGTTCGAGTCGCCTCGGGTCCGCCAATGCTTTCAAAGAGTTAGACAGTTTCAGCCACCGCCAGAAAATGGCCGGGGTAACACCGGGGTAGCAGACGGCCCTGACAAGCTGGCGGAGCGGCGGCTTCGGCTCAGGGTGATTCGCCTAGGATGCTGCTCGGATGGCGCGCCTGGCCTCGGCAAAGGGCACTGAGTGCTAGCAGGAATGATCCCGTAACAACTGGCGCGCACGGTGCGGCATGTCGGGGCGTTAGGCCGCCGTGTTCCTCTATCGTTCTCCCCGGTCTACCGTGTCGGCATGCCCGACGATCCGCGCTTCCTGCTCGATGTCCGCTGCGCTGATCTGACCGGCTGGTGGTTGCATCTGGACTGCCCGGCGTGCGGTGGCCGGTCGGTCGATCTGCCCTTCCGATTGATCGAAGGCCGAACCCCGGGCCTGCGCCTGGGCGACGTGCTGCGGGGACTCCCGTGCCGTCAATGCCGCGCGCGGCCAGTGCGGGCGACGATGGTCAACAATCCGGCGGACCGGGCGCAGGGACCCTCAGCACCGGGGGGGTGGCGAATTGAGGTCACGTTGCCTGATCCGGGGTATCTGGGGGCGATGTGAGGTGGCGCCGGTCGGGCAGCGGGTCATGTCAAGCGCGGGCGCGCCTTTTTCAATGCCCAAAGGCGCCGTATGCGGCCACCGATCCATTCACATAGACCCTCACGCTGCCCGGCGTCGGACCTGCGGCGGGGGCGTGCGCTTCTGAAACGGCGGCCACGTCGGAATTGCTGGCGCAACCGGACGACACCGCGAGCGAAACCAGGAGCATCCCGTTTAGGCCCAGCGTGTAGAACGATGTCGGACGCATGTGATCGAAAGTGCCTCTGCCCATGCCGATGCACCCAGGCCGCGGGTGCTCAAGGTCATTCCTAAGCATGCATGATACCTCATCGGCCCGCTCGGCCACACGCGCTTCCTGCTTGATCTGCGAGCGGCAATGTGTCTCCAAAGCCGCCGAAGTGCGTTCCCTATGGAAGCGCCGTCAGCACCAGGGCAGCGGCGGCGAGCCCATCCGTCAGGTTTTAGCTCGACCTTGTCGAGCTCGGGAGAAAGCCAATTTTGGCGTTCATGCAGCGCACTCGGAATTTCACTCGTCGGCCTGGCCCTTGGCTGCTCCGTCGCTGTTGTTCCTAGGGGGGGCAACCACGCTCGGCGAGCTACTATCGATGGTTCTAGATGTATTTTTCGGGACGCCGGAGTTCTTTACAGCCATATCGGGCTGACCTCGCGCTTGACCAGGATCGGCCACGGCGGCCGGTGTGCACCTAGTGCCTACCATGGTCTGGCCCGCCGGACATGCGGCGGGAGCGGGAGTTGGGGCGGTGATATTGCCGGTGTTCGACTTGGAGGAATTGTAGTTGATAGATGCCGCGTGACTCGGAGGCGTAGGGATCAGCATCGCAACACCAGCGGCAACCGCGCACAGAACCTTATTCATGGTCCTCTCCAACGTTTCCTCGATCGACCGCAGACCAACACAGAGGCATACCGCCTGGAGCGGCGAGAGCGAGGGTCGGCTTGTGCCCTACGGGGGCGAGTTGGCGTGGCCGCCGTCGCCGGTCCCGCACGCCACGGCTGGGGCGTTGACGGCGGCCCCGAGGCCAGCCAGCAAAGCGACTGCGATGAGGAGGCGACGCATGGCGATTTCCTTCGGGATAGGACAGCCGGCACGTTGCGATGTGGCACCATAGCAGGAACATTGTGGCGGGCCGAAGGCGATTTTTGGGGCAGCCTGGCGGGCTGTGGCTCTGCTAGGGAGGCCCCCCGAAACGAACTGTGGGTGTTCATTTCCACCGCTTGTTGTCTCGGCTTTGCTGAGTGAGCGTCTCGGGTGTTGGGACGGAGCCAACATGGCAAACACAGCAGGGATTGAAGAGGCCGAGTTGCGGGACGGCTTGCGCGCAGGCGGTGAAATTCAGCAGGCGTTGTCGGTGGC
>DASRQX010000115.1:0-34774 GCA_035696165.1 Acetobacteraceae bacterium | reverse complement strand
TCGCCCTTGGCGGGGATCCAAGGGGCAGCGCCCCTTGGTGGGGTCCAGGGGCAAAGCCCCTGGCCTTGCTTTGCTCACGCGGTGGGTCTGCGCGGCCGCTTGCAGGGTAGCACGGCTGGCGATTTGATAGGGCGATTATTGGGGGACGTCATGTCGGCAGCAGCACCTACCGCCGCGTCGATTACCGCGCGGCTCGATCGGCTGCCCGCATCGCGGGAGATTTGGAAGCTCGTCATCCTGCTGTCGCTAGGCGGCGGGTTCGAGTTGTACGACCTGCTGATGACCGGCTACGTTGCACCGGGGCTGGTGCGTAGCGGGATTTTCAGCCCGGGTCATACTGGATTGTTCGGGTTGCCGGACCAGGCCGCCTTTGCCTCGGTCACTTTCGCCGGGCTGTTCGTCGGGACGATTTGTTTCGGCTACTTTGCCGACAGGTTCGGGCGTCGGAACATCTTCACCTGGGCGCTGCTGTGGTACTCGATCATGACGGTGATCATGGCGTGCCAAAGTTCGGTCCTGGCGATCGACATCTGGCGCTTTATCGCCGGTGTCGGCATTGGGGTCGAACTGGTCACCATCGATACCTACATCGCCGAGTTGGTGCCAAAGGAGATGCGCGGCCGCGCTTTCACGGTGAACCAAGTCATCCAGTTCTGCTCGGTGCCGACGGTGGCGTTGCTGAGTTGGTTGCTGCTGCCGCTTGACCCGTTCGGCATTGCCGGCTGGCGGTTCGTCGCGGGTTTCCCGGCGATTGCCGCGGTGCTGGTGTTCTGGATCATCCGCATCGTGCCGGAGAGCCCGCGCTGGCTGGCGCAACATGGGCGGTTGGCGGAGGCGGATCGTGTTACCAGCGTGATCGAGGCGCGGGTTTTGGCGGAGAAGGGTTCGCTGCCGCCGCCCGGACCGGCGGCCGTCGAGGAGCATGGCACGGCTGGCTTCGGCGAAATGTGGCATCCGCCGTATCGGCGCCGCGTCATCATGTTCGTGGTGTTCAACATCTTCCAGACCGTCGGCTTCTATGGCTTCGGCAACTGGGTTCCTCAGTTGCTGGCCTCGCAGGGTGCGGGGTTTGCCAAGAGCCTGCAGTATTCTTTCATCATCGCGCTCGCCAGCCCGACCATGCCATTGCTGTTCCTGCTGTTCGCCGACAAGGTCGAGCGGAAGTGGCAGATCTGCGCCGCGGCGATCGGGGTTTCGGTGTTCGGGCTGCTGTTCTCCCGGCAGACCGACGCGGCGCTGCTGATCCTGTTCGGAATATTGATTACCGGATGCAACAACCTGCTGTCGTACGCCTATCACGCCTACCAGGCTGAGCTGTTCCCGACCCGGGTACGGGCGCGCGCGATCGGCTTCGTCTATTCGTTCAGCCGGCTGTCGACGATCTTCACCAGCTTCATCATCGCGTTTTTCCTGCAGAACTTCGGATCAGGCGGCGTGTTCGGTTTTATCAGCGCGGCGATGCTGGTGGTGGTGATCTCGATCGGCGGTTTCGGACCACGCACGCGTGGGCTGGCGCTGGAGGAAATCTCACATTGATACCAACCGCCGAAATTGTTGACTGTTCCAAAGATTTCGCCGGTTGGTATCGCGCGCCGGGTTGCCAGGAGAGACAGCCTCCGGCGGCGCGCCGAACAGGTATGGGTCGTTGGTGCGGTCGGGGATTTCCGCGTATGGGATCTGGGTGTTTGATCCAAGGCCAAGAAAGCAAAGTTCACCAAGAAGGCACCGAGACACGGAGAAGGCAATCAATACGCTTCTCGCGAAACGTCATTATTGCCTTTCTCAGTGTCCCTGTGGTGAACCTTGCTTCCTTGCGGGTGAGGGCAAGGATCCGGGCAGCTGGCATCAGTCCATCTCGCGCTCGATCGCCTCGATGTCGGCGTCGCTGAAGCCGAAATGATGGGCGATCTCGTGCACAAGCACGCTGCGCACGATGTGATAAAGATCCTCGCCGCTTTCGATCCATTCCAGCAGGATCGGCTCGCGATACAGGAAGATCAGGTCCGGCTCGCGGGCCACGTCGTCCACGCTGCGCCTGGTCAAGGGGGTGCCGCGATACAGGCCGGTCAGTTCCCAGGCGGACTCGATCCCGAGGTCCTCCAGCGTTTCGTCGTCCGCCATGTCCTCCACGGCGATCCCGACGCCGCGGACATGCTCGGCCAGCTTGGCCGGAATCGCGGCCAGCGCGCGTTCCGCCAGATCTGCGATATCATCCCCGCCGGGCGGCAGGCCGAAGGCCGGGGGTCGCCTGAACAATGCACTCATGTCCCGCATCCGTGCAGGACGTGGGCGCCGGGTCAAGCTTGAGGAGGGTCCACATGCCGACACGACTGAGCGATGCCGAGCGTGCCGCGCTGGCCACCACGCTACCCGCCTGGAAGCAGCGGGATGACGGATTGGCAATCCATCGCGGGTTCCGCTTCAAGGATTTCAGCGAGGCCTGGGGGTTCATGAACCGGGTGGCGTTGGCGGCGGAGCAGCTCGGGCACCATCCGGACTGGTCGAATGTCTGGAACCGGGTGGAGATCACGCTGTCCACGCACGACGCCGGCGGGCTGACCGCGAACGATGTCACGCTGGCCAAGGCGATCGACGCGCTGTTGGCCTGAACCGGGCTGGCTTGGATAGAGTCGGCTAAAATGGGGCTGGCCTAAATGGGCCTGGGCCGAATGGAGCTTGGGTTCCCGGAACGCGCGGCGCTGATCCGGCGTGCCGCGGCGCGGTTGTGCGGCCGGCTGGACTGGGCGCCGCTGCATGAGGTGGCGCTGCCCAACGGCCGCCGCGCCGACATCCTGGCGCTGCGCCCGGACGGCGGGTTCGTCTGCATCGAGGTGAAATCCGGTCCGCGCGACTTCCTGGTGGACGCCAAGTGGCCGGACTACCGCGACTACGCCGACGCGCTGTTCTTCGCGGTGGACGCCGACTTTCCGCGGGATCTGCTGCCGGCGGAGGTCGGGCTGATCGTCGCCGCCGGGCTGGAGGCGGAGTTGCTGCGCGACGCGCCGGCCCATCCGTTGTCGCCAGCGCGGCGGCGGGCGCTGCTGCAGCGGTTTGCCACCCTGGCGGCGGGCAGGCTCGCGGCGGTCGAGGATCCGGCCGGGTTCGCAGCGTTGCGCTCGGCGCTGCGGGCGGAGTGAAGGGTAGAGCGGATGGGACGGGAGGATATCCGCCGTTCGATGCCATCCGTAATGCGCCCCCCACCCCCGGCCGGTGCCCCGTCGGATAGCAAGAAGGGTTCCGTAGGGTTGAAGGTTTCTTTGTCAATTTCCGCCACGAACGGGTCATGGCAGCTCGTTTGCGGCTTCGCGGCCTGTGGCAGAGCCTCACCGTAGCGGGACTGGCTGCCTTTGGATTGCTGACTGCGCTGATGGCTGGCCCGGCCTCGGGACCGGTGGCGGCGGTGTTCCTGCCCTGGTGGGACGCAATGCGTGCGGTCAACGCAGCCGCTGAAGGCGGGGCGGTGCTGCGGCTCGGCGTGATGAACTTCGTCGTGCTGGTCGTGCCTGACGACCAGCACGGCCGGCAGCTTCTGTGGCGGGCCGGTGCCTGGCTGTTGCTTAACCCTCGCGGTCTCATCGGCTGCGGCCTGGGAACTGGGGTGAAATCGAATGGCGATTGAAGTGCAACGTAAGGATGAACTCGCGCGGCTGCGCGGCTGCGCGGCTTCGTGGATCAGGCGCTTACGGTCGCACTTTGGCTGCACGTACCCTTGATTGCCGGCGTGGCATGGTTTCAGAGCAATGCCCTATTTGCGCTGGGCGGCGGCGCGGCGGCCGTGGCGGCAGCGGTGACGCTGGCGGCATTCTCGTAGTCCGCGGGTACGGCGCGAAGGGTTGCGGTGGACGCGATCGCGGCCGAGCTCGGCATCAGCAAGAAAACGCTCTATCGGTATTTCCCGTCGAAGGACGACCTGGTGATCGGCTATTTGCGGGGGCGGTTTCGGCCTCTGCCCGAAGCCTCTGTCAAACCGCCGGCGGAGCAGATCCTGGCCAATCTGGAGTGGATCGCGCGCTCCTTGACCGGCGCCAGGGACTTCCGCGGTTGCGCCTTTGTCAACGCACTCGCCGAGCTTGGTAGCGAGGATAGCGAGGCGCGCAAGTTGGCCGTTGCTTACAAGGAAAGTCGGCGGCTGTGGTACCGTGACTTGTTGTCCCAGCTCGGCGTCGATGACCCGGATACTTTGGCGACGCAGTTGTCGCTGCTCGTAGATGGGGCCTATGCGGCGGTCCTGATCCACCAAGATCCCGCCATGATGCGTCCAGCAATCGCTGCCGCCCGCATACTGCTCAAGGCTGCCGGGGTGGTGATCTCGACCGGCGAAGCGAAATCTGCGGCTATAAGTCAGGCACCGTGAGGTGGTGCGTATCGGCACCGGCTCCATACGGCTCCCCGGCAACGCCGTATGCACGCCGCGGGGCATGGCATCGTCGCCTTTCGGCGAGGCCCATCCGATCCCCGGCGAACGCGATGGTCATTGATGTCCCGCAGTCGAACCGAGTCGGACTTTCAGCAATGATGCGGCTGCACCTTGAGATCGCTCAGTTTCGCGTCCATCACGAAATCGCCGAAATCCATCTGCAGCGCGTCGGCGACGCCGTTCTCCCAGTAGCGCATCGACACCTGATAGTCGGGCGTGATGGAGCTAGCCGTGCGCTCGAAAAACGCCAAGTGCACCCGCGCGCTGGGCAGCGGCGACAGCATCGCGTAGGCGGTTGGCTCCGGCGGCTTGTAGTCCAGCACGACGACAGAGCTGTCCTCGGCGCCGTCCTCCGACGTGCCGTCGAACAGCGGCAGGGTGATGAACTTCTTGCCGGCGCGCGCCGCGGCCAGCAGCGCCGAGGTGTGCGCCATCGGGAACAGCGTGCCCGCCGGCAGCGGCTTCGTCGTATCGCTCGGGCTGGTGTAGTGCGCCGTGCCGGTCCCACCCGGCGCATCCAGCTTGGCGTCGCCGTCGATCTGGCTGGTCACCGCGTCGTCCGTGGTCTGTCGCGTATGGAAGCGGAAGCGCAGCCCGTCCTTCGCCTCCCACGTGGTATAGTCGGAGATCATGTGGACGTTCTGGCCGTCGGTGTTGACCACCGTCATGTCGAGCTGCTGATGCGTCGCCCAGCCGTCGCAGGCGTCGATCACCTCGTAGCCCATGGAGCCGCTGGCCCCGACCACGTCGCTGCCGCCGCCGCCGCTGCGATCGTCCAGCGTGAGCGTGTACAGCGCGCGGTGCGCCGCGAGCGGCGTTGGGGGCACGGCCAGTTGCGCCGAGCGGTCGGCGGCGCGCGCGGCGTGCGATGGCAGGCCGGCGGCGAGCAGGACCACGAGCAACACAGGCGCGAGCAACGTGGACGCGAGCGATACGGGCGCGAGCGCTAGGGGCGCGAGCAGGGTGAAGGGTCGTCGGGAAGCCGCGAACGCGGCGGGGCGGCGCATAGGGTGTCTCCGGCCTCGGGTGGTGCGAACGCGGGGGGCTTACCCTAGAACGCGGGGCATACCCTAGATAGGCGTAGTCCGCCCCCACACCAGTCGGTGTCTGTCACGTGCGTGCCGCGTTGGCCAGATCGGCCTCGGTCTGGCGCAGCACCTCCGCCACCGCCGCGAGTTGCGCGCGCACCAGCGCCGGCAGTTCGGTGCCTTCCAGCTTGACGGTTGCCGCCTCGGTGCGTTCCAGCCTGATGCGCGCCGGGCTCGGGCGCAGGTCGATCAGTACCAGCGACCACGCCGCGCGCGCGGTTCCATTGCCGAGATCGGCCTGCAGCGCGAGCAGTTCCGCCTCCAGCGCCAGGTCGGCGGTCACCTGGCTGCCCGGACTGAGCACCGCCGCATACAACCCGCTGTCGGCAATCCACTGCCGCAGGTTGTCGTCGATGCCCTCGGCCGGCGGTACCGCCCACTGCTCATAGAACGCGATCTTCAGGCTGCCGTCGGGCTCCAGGGTTTGCAGGCCGCGCCGCTCCAGCCCGGGACCGGCCTCGACCGTGCGCACCAGCAACACGCGGCCGCCGGGACGGCTCGGCAATATCGCCGGGCGCCGCACGACCATCGGCCAGTCGCGACGCTGCAGGTAGGGCTGGCTCGGCAGCACGCTGCAGCCAGTGCCGCCCAATGCCGTAGCGAGGCCCGCCGTAGCGAGGGCCGCGGTCAGGCCGCCCATCATGCGGCGTCGCCTCATTTCGGCAGCTCCTGCGATCTCTGTGGCGGATTGGCCAGCAGGAACTGGGGCGGATACCGCCGCAGTTCCTCGGTGCTCTCCCGCAGATTGGTCACCGCCACCTGGGCGTCACGCAGGATCGGCAGCAATCCCCGCTGCAGCTCCACCACGCCATTGTCGGCCTGCTGGGACGTCGCCTGCAATGACGCGATCAGCGGTCCCAGTCGCGCGCTCGCGGCGGCCAGGTGATCGCTCGCGACCGCCGCATTGGCGAGCGTGCGTTGCAGGTCGCGGTTATCCGCCAGGTCGCGCAGCGTGCCGGAGGTCCGCCGCAGATCGGCGGTCAGGCCGGGCAGGTCGGCCGCGTTGACGCTGTCGTTCAGCGTTCGCAACAGTTCGGTGGCTCGCGCCAGCGTCTGGTGCACGTCGCCGTGTTCAAGATTGGCGCGCAGATCGGTGGCCAGCCCAGTCAGCGATGCGGTCAGCGCTTCGAGGTCTACATGCCCGAGCTTGGCCAGAAACTGTTCCGCCTCGTCTTGCACACGCCGCAGCGTGCTCGGCATCGAGGGGACATACGGGTATTTTGGCGTCCACGGCACTTCCTGCGCGGGGTATTCCTCCGGATCGGCGAAATCCAGCTCCAGATAGGTCAGGCCGGTAAGGCCCTGCGACGCCAACCGTATCCGCAGCCCGAGTTTTACCGCGACCTCGGTCTCCGGCACCTTGCCGAGGCGGCTGGTGTCCACGATGAAGCGCACGAAGACCAGGCGGTAGGTCTGCCTGTCGATCTCGGCCGGCACTGAGCGGTCACCGTATTCGGCGGTCACCAGGCCGATCTCGGTCACCCGTCCGAGGGTAACGCCGCGGTATTTTACCGGGGCACCGATCTCCAGCCCCTGCACCGATTCGCGGAAATATGACTCGAACACGCTGCCGCGGTTGAATTCGTTGCCGCCGAAGAACCAGACCATGCCGATCATCAGCCCGAGGCCGCCCAACACCAGCAGCCCGACGCGCAGGAATGCGGCGCGTGCCTCGTTCATGCGCCCGTCCCGTTCATGCGCCCGTCCCGTTCGTCTGCTTCATTCATGTGCATGCCTCCACCATTTTGCGCTGGAAGAAGGCACGTACTTTCGGATTTGTGGCATTGTCTCGCAGCACCCGCGGATCGCCGGCGGCGATCACGCCGCCGGCGTCGGGATAGGCGTCGGCATCCAACATGATGCAGCGATCGGCGATGGCCAGGATCGACGCTAGCTCGTGCGTTACCACAACGAACGTCGCGCCAAGGTCCTCGCGCAGATCGAGGATCAACCGGTCCAGCCCGGCGGAGGTGATCGGGTCCAGGCCCGCCGACGGCTCATCGAGGAACAGGATCGGCGGATCGAGCGCCATGGCGCGCGCGATGCCGGCGCGCTTGGCCATGCCGCCGGAGATCTCCGCCGGCAGCAGGTCGGCGGCGTGTCCGAGGCCGACCAGGCCAAGCTGCACCCGCGCCACCGCGACGCGTGCCTCGGCTGGCAAATCGGTGGACATCTCGAGCGGCAGCATGACGTTTTCCAGCAGGGTCATCGAGCCGAACAAGGCACCCGACTGGAACATGACGCCAAACACCTGTTGTGCCGCGAGCAGTTCCGCGTGGCCCGTCGAGCCGGTGATGCGGTGGCCGGCAATCTCGATCGTTCCTGCGGTGGGTGGCAGCAGGCCGATCATCTGATTCAGCAGCGTCGACTTGCCGCTGCCCGAGCCGCCCAGGATGACGAAGATCTCGCCGGGCGCGACCTCGAACGATACGTCGCGGAAAATGGTCCGGGCGCCGCGGTGCTGCGCCACCTTGTCGATGCGGATGATTGGCTCCTGGGGCGCGGCAGGGTTCACCGGCGGCGGCATCGGCATTTCGTTGCGGGTGTGCGCGGTGTGGCGGCGCAACCGGCGTGTCTACGCGATGGGACTTGGCGGTTCGATCTATGGCAAGAATGATTCACCACGGAGAAGCGAAGAAAACGGAGAAGGAAATTGATAGCGCTCCGCGCGAAGCGCAATTGCCGCCTCCTCCGCGTGCCTCCCTTCTCCGTGGTGAATATTGCTTTCTTGCGGACCGTGTGTTGCCCGCGACAGTTGGTGTGATGGCCGCCCCCGTCAGCCGGCCGCGCGATCGACGATCGTCGATTGAAGTGTGCAACTGACACGGCGCTCACAGGTTCAGCCGATAGAAGATCAGCGCCAGCAGGCCGTCCAGCGCGATGGTCGCTATGATGCCGCCGACCACGGCGGCGGTCGCCGACAGGCCGACCGCGCGTGGGCCGTTGCCGGTGGACAGCCCGGACTGGCAGCCGATAGCGGCGATGGCGGCGCCGAAGCACGCCGCCTTGAACAGGCCGCCGAACAGATCACCGACACTGGCGGCGCCTTGCACCTGATGCAGGATGGACGCCATTGGAAAGCCAAAGCCGCGCATCACCGTGGCCATCCCGAGCAGTCCGGCGAGGTCCAGCACCAGCGCCAGCGCCGGCAGCACCAGCATCACCGCGATCAGCCGCGGCAGCACCAGCATGGTCATCGGATCCAGCCCCATGGTGATCAGCGCGTCCACCTCCTGGTTCACCTTCATGGTGCCGATCTCGGCGGCGAAGGCAGACCCGGTGCGCCCGGCCAGAATCACCGCGGACAGCAGCGGCCCAAGCTCACGAACCAGGCTGATGGTGACCAGGTTGGCGACGAGCAGGTCGGCGCCAAAGCGGCGCATCGGGATCGCCGACTGGAAGGCCAGAATCATACCCATCAGGAAACCGAGCAACGCCACCAGCGGCAGCGCGCGCACGCCGGCCTGATCGGCCTGGCGGAGCAGGTCGCCGATCCGCAACATGCGCAGGTGACGCGGCAGGCGCAGCACCGCCACCGCGGCCTCACCCAGGAAGGCCACGCCGTTTGCCACGCCTTCGCCCAGAGCGGCCGGTGCGCGGGTGCCTGCGCCTGCGCCGGCACCGGCCCCAGCATCAGCCGTAGAACCAACCGTGGTTTCAGCCCCGGCCCCGGGGCTGGGGCCGGGCGGCGTCGCGGGCCTTGAGTCGACCGGCGGCAGGCCAGCTCGCCGCGCGCGCGCCAGTACGGCAGTCATGTGCGGGCTCGCCCCGGCCAGCTCGGTCGGCTTGCCATAGGCGCGCTCGGCTGCTAGCAGCAGGGCCGCACCGGCCATGTCGAAGGCCTCGACCGCGGCGACCTCGAACCGCAGTTCCTGGCTGCGCGCGCGGGTTGCGGCGCGCATGACGCCGTCCCACAGCACGCCCGTGCCGGCCGCGTCCAGCCGCCCGCTGAGTGCCAGCGTGGTGCGGCCGCCATCCTGTCGGATGCTCAAATGCGCCGTGGCGATGTTAGTGCTGCGCCAGCCAAGCATCGAAACGCTGCCCGAGCTTGGCCAGGTTGTCGTGCCAGAACCCGCCGTCGAAGTGGATTGCCGCAGCGAGATTGGCGGGGCTGGTCGGCGAGATCGCCACCAGCTCGGGCGGCAACAGGTCGTTTGCGCTCTTCGCCATGCCAATTGCGCCAGCCACTTCGAGCAGCCGACCCTCGATCGCCGGCGTGCCGGCGAAATACAGGAACTGGATTGCCTGGCGCAGGTTGGGGCTGCCCTTGACGATCGCCCAGCTCATCCCGTCGGCGAGGCTCGCGGTCCACTGCATGCCGAAATTGCGCGGCCCGGTGCGCGCCGCGACGGCAATCCGATCGGACGGTGCACTGGTCATCAGCACGTCGCCGGAGCTGAGAATGTGTTCCGCGTCCTGCCCGGTCGACCACCACACCAGGTACGGCTTGAGCTGATCCAGCTTGCGGAACGCGCGATCGACGCCGTCGGCCGTTGCAAGGATCTTGTAGACGTCCGCCGGCGCCACACCGTCGGCGATCAGCGCGATCTCCAGATTGCCGCGCGGTCCTTTGGACAAGCCGCGCTTGCCGGGAAACTTGGCGACATCCCAGAAATCCGCCCAGGTCGGCGTGCCAGGGAATTTGTCGCGGTCCCACGCCAGCACGATGTTGCTCGCCGCCGCGCCGACCCCGCAATCGGAGACGCCCTGCGACAAGTAGTGGTCCTTGCCACCGATCGTGGCGAAGTCGAGCTTTTCCAACAGCCCGTCGGCGCAGGCGGCCACCAGTTCGTCGGGGCGCAGTTCGACCAGGTCCCAGTCGCCGTCCGGCGCCTTGAGGTGGGCCTCCAGCGCGTCGAGACCGCCGTCCCAACTGGCCTGGTGCACCGGGATGGCGGTGGCGCCGACGAAGGGCTGCACGAGGACCTTGAGCCACGGGTCGATCGAGTCGGCCCCGCGCGACACGACCGTCAGGTCGCGCGCCGCAGCACATGAGATCGACGCGGCGAGCAGCGCCACGGCGGCCGGGAGCGTGCGGGCGGGCATGATGGGTTGGGGTCCGGTATCCTGATGCCGGGCGGACGCTACAATCCGCGGGCCATATGGGCAACGCGGTCAGCGGCCGGTTTGTCCGGAAGGTTGCGGTTTTTCTTTATGTTCGGTTGTCGCTGCGTCGGCTCGGGATGCCTGCCGCGCCAGTTCGGCCCGGCAGTCCCGCGCGCTCGCGGTGCAGCCGCCCGCCAGCCACCAGGCGCGAGTCGCGCGCAACAAGGCGCCGACCCGTGGACCGGGCGGCACGCCTAGCGCCAGCACGTCGCGTCCCTCCAGCGGAAACACCGGTCGTTGCAGCTCGGCCAGCCGGGATCGCAGATCGGTCCAACCAAGGTCCGGGGGCGAACCAGCATCTGCGGTCGGACAGGGGCCTGGGGTCAGATCGGGATCTGGCGCGGTCGCGGGCGAAGCGTGGGCGAGCCAGGTGCGGTCGATCAGGGTCGAGCTATCGTGATCGGCCAGCAGGCGGCGCAGTGTCGCGTCGTCGTCGCCCCGGTGCGCCAGCGGGGTCGTCCGCAGATCCAGCAGGCGCTGCCGCTCGGCGGCGGACAGGCGCAGCCGATCGGCGAAGTGATCGACGTCGCCGGTCAACAGTGCCGCCAGACGCAGCATCGGGTCCGCCGGGGCGCCCGCCGCGATCAGCCGCGCCAGGGCGGCGGGATCGGCACCCTCTGGGACAATCGCGGCCAGGATGCCCAGCTCCGCCATCAATGCAACCGCGGCGCGCGGGTCGGGCGCGGCCGGAATAAGCTGCAACTCGCTCCAGACGCGTTCGGCGGACAGGTTCGCAAACGCCGGGATGCCGTCCTGGAGTGCTTGCCGCACCGACGCCTCGGGCGGGCTGGCGGCGTAGCGGGCGAAGAAGCGGAAGTAGCGCAGCACGCGCAGGGTGTCTTCGGCGATCCGAGCGGCCGGGTCGCCGACGAAGCGCAGCACGCCGGCGCGCAGGTCGGCGATGCCACCGAAATAGTCGTATACCGCGCCGTCGTGGGTCATCGACATGGCGTTGATGGTGAAGTCGCGCCGCGCCGCGTCCTGGCGCCAGTCATCGGTGAAGGCGACGGTCGCGTGGCGGCCGTCGGTCGCCACGTCGCGGCGCAGCGTGGTGATCTGCACGCCGTGCTGATGCGGGTGGGCATTCGAAGCGACACCCGGTCGGACGCCCAATGGGACATCCGGTGGAACATCCGGTGGAACATCCAGGGGCAGATCGAGCAGCGCGGTGACCGTGCCGTGGGCGAGACCGGTCGGCACGGCGCGGATACCGGCGCGCCGCAGGGCCGCGATAACCTCGGTGGGCGGCAGCTTCGTGGCCAGGTCAATATCGGCGATCGGGCGGTTGGCCAACGTGTCACGCACCGCTCCGCCGACCACGCGCGCCCCTGGCAGCGTGGCGAGCAACGCGGCGAACGCGGGGGCTGCCAGGAACGGCGGCGGTGTGATTCGCAACGCCGGCGGGTCGTTCCCCGGTCGGAGGTCGACCGGCCGGCCGTTCATCGGCCGCTTGCTCATCGCGGGACCGCGCGCCCGGGTACGATGCGCCCGTCCTGCAACTCCGCCGGAACGTAGGCGGCACCGGGGGGTACGGCACCCTCCCGGCTCAGCCAGACCAGTACCCCGCCCAGCAGCGCCAGTACGCAGGCAGCGACAATCAGCATCAACCGCGATGGACCGCCAGCGCCGAGCGACAGCCGCCACGCGATGAACGCGGCGAACGGCGCAAGGAGCAGCAGTAGTTCGGTCAGTCGCAGAGATCCGGCCTCCTTCAAGGCAACCCGCCCCGCAGCCCTGGGCGTCAAGATGGGGTCGTCGGCGATAGGACGGGGCTGCGGTGCGTCAATCCAGCCAATGTCGCTTCGTCAAGCCCGGCTGTCCTACTTCTAACGCCCCCACTTCTAACGGCCCCACTTCTAACGACCGGGCGCGACTCGCGCATCCGTCCCGGCACGGTGCCGGTTGCGATGGTCGGGTCAAGCCCCAGGCCGCCCAACGTTCGGCAACGTTGTCAAGCCGTAAGGGGTCGTGATATTGCGTCCGACCGCGAACAGCCGCCGGATTGGCGCGCACGGTTATGGCATGCAGGCGGCCCTGCGGTCCGGAAATAACCTGGCTGGTGCGCGCGGGCAGGACCGCCGCCGCATCCTCGGCAGTGGACAGCCTGGAGTCGTCAGGCTGGAGTGAGCAAGCGGAAGTGGGCAAGCTGGACGTGGTCAGGGCATCGTGGGACCACTTGACGATCCGATGATCGCGAATGCGGCAGGCAAGCCAATGTCCGTGCCCCCAGGCAAATGGAGCCCCACGCTATCGGCGCGACGCGAGGCGCTGCGCGCCTGCTTGCTGTTCCGACCGCTGACGCCCGACGAATTGGAAGCGGTCCTCGTGCGCGCGACGATCCAACGTTTCGCCCGCGGCGAGACGATCATGCGCCAGGGAGACCCTGCTCGCTGCATGGTCGTCATACTGCAGGGCCGCGTGCGCATCAGCATCACGTCTGCCGAGGGCCACGAGACCTCGCTCGGCGTGCTTGGCGCGGGTGAGGTGGTCGGCGAGATGGCGCTGCTCGACGACGGCGAACGGAGCGCCGACGTCACCGCACTTGAGGACGGCGTCCTGCTGCTGATCCAGCGCGGCGAGTTCCTGCGGCTGCTGGAGGCCAACCCCGGTCTTTGCATACGGCTGATGCAATCGCTCTGCGGTCGGTTGCGCGATGCCAACCGTTCGGTTGAGGAAATCGCCAGGCTCGGTTTGTCGGCACGGCTCGGCCGGCTTCTGTTGCGGCTCGCCACCAACTACGGCACCCGCAGGGACGGAGAGTGGCGCCTTGACCTGCGCCTGTCGCAGAAGGACCTGAGCACACTGGTTGGCGTTTCGCGCGAGAAGGTGAATCGGCAGATCCGCACCTGGGAACAGGCAGGCGCGCTGGTGCATGAGCGCGGCTATCTGCTGATCCGCAAACCGGAGGTCCTTGCCGGTGAGCCCTGAGCCGCTCGCTGCGATCATCGCCGGGAAGGGACGCAGTGTCTTCCGGCGGCACACGTCTCGCGGCCAGACGCAGGGAATGCGTTCCACCGCATCATCGGTGCGCCGCCTGCGACGGACCGCACCTTCGGGCATTCGCTCGGTGCGCCTGTGCAGCGGACTTGTGCTGTTTACCTACGTGACGTTGCACTTGTCCAACCACGCGCTGGGCAACGTCTCGCTTGACTGGATGGAGCGCGGCCTGCTGGTTCAGAAATTCGTCTGGCAGGGTGTAATAGGCACCGCGGCACTGTACTGCGCATTGGCTGTGCATTTCGTTCTCGGGCTATGGGCACTCTACGCAAGGCGCCGCCTGTACTGGACCTTGCCGGAACTGGCGCAGCTCTTGCTCGGCCTGTCGGTGCCACCGCTGCTGGCGAACCATCTCGCGGTAACTCGCATCGCGTTCACAACGTTCGACCTGAACAAGGGTTACGCACAGGAGCTCTATTCATTCTGGATCACTTCGCCGTTTCTTGGCGGCGTTCAGTTGACACTGCTGCTGGTTGCGTGGACCCACGGCTGCCTGGGGCTGCACTTCTGGCTGCGGCTGAAGTCCTGGTACGGATCGGCGAAGAGTTGGCTACTGGTGGCTGCGGTATTGTTGCCGGTGCTGGCGGTGTTTGGCTATTTCCAGGCCGGGCGGGAGGTCATGGCGCTGGCGCGGGATCCGGTCTGGCGCGCTGCCGCCACTCGATCGAGCATTGTCGGCACCGCGCCACAGAACACGATGCTTGCGGACCTGCGCGACGGATTCCTGCTGTTCGACGGCATTGCCCTTGGTGTGATCGTCCTGGCGCGGATAATGCGCGGGCTGCATGACCGCCGGGGCGGCCGCATATGCGTCGCTTATCCCGACGGCAGTCGATCCGTTGTGCCGCTCGGCTTCAGCGTGCTTGAAGCGAGTCGCCTCGTCGGCATTGCGCTCGCGAGCCCGTGCAACGGACGCGGGCGGTGTTCGCTCTGCCGCGTCCGGGTGCTGGCGAACGCACCACTGCCGGCCGCCAAGGAACCGGAGCAGCGAATACTGGACCGGCTTGGGCTCGATGCCGCGGCCGTACGCCTTGCGTGCCAGCTTTATCCAACGAGCGACGTGGCGGTGATCCCGCTTATCCCGCCGGAGGCGGCGACGGCCTTTCTGCACCGATGGCAAGAGGGGCACGCCCCGGAGGAGCGGTTCCTGGTGCACATGTTCATCGACATGCGGGATTCGACCCGCCTTGCATCGACCCGGCTGCCGCACGACAGCGTTTTCATCCTTGGCCGATTCGTCGCGGGCGTCTCGGCCGCGGTGCTGGAAGTCGGCGGACAACCCAATCAATTTCTGGGCGACGGCATTCTGGCGATCTTCGGCCTGAAGGTCGACGCGACCACCGCCTGCGCGCAGGCGATCGCGGCGCTGGCGGTGGTGGCGCGCAACGTGGACCAGCTCCGCACGCTGCTGCGGGAAGGGCTGGATGCGCGGTTGATGATTGGCATCGGGATGCAGTGCGGGACGACGCTGGTGGGGGAGATCGGGTTCCGCGACCACGTCACCTTCACTGGCCTCGGCGATCCGCCCAACGTCGCATCCCGCCTGCAGGAGTTGTCCAAGGAGATCGGCTGCGAGGCGGTGGTCACCGAAGACGTGCTGCGGATTGCTGGCATTTCCGGCGAAGCCCTGCCGTTTCACTCAGCGCGCCTGCGTGGCCGGGACGAGGACGTGCCGACGCGGCTGTTCTTTGCCATCGAGCAGGACGTGCGGAAACTGGTGCCGGTGACCGGCGGGGATCGCGTCGGCACGCCGACGGTTTGATCCGTATACGGTCCGATAGAGCTTTGTCCGCACCGGCCTGACCGTCCCAACCGCCCCCGCCCTCAGCACCGCCCAACCGTCATGACCGGCCCCGCGGGCAGCCATGACGGTCGGGCGGCTCGACGTGATCTCTAGCGGCCTACTTGAACGCGGCGCCTGCCTGCTCGATCGCAGCGAGCAGCGGTGCCACGTCGGCCCGCACGTTGATGGCGTCGAGTTTCTTTTGTTCGGCCTTCAACTCGTCCTGCCAGGGTTTCGTCTGCTTGGCCGCTTCGGCCCGCTGCTTAGCGTCGGCGTTGCCGGCGGGCTCGGCGTTGGCGATTTTCGCCCGCAACGCGTCCATCGTCTTTGCGATTTTGGCGACCTCGCCGCCGACCTTGCTGTTGTAGGCGGTGACCGCCTTCATCATGTCGGCGACGTTCTTCTCCGAATAGGCGTGGTCGACATCATCGAGGTAGGAGCTGAGCAACACGCTGTCGAGGCTAGGCCGCTTGGCGGGATCCGGATCGAGCATCGCATTGCGCAGCCGGTCGAGCGAGGTCTGATCGTGGACCCTGCCATCGGCGTCCTTGGTGCGCGCCTTCGCCATGTCGCCGGGCCAGCGTACGTCATGCTTCTCAAGCGTCCCATGGGCCTGCAGGTCCGAGCTCATGACCTCCAGCATCGAGCCGAGCCAGAACACCTCATTCGACGGCTCCATCGGGTCGCCCATCTCGCCCGGCGCGTAGGCTTTCGTAGTCGGGACCCGGCGCGTGTCCACCTTGCCGTCGTCACCGATCGCCTGCGCCGAACCGAAGTCGGCGATCTGCACGTTGCCGTCGGCGTCAAGCAGGAAGTTCTGTCCTTTCACGTCGAGATGCATGGCACCTGCGTCGTGCACGGCCTTCAGGCCACGCACCGCCTGCTGCATGGTCCGCTGCACCATCGCGATGCGCGCGGCTTCCGGGATCAGGCCGGACTGGCTGAGCGTATTCATCGATTCCGATAGCGAACTGAGATCGCCGCCCTTGGCCTCGTCCATCAGCATCAGCAGCATGCCGTCCTTGCCGACGGCGGCCCCCTTCATCGGCAGCACATTGGCAGCGCACCGCCCATTCTCCCCGCCGCTGATCTGCCGGTGCATGCGCATCTCTTCGACCATGTCGGCACGTTTCTCCGCGGCATTCTCGCGCAGGTCGTCCGCCTCATCCTTTGGCATCTCGGCGAGTTTCTCGGCGGTCGGAAGCCCGGCATTCTGCAACACCTTCACGACCACGGTACTGCCGTCATTGCAACTGTAGCGGAAGATATCGCCCATCCCGCCGGCGCCGATCTTCTCCGGCTTGCTGTAGGTCTTGCCGTTCATTTTGATGGTCGACATGTCGTCGGCCGCGCGGTTCGGGCTGTTGGCCTGCACCGCCTGGTAAAGTTCGCGCGCCATCGTTTCGATCAGCTTCTTGCGCGCCGGCGTCCAGTCGGCACCATCGCGCGCAAACCCCATGCTTTCGGCGAGATCCGCCTTCAGGTCCGCTTCGCTTTTCAGCATCAGGTCGAACACCACGTCGCTGTTCGGCTCCTCCGACTCAATGAGCGATTTCAGCGCCTCCAGCGCCGCCTCACAGGCGGCGACGATCTTGCCATCGTCGATCTTGGCATCGTCGATCTCGTCGTCGAACACGTCGTCCACGTGGAAGGTTCGCAGCACGGTACGATCCGGCGCCGGCTGGCGATCGTTGGACGCCTTCGGACCGGAGTTCAGAGCGATGTCGCGCTCGACGTCATCGAGGTAGCGCATCTTTGCGTCGATCAGTCGCATCTCTTCCTTTTTTTCCAGTTGCTGAATCTCTTTTGTCTTTCCGTCGGACGCCGGGTCGCGGGTCTGGAACTTGCTGAGGTCCTTGATGAGCTTGAGCGCATCCTCGAATGCATAGATCTGCTCATCGAAGCTGCTCTTGACGATAGCCGCGCAGAGGAACTTGCCCTTGACCGTGGCTTTCTTGTTGATCTCCAGCAGCGGCGCGGTAAATGCCTCCGCCGCCTTCTTTTGCGCCGCGTCCCCGGTCTGCTGCATCGTCGCGGCACGGCGAGCGAGCACGGTCAACGCATTCTGCAATTGCAACGTCTCGGCGGTCTTCCCGGCGGCGTCGGAAAGACGGCGCAGCCGCTCGATGTGGCCACGCCAGGATGCTTCCACATCGGTCAGGGCACGGCGGGCGGCGAATGCCTGCTCCATGTCGTCAATCGCGGACAGCTTCGGATAGTCACGCACGCGCTGGATCAACTGCTCCATCTCGGTCCGCACGGTTTTGCAGTCGAACCAAAGTGATCCGATCTTCTCCCCCATGCGGTTGATCTCGTCGCCCAGCTGCGACGGCGACAGACCGGCGACATAGCCCTTGGCAACGCCCCGCGCGGCGTTCTTCACGCTACGCAGATCTTCGTACGCCTCCTTGAACTTTCCCGCCCTGGCCTTGACCTCAGCATCGGCGAGCTGCTGGCGCAGCAGCGCGAGCTGCGGGTGGCCGGGTTCGAGCTTCTCCACCAGCCTGGCCACCATGTCGCGGCGGCGCACGTAGTCGAGGTAGGCGCTGGTGATCTTGCTTTGCTCCGACTTGGACTTGCCGGAGATGTAGGTGTTGATGAAGGCGCGTTGCGCTTCGGTGAGTGGCTTGCCCATGGGACTGTCCTCAGAGATAGGTTGCGATTGCTTTGAGCGTTGCCTGCACGCGGGCGACGCCGTCAAAGCTGATGAAGGGATTGCCGTCGAGCGCGCCGACCAGCGGTTCGCTCGCAATGTAGCCCTCGTACTCGGTGACGATGTCCTTGGCTTCCTTGCGGAGCTGGACCCGGATGGCCTGATCCGGCGTGGTGTGGATCTGGTTCAGCTTGGCCGACAGGCGCGCATCGAGCCGCTCCATCACCTTCTCCAGCACCGGTGTGCCGGACTTGATCGCCTCGAAGTCATCCTCGTCGGTGGATGCCTCGAGGATCGCCTGCTGGAGCGGCTTGATCTGGCCTTCGAGGTATTTGCGCGTTGCGTCCCACAGCAGGACGGATTTCGTCAGGGCGACGGCCGCGCCGTTGCTGCCGGCCTTGCCGAGGTCCAGCGGGTTTGCCGGAGGGGCTGCCCGTGTTGCGGCAGGCGGTGGGGGCGGCGGCTCCGCGGGCGGGGGTGGCGGCTCGGCCGACTGCGGCGGCGCCGATTGGTCGGATGGGGCCTCCGCATCGTCTTCGGACTCGGTTTGCAGCGCGGTGTCCGGATTGATCACGATGCCCTGATAGCCGGTGCGCTTGATCAGGCGCAGCAACGCGGTGATCGTCCCGCCGACCTCGGTTTTGTTGACCGAGAACCTGACCGTATCGGGATCGCTCTTGTCGATCGTAATCCGGCCGAAGCGCAGCGAGTTCAGCTCGAGCGACGCCTTTGCGTCGCTCTTCAATTGCGCCGCCACCTTCTTAGGTTTCGCCGTCTTGTTCAGCAACAGCAGCGCGGTCTTTTCCTTGGTAAGACCGAAAGCGATGCTGACCGGCTTGGTCTCGGCCAGGCCGACGAGCGGCTTGAGCTTGGCGAGCGGCAACAGCGCTTCCTGCGGATCGGGTTTGTCGGCCATGGGAGCCTCCTGGTGGTCGATTGACGGCGCGTTGATAGGGCGAGGAGGCCCGCAAGGTGTGACGCCGGTCACTAAAATGCGCTGACGGTTGGGATTGCCGGGATCGCGTCCGACGGCAACAACCAGCGCCGCCAACACGGCGCTGTCCCGTTTGGGTCGCCCGCTTGGGTCGGGGTCAGCCTGGTGCGCGCAGTGCTCGGGCCAAGTGAACCAGGATCGCGGCGGTGGCACCCCAGATGTAAT
Source organism: Acetobacteraceae bacterium (assembly GCA_035696165.1). GTDB lineage: Bacteria > Pseudomonadota > Alphaproteobacteria > Acetobacterales > Acetobacteraceae > Palsa-883. The sequence goes on along the minus strand of DASRQX010000115.1, from coordinate 15,571 downwards.
GCTCCGGATGCGGCCAGACCCAGAAATCGCGCCGTCGTCCGTCCACCTCGCGTGGCCGCAATTGCGGTGCGTCGGGGTCCAGCAATATCGACAGCGGCAGCTCGAACACCACCTCGACCTCGTTGGGCGAGGGCAGGAAAGCAAGGTCGGGCGGGATCAGGCCGACCACCGGGGTGATGCGGAATCCCGTTCCGGTCAGGAAATCACTTAGCGGCCCCAACACGGTGACCTGGCTCGGATCTAGCGCGATCTCCTCCTGCGCCTCGCGCAGCGCCGCGGCGGTGGCGTCGGCATCGGTCGGGTCGATCCGGCCGCCGGGGAAGCTGACCTGTCCGGCGTGCTTGTTCAGGTGCGCGGTGCGCTTGGTCAGCAGCACGCCTGGCGGGGCACCGAGCACGAAGGGAACCAGCACCGCCGCGGGGGCCGGTGGTGCGTCGAGCATATGGGACACTTCCATGCCATGGGCGATCCGACCCGGTTCCGCGGCTGCAACGATCGAGATGAGGCGGGCACGCAATTCCCCGGCGGTCACGCGATGCGGTACCCAGGCTTCGTGCGGCCGATCTTCGCGTCCCGCGTCGTCATGGCCGGCGGGTTCATCAGGGCCGCAGTCTTCACGCCGGCCGTCTTCACAACAAGTTCAGTCTTCACCAGACGGCAACTCGCCCAAGGAGAAGAACCGGCCGCAGCTCCAAACGCCGAGCATGCGGCAGCCGCCCACAAAATGCGGCTCGCTCAGCGCGACGAGCTCATAATAGACTGGGCGGGCGATGCGGGCTTCAACCGCCAGGCGGCCGGCGCCCGGACGCACGGTGATGTAGGGGGTCGGCTCGCAGGTCAGCAGATCGTACGCCACCCGGATCGGATGATCGGGGCCAGCGGTGACGATCTGATCGACATTGGTGCGGAACGACAGCACCTGCCGCCTGCCCGCACCGGTCCAGTCCAGCTCGACCGCGACGAACGGCGCGTCCTCGACCTCGATGCGGCCACGCTCGACGGGGGTTTCCAGCCAGAACCCGCCATCCTCGTCCCGCCGCAGGACCGAGGAAAACAGGCAGACCAGCTCCTTGCGGTTGATCGGACTGTCGCGATAGAGCCAGGTGCCGTCACGGCGGATCAGGAACGGCAGGTCGCCGCACTCGATGGGGGGACGCCGCTGCCTGCGACGGGTTTCGTCAGAGGCAGGGGCCTTGCAGGCAAGGTCGTTGGCGGCGGGCTCGCCGCATGTGCGCGCTGACTGCTCGGTGCCGAATGGTCCCGGCATTGGCGGCCTGACGTCGTTCACGTCCGGGCTTCCATTGTGATGCGCGTTCCCTCCGGCTTGCCGATATGCGTAGCATCCCCACGTGAGGGAAAGTGCCTATATGTATTGGCGCAGGCCGGAAGGAAGGGATACGACCCGCATGTCTGTCAGTATGGCGCCGGCGCAACAGGGCGCTGCTGGATTCGACACCCCCGGCTTCGACGCAAAATCGGTCCTAGGCGAGGTGGAGGCCCTCGGGGCGCGCGTGGCAGCGGTGCGCGCCGCCATTGGCCGAGTGATCTTCGGCCAGGATGAGGTGGTCGATCAGACGCTGATCACCCTGCTGTCCGGCGGTCATGCGCTGCTGGTCGGGGTGCCGGGCCTGGGCAAGAGCCGGCTGGTCGAGACGCTGGGGATCGTGCTGGGCCTGGCCAGCAAGCGGGTGCAGTTCACGCCCGACCTGATGCCGGCCGACATCATCGGTTCCGAGGTTCTCGACGAGACCGAGGGGCGGCGCAGCTTCCGTTTCGTTCCCGGGCCGGTGTTCTGCCAACTGCTGATGGCCGACGAGATCAACCGCGCCAGCCCGCGCACGCAGTCGGCGCTGCTGCAGGCCATGCAGGAGCAGCGGGTCGCGGTGGGTGGCGTGGAGCACGTGCTGCCGCGGCCGTTTCACGTGTTGGCGACACAGAATCCGATCGAGCAGGAAGGCACCTACCCGCTGCCGGAGGCGCAGCTCGACCGCTTCCTGCTGGAGATCGACGTCGGCTACCCGCTGCTGGAAGCCGAGCGCGCGATGCTTCTGGCCACCACCGGCGCTACCGAGGAGCGGCCGGCGCGGGCGCTGACCGGCGAGGAGCTGATCGCCGCCCAAATGCTGATCCGCCGCGTGCCGGTGGGTGAGAAGGTGGTTGACGCGATCCTGTCGCTGGTTCGTGGCGGCCGGCCGGAGAGCGCCACGGACGACACGGTGCGGCGCCACGTCGCCTGGGGTCCCGGCCCGCGGGCCGCGCAGGCGCTGATGCTGGCCGCTCGCGCGCGGTCGCTGATCGATGGCCGCCTGGCGCCGAGCATCGATGACGTGGTGGCGCTGGCGCGCCCGGTGCTGCGCCACCGCATGGCGCTGAATTTCGGCGCGCGCGCTGATGGTGTGGCGCTTGGGGATGTGATCGACCGCCTGGTGGAGCGGCTTGCGTGAAGGGTAAGCACGGGCCGGCGCGTCCTATTCTCCCCCTCCCCTTGAGGGCTTGGGCCGCGAAGCGGACCAAGGTTGGGGAGAGGGGTTGGTGTCAGGGTCGCACCGATGCTGATTGCGTCCCAGCCCCTCCCGCAGCTTCTCGCGCGCCACCCCCTCCCCCCACCCCCCTCCCTCAAGGGCTGGGGGAGAGTCTTGGCAACCTTGGCTAGCTCGGCCTCTCGCACGGCCACCGAGGCGCGGCGCGCCGAGGCCCTTGGGGCGCGCCTGCCGCCCCTGATGGTCGCCGCCGAGCGCGTTGCCTCGACCGTGGCGCAGGGCGTGCACGGCAGACGGCGTGTCGGGCAAGGCGACAGCTTCTGGCAGTTCCGCCCATTCGTGGTCGGCGACACGATCGCGCGGATCGATTGGCGCCAGTCGGCCAAGTCCGGGCGCCCGGCGCCGCATGGCTGGTTCGTGCGCGAAACCGAGTGGGAAGCGGCACAGACCGCCTGCCTGTGGCGCGACAGCTCGCCCAGCATGCGGTGGCATTCGCGCCTGGTGTCTGTGGAAAAGCGCGAACGCGCCGGGCTGCTGCTGCTGGCGCTTGCGGCGTTGCTGCTGCGCGGCGGGGAACGGGTGATGCTGATCGCCCCGGGCGAACGTCCTGTCTCGGGCCGCGTCGGCCTCGATCGTCTGGCCGCCGCGCTGGACGGCTTGACCGAGGCCCAGGTGGGGGCTGAGGTCGGCCTGCCGCCGCGCGTGAAGCTGCCACGCCACGCCAGCGTGGTGCTGATCGGCGACTTCCTCGCGCCGCTGGACGAAATCCAGGCGGAAATCGGCCGGCTCAGCGCCATCCCGGTCACCGGCACGATGTTGCAGGTGCTCGATCCCGCCGAGGTCGAGCTGCCGTATAGCGGCCGCATCCGCTTCCGCGGCGTCGAACACGACGGCGACACACTGATCCCACGCGTGGAAAGCGTGCGCACCGCCTATGCCGCGCGCCTAAAAGCGCAGCAGGCCGGACTGGCGTCGATCTGCGGCGCGGCAGGGTTCAGCTTCGCCACCCACCGTACCGACCAACCGCCGGAAGCCGCGCTGCTCGGGCTGTATACGGCACTGTCCGCACGATGACCCACCCCAGGCCTCGCACGGACGAAAGCAAGGCCGGGGCTTTGCCCCGGACCCCACCAAGGGGCGCTGCCCCCTGGCGGGTTTCAGGGCAGCGTCCTGATCTTGCTTCGCGCGGGCGAGGATTGGGATGATTTTCGCCGCTCCCTGGGTACTGTTGGCTCTGGCTGCGCTGCCGTTGCTGTGGTGGCTGCTGCGGGTGACGCCGCCGGCGCCGCTGAGCGAGAGCTTCCCGGCCATTCGGCTGCTGTTAGGTCTGCATGCGCGGGAGGAGACGCCGGCACGCACGCCGTGGTGGCTGTTGCTGTTGCGGGTGCTCGCCGCGGGGCTGGTGATCGTCGGTTTGGCGCAGCCGGTGCTGGACGCGGGCTCGCGTCTGCCGGGTGCCGGGCCGGTGCTGCTGGTGGTGGACAATGGCTGGGCGGCGGCGAGCGACTGGCCGCGTCGAATGCAAGCGGCGAATGGCGTGTTGGACGGCGCTGCGCGGACGGGGCGCCAGGCGGCACTGCTGGCGACCGCGGCGGATGAGACCGGGGCGGCGCCGCGGCTGACCGCGGTGATGCCGGTGCCGGATTTACGCGCGCGTTTGGCGGCGCTGCACCCTGAGCCTTGGCCGCCTGATCGGGCGGCGGCGGCGGCCGCGTTGGCGGGCTGGAAGCCGTCAGGCTCAGGTGGCGCCGTGGTCTATGTCGCCGACGGGCTGACGCATGGCGGCGACTTTGGTGTGTTCGGGCAGGCGCTGGCGGACGCCGGCCCGGTGACCGAGATTTGCTGTACGGTGTTGCCGCAGCGCGTGCTGCTGCCGCCGCGGAGCGAGGCGGATCGGCTGATTGCGCGGGTTGCCCAGGTGCCGCTTCCGGCGCCGGCCAAGGCGTTCGTGCTGGCGCAGAGCGGCGACGGGCGCACACTGGCGCGCGCGGTCATTGACCTGCCGGCGGGCGCGGCCACCGGCGAGGCGCCGATCCTGCTGCCGCCGGAGTTGCGCAATCGGCTCAACCGGCTGGTGCTGGAGGGTCCGCCCTCGGCCGCGTCGGTGATGCTGCTGGACGAGCGCTGGCGGCGGCGCCCGGTCGGGCTGCTGGCGGGCGATGAGACCACCGCCGAGACGCCGTTCGCCGGGCCGCTGTATTACCTGAACCGTGCGCTGGAGCCGTATGCCGAGCTGCACACCGGTGATCTGGCCAGCCTGGCTCGGCGCGAGACCTCGGTGCTGATCCTGGCGGACCGGCCGCTGCCGGCGGGTGCCGAGCGCGACGCGGTGACGCGCTGGGTCGAGCAGGGCGGGCTGCTGATCCGCTTTGCCGGGCCGCGCACCGCGGAGCAGCCGATCGGCGAGACTGATCCGCTGCTGCCGGTGCCTCTGCTGGGCGGCGACCGGCAGTTGGGCGGGGCGCTGTCCTGGAGCGAGCCGGCCGGGCTGGCGCCATTCGCGGCAAGCTCACCGTTCGCCGGCCTCGCGGTACCGCCCGAAGTGAAGGTGACGCGGCAGGTGCTGGCGGAGCCGAGCACCTCGCTTGGCGTTCACACCTGGGCGCAGTTGGCCGACGGTACGCCGCTGGTGACCGAGGCGACGCGGGGCGCTGGGCGCATCGTGCTGTTCCACGTCACCGCCAATGCCGATTGGTCGAACCTGCCGTTGTCCGGGCTGTTCGTGGAGATGCTGCGCCGGCTGGTCGCGCTGTCGGCCGGGGTGGCGACGCCGACCGAGGCGACCGTGCTGGCGCCGGCGGAAACGCTGGACGGCTACGGGCTGCTGACCACACCGCCGGAATCCGCCACCGGGCTGGCGGCGAACGCATTCGCGCGGACGGCGGTTTCGCCGCGGCATCCTCCGGGTCTGTATGGGCCGGAGAATGGGCGCCAGGCGTTGAACCTGGGGGCCAACCTGGCGTTGCCGCAGGCCGCGCCGATGGTGCGCGGCGCCAGCTTGGAGAATTTCGCCGCGCGGGGCGTGGAGCGGGCGATCGGCCCGTCGCTGCTGGCGGCGGCGATGGCGTTGCTGGCGCTCGACCTTGTGATTGCGCTCGGGCTGCGGGGGCTGTTGCGGCGCCGGGTTGGAGCGTCGCGGCTGGCAACGGTTGCGCTGATTGCGCTGGTGGGGATGGGCACGCTGGCAACCGGCCCGCCGGGGACTAACCCGCAGAAGTTCGACCCCCAGGGGATGGTCGCCCAGGGGACGATCCCGCAGGGGGTGGTCGTGCGGGGGACGGCGGCGCAAGGGATGGTCGCGCAGGGGATGGCCGCGCTGGGAACGGTCCCGCAGGGGATGATCTCGCTGGCGACGATCTCCCTGGGGATCATCTCGAACGCTATCATCCCGCGGGCCTGGGCGCTGGAGAACAATCCGAACCCGGCGCTGACGACTCGGTTGGGCTACATCGTCACCGGTGACGCGCAACTCGACGGGATTGTGCGCGCCGGGCTGGAGGGTCTGTCGGACTACGTCAACCGGCGCACCGCCGCGACGCTGACGGAGCCGGACGCAGTGGTGCCGGGCAAGACCGACCTGAGCTTCTACCCATTGCTGTATTGGCCGATCACCGCCAACGCGACGCCGCTGGACACCGCCGAGGCGTCGGCGCTGAACGACTACATGAGCCGCGGCGGCATCATCCTGATCGACACGCGCGACTCCGGCTCCGGCGCGGGATTCGCGCCTGGCACGGAGAACGCGTTGCAGCGGGTGGCGCGCGGGCTGGTGATCCCGCCGCTGGCGCCGCTGACCACCGAGCATGTGTTGGCGCGCGCGTTCTACCTGCTGTCGGATTTTCCAGGTCGCTACACTGGAGATACGGTGTGGGTGCAGCGCGATCAGGATCGCACGAACGACAGCGTCAGCCCGGTGATCGTCGGCGGTAACGATTGGGCGGAGGCTTGGGCGGTTGATGCGGACGGGCGCAATCCCTATGCGGTGATCCCCGGTGGGGCACGGCAACGCACGCTGGCGTATCGTTTTGGTGTCAATCTGGTCATGTATGCGCTGACCGGGAACTACAAGGGCGACCAGGTGCACGTGCCGCAGATCCTGCAGCGGCTGGGGCAGTAGAGCCGGACGGGCCGCAGTGGTTCGATCGCAGTGCCGGTTGCTCAGGCATTGCGTGAATCGGTCCATCAAATCAACGGCTAATGGGAAAATCCGGCGACTCATTCCGGCCAATTCTCCAACCGGGTTCACGTATGCGACGGTTGTATTGGCGGTGTATTCCACCTATGGGCGGTTGCGTAGCGCGCATCGGGGACTAACGTCCGGCGAACGGCAGCTATCTCGCAGGGCGTCGGCGAAACCGGCTCCGCATCGCCGCCACCGTCATCGATCGACTGCGGTCGGCGATCAATTGTCACCAGGATCAGGATAAAGGGTCCGGGTGCCCAACAGCCCTGTAGAATTGCGTCAGGGCGCCGGCAAGGCCCCGCGCAACCGCCGTGTGGATGCCCGCGCGGGTGCCCAAGCGGGTGTCATGCACGACGACGCTCGCGATGGCGATTTCGTGACGGCGACCATCTGGCGTTCCTGACCGTGGCGATCGGCGCCTCGGCGGGCGGCCTGCACGCGTTTACCACATTCCTCAACAATCTGCCGCCCGACACGGGCATGGCATTCGTGCTGATCCAGCACCTCGATCCGATACACAAGAGCCTGCTGGTGGCCCTGCTCGCGCCGCACACCGCCATGCCGGTGGTGGAAGCGGCCGACGGCGTGCCGCTTGGCATCGAACATGGTGTTCATCATACCGCCGGACGCGACGATGACAGTCAGCGCCGGTCAACTGGTCATTGCCAGTCCCGCGCCGGCACGCGCGAACCGGTGGCCGATCGACGCTTCTTCACGGCACTTGCCGAGGACCAGAAACGCCACGCGGTCTGCGTCGTTCTCTCGGGCGCCGGCAGCGACGGGGCACGCAGCCTGCGCGAGGTCAAGCTGCAACGCGGGCTGATCCTGGCGCAGCGCCTGGACGACGGACAGATGATGACGGGAATGCCGCACACCGCGGCGAGGACCGGCCTGGTCGACCACGTTTTGCCGGCGAGCGAGATGCCGGCGGCGCTGCTCGACCACCAGCGGTTGTTGCGTGAGGTCGCCTCGATCCCCGGCAATGCGGTGCCCGACGCAACGGGCAGCGCGCAGCTTGATCCCGTACTGTTCGCCGAGATCTGCGGATTGCTACGCGGCCGCATCGGTCATGATTTCAGCCAGTGCAAGACAGCGACGCTGACGCGCCGTATCCGGCGCCGGATGAAAGCCCAGGGCATCGCGACGGTGCCTGACCTGTTCACGTGCTGCGATGCGAGCCACGCCAGATCGACCGACTGTCCCACGATCTGCTGGTGGCTGCCACGCAGTTTCCATTACGCGCTGAGCCCGGGTGGGTGGTTGTTCCTGGGGCCATCCGAGAGCACTGGGCACGGCGCCGGGCTGTTCGAGTCCGCCGGCAAGCGGCACCGGCTGTTCCGGCGCCGCGAGGCGAACGCGGCGCGCCCCGAGTCGGCCCCGCGGACCGGTCAGACGCGTCGCGCCGGCCTGGTGCCCGGCGATCCCGTGCCAGCCGGACTGGCGCAACGGGAGAACGTGGCGCGCCCGGCCGGCGGCGGTGACGAAACGCTCGATCGGAATGCGCGCCGCGCGCTGGAGCTGTATTCACCCGTCTATGTCGTGATCGATCGGGCCAGCGACATCATCCGGTTCTCCGGCGGCCCGGTCGGGCGCTATCTGGAACCGTCACCGGGCCTCGCCAATCTCGGCCTGTTCGGCATCCTGCGCCGGCCGCTGCGCCGGGCGGTTCGGAGCGCCGTGCATAAGGTGATGATCGACCACGAGGCGGTCGTCTAGGACGGCCTGACGCTCAGTTTCGAAGGGCGAACCCGGCTCATCACATTGATCGTGAAGCCGGTTTCCGACGGGCGGAGCGGTCGGGAACGCTATTTGATCGCCTTCATCGACGCCGGGCCGGTGCGTCGGCGGGGGCAGCCGCGTCCGACGCCACGGATGCGGCGGGAGACGACGACCGGGAACTGGCACAGGAGCTGGCGGCGACAAGGTCGCAGCTTTTGGCGAGCATCTCCGAGATGGAGACCGCGAACGAAGAGCTGCGATCCTTCAACGAGGCGTTCCAGTCCGCTAACGACGAGCTGCAGGCCACGAATGAGGAGCTGGAAACCGCCCAGGAGGAGATGCAATCGGTCAACGAGGGGCTGCAGACCATCAACGCCGAGCTGACCATGCGGAACGAGCAGCTCAACGCGCTGAACAACGATTTCCACAACCTGCTGGACAGCACGCGGATCGCGACGGTCTTCCTGGACCGGGACCTGCACATCACGCGCTTCACGCCCTCGATCACCACGCTGTTCCACCTGCGCGACACCGATCGTGGCCGGCGGATCACCGATATCGCCAGCCGTCTGCGCTACACCGGCCTGCCGGCCGACGTTGCCACGGTGCGCGATGAGGAGCGCGTCCTGGAACGGGAAGTGCGGCTGGCCGATGGCGACGCGATCTTCCTGATGCGGGTGCAGCCCTACCGGACGCTCGACCAGACGGTCGAGGGCGTGGTCGTCACTTTCGTGGAAATCACCGCCGGCAAGCGGTCGCAGATAGTGGTGGAGGAGACATTACGTACCCTCAACGTCTCGCTGGAACGTCGGGTGGTCGAGCGGACGACGGACCTGCAGGCCGTCAACCGCGCGCTGACGCAGCATATCGAGGTGCGCCAGCGTGCCGAGGAGATGCTGCGTCAGTCGCAAAAGACCGAGGCGGTGGGCAAGCTGACCGGCGGGATCGCGCACGATTTCAACAACCTGCCGGGCGTGATCATCGGCAATGTCGAACTGCTGCTGGACGCGGTGCAGGAGCAGCCGGTTCTCGCCGAATTGGCGCGCGACATCTTGGACAGCGCGCTAAGCAAGTGCAAGCTGACGTATCGCCTGCTGGCGTTCGCCCGCAAGCTGCCATTGGTACCGCAGGTCGTCGATCTGAACGCGCTGCTGCCGGGCCAGGTGGCGATGCTGGACCGGGCGCTCAGGCAGGAGATCAGCGTCACGACAACGCTGGCGGCGGACGTGTGGCGGACGCTGGCGGATCCGACGCAGATCGGCGAGGCGCTGCTCAATCTGGCGCTGAATGCGCGCGGTGCGACGCCGCATGGCGGCCGCCTGGGAATCGAGACCGCGAACTTGCACCTGGCCATCGGAATGCGGCCGAGGCTACCGACACGGCGGTGGGCGACTACGTCGTGCTGTCGGTGACGGATAGCGGTACTAGCATGACGCCCGAGGTGATCGAGCGGGTGACCGAGCCGTTCTTCACGACCAAGCCACCAGGTGCCGGCTCCGGCCTTGGCCTGAGAGCGTTAAAATCTTTCGAATTCCACCATGATGGACACATGGTGTGGTAGTATATCATCGAAGACGACACAACATGCAGCGGGCTGTCATCGCAAGGCCCGAAAGATTTTCTCGCTCTGAGCATGGCGTACGGCTTTGCCAGGCAGCCGGGTGGCGATCTGCGGGTCGAGAGCGCGGTGGGCGTTGGGACGACGATCCGGCTGTATTTGCCGCGAGCGCCGGATGGCGCCGCTCCCGCACAGGTGGCGGCGGAGGCGGGGGCGGCCCCGCTCGATCCCGGTGGAAACGAAACAATCCTGCTGGCCGACGACAATCCCACGTTGCGGGATGTGACGCGGCGTCACCTGATCGCGCTGGGCTATCATGTGAGCGTCGCCGCGAATGGGCCGGCGGCGCTCGGCGTCCTGCGGTCCGATGAGATGTTCGATCTGCTGTTCACCGACATGGTGATGCCGGGAGGCATGTCAGGCTACGATCTGGCCGAGGCGGCGCGGCGTCTGCGACCCGGGCTGAAGCTGCTGTTCACCACCGGCTACGCCAGCGACCTGTCGGGCGAGGTCGACGGGCAGCACGATCGGCAGCCGGTGCTGCGCAAGCCCTATCGGCGGCACACGCTTGCCGAGGCTGTGCGGTCGGTGTTGGACGCGCAATAAACTGACCGTGCAGGTTGCCACTAAGCCCCGTCACGTTACATGGGACCCCATCACGTTATACCGAGCACCGAAAGGATCGACGCTTCACTCCGCTCGCCTGACGCCAAATCGACGCTCACTTTGGCAAGCTAGTTGGGCAGCTTGGCAAGCTGGTTGGGGTCGCGGGAGCGCCTGGGATGATTGGTGCTCATAGGCGCATCGCGCCTCCAGGCTCCAGGCCCGGTATCTGCCGCAACACATCCGGGAAGGCCGCCAAGACATACGCGACTTCATCCAGGCCGACATATCGCGCCATGAGGGACCGTGCCTTGACCGGGTCATCCTCCGCCACGAGGTAGGCGCGGTACGTGGGCTGTGCGTCGGGGTTTGGCGTCATAACCATGATGACGTGCCCGTTGGGCAAAGGATGTCGCTCACTCATCCCATCAATGTAGCGATTGGCCGACGGTCGCGCCACGGCCGCCGAGTAGGATTATGTTCAAACCGAGACACTACTCGTCGGCGGAACGTGATCCCCGCCTCGTCCGAACCTGCTATAGAAGGGCATTATGCGGCACCCGCTCCAGTTTTGGCCGGACCTGACCGCCACTGCGCATCGGGGCCGGGGTGATAACGCCGGCCGGCCTCACGCGCGTGGCCCCATGCGCCCGGGCGCAGGCATCTGCGCCTCACGCGCCTGGCCGCACGGCGTGATCACCACCACATGCCCCCTCCCCGCGACCGGTAGCCTGCATGCACCTTGAACAAGCCATCGCCGCGCTGCGCTTCGATCCGTTGGTGTCGGTCTGGCTGCTGCTGGCACTCGGCGTGCTCGCGCTGCTGGCACTCGGGCCGGCGGTGTGGCGCCGGGCCCGCGGCGTGGTCTGGCGGATCGCCGGCTTCGCGGTGATCCTGCTGTGGCTCAGCGGACCGCGGGTGGTGCAGGAGACGCGCGAGACACTGCCGGATGTCGGGCTGCTGGTGGTCGACCAGACCGCCCCGATGCAGCTCGGCGACCGCACCCGACTGGCGCAGGCGGCCGCCGCGTCGATCCAGGCGCAGGCGGCGAAGCTGCACGATCTTGAGCTGCGCACCATAACGGTGCCGGAGCGCGGCGATGCGGGCGACCGGCTGTTCAGCGCGGTGGACCAGGCGCTGGCCGACATCCCCCGCTCGCGCTTTGCCGGCACCATCGCGATCACCGATGGGCAGATCCACGACATTCCGGACACTCCGCCCGGCGGCGCGCCGTTGAACGTGCTGATCCCGGCCAAGGGCGAGGAGACCGATCGCCGCCTGCGGGTGATCGAGGCGCCCGGCTACGGCATCGTCGGCCACAGCGTGACGTTACGCGCGGTCATCGAGGATCTGGGTGTCACCCATTCGCTGCTGAGCGGCCCCGGTTCCGCGCGGCTCACGATCCGGCGTGACGGCGAGCCGCCCAAGGTGGAAAGCGTGCCGGTGGGGCGCGAGCAGCGGATCGAGGTGCCGATCACGCGCGCCGGCCCGACGGTGGTCGAGCTGTCGGCCGAGGCGTTGCCCGGCGAGGTCTCCGCCCTGAACAACCGCGCGGTGGTTGAAATCAACGGCGTGCGCGACCGGCTGCGAGTACTGCTGATCTCGGGGGAGCCACACCCTGGGGAGCGCACCTGGCGGCGGCTGCTGAAGGCCGATCCATCGGTTGACCTGGTGCATTTCACGATCCTGCGGCCGCCGGAGAAGGACGACCTGACGCCGCTGAACGAGTTGGCGCTGATCGCGTTTCCGGTGCGCGAACTGTTCCTGGAGAAGCTCGACGAGTTCGACCTGATCATCCTGGACCGCTTCCAGAATCGCGGCCTGCTGCCGCTGCCCTATATCGCCAATATCGCGCGGCATGTGCGTGACGGCGGGGCGTTGTTGTTGAGTGTTGGGCCGGAGTTCTCCGGCACCACCAGCCTGGCGGCGACGCCGCTCGGCAGTGTGCTTCCGGCGGCCCCGGCCGGCCGCGACGCGGTGGTGGACGAGCCGTTCCGCCCGATGGTCACGGCGCTGGGTGCCAGGCATCCGGTGACGGAGGATCTGCCGGGCGCCAATGTGCCTGAGCAGCCGGTAGTACCCGGCCATGCGGCAACGGACCAGCCCGCACCGGGGCAAACTGCGACAGGGCAAACCACCGCGGGGCAAACTCCAACGGGGCAAACGGCCGCGGGCCAACCCGCGGCGGGGAAACCTGGCGGCGAGCCGACCTGGGGTTCCTGGTATCGCCGCATTGACCCGATCGACGTGCGGGGCGAGGTGCTGATGCGGGCACCGGATGGCGCGCCGCTGCTGATCGCCGACCGTGTCGGCCGCGGCCGGTCGGCGCTGCTGCTGTCGGACCAGATCTGGCTGTGGTCGCGTGGCCATCAGGGTGGCGGGCCACAAGCGGAGCTGCTGCGCCGCATCGCCCACTGGCTGATGCAGGAGCCGGATCTGGAGGAGAACGCGCTGACCGCGAAGGTGGCCGGCGGACGGCTGACGATCGGGCGGCGTTCGATCGATCCGGCGCCGCCGGCCGAGGCGGTGGTGACCGATCCCGACGGCAAGACCAGGACGGTGAAATTGGCGGAGACGGCGCCCGGACGAGCGGCGGCGAGCGTGGCGGCGAGCACGCCCGGGGTGTGGCAGATCGCCAGCGGTGGCATGACCGCCTACGCCGCGGCCGGCACGGCCAATCCGCTGGAACTGTCCGACCTGCGGGCCACGGCGACACTGGTCAATAAGCTGGTCCGCGCATCCGGCGGCGGCGTGCATTGGCTTGACACCGGCAAACCGGGTGCCGCGCCGGATGTGCCGGAACTGCGCCGGACCGAGCCGGATAACGTCGCCTCGGGCAGCTCCTGGATCGGCCTCGAGCGACGGCACGACCACATCGTGACCGGGATCACCGCGCTGGCGCTGCTGCCGGCCTGGATCGCGTTGCCGCTGATGCTCGGACTGCTGGTGCTTGGGTGGCGGCGCGAGGGAAGCTAAGGCGTACGATGGTAAGGCGCCTAGGTGCGGCAAACCGGCGGCGCGAGCCGGGCGGTGAAAGGGGAGGTGTGTCTTCCTGAACGTAGATGACCGAGGTGGTCGTGGCCTGACGCCGCGCGCATCGCCGCCGCGGGCCGTGGTACTGGCGTTGGTCGGGTTCGTCGGCCTGTGCCTACTGGTAGGCGCGACCGATGCGGCGCTGCTACGCAGCAGCGCGCTCGGCTGGTATCTGTCACTGACGCACCCGCCGGGCACGCCGCCCGACTGGCTGTTCGCGGCGGTCTGGGGCGCGCTGTACGTGGCGATCGGGACGGCGGCCTGGCTGGTCTGGCGCCAGGTCGGCGCCGGCGCGGAGCTGCGGCTTTGGGGCTGGCAGATCGCGGCCAACGCGCTGTGGACCCCGGTGTTCTTCGGACTGCACCAGATCACGCTGGCGCTGGCGGTGAGCGTGGTGCTGGTGGTCCTGGTGGCGCTGACACTGCGTGCCTTTGGCCGTTTGCTGCCCGCGGCGGGGTGGTTGATGCTACCATGCCTGGCCTGGACGACGTATGCGGCGTATCTGAATGCAGGATTGTGGTGGCTGAATCGGGTTTGAGAAAGATAACAGGGGGTCCTATGCAGGTTTTCCAGGCGCGCCCGAGGAGTGTCGTCGCCAGGTTGGGTACCACAAGGCCGGTTATCCCAAGCCTGGTCATCCTGCCGTCATTGGCGGTGGGTCTGGCACTGTGCGCCGGTATCCGCCCAGCTGACGCGCAGATCAGCCAGAGCCCGAACGGGATAGTCGTGCCCTCCGGGAGCAACCCGTCGAGCCTGGTCGGCCCGGCGCCAGGTCTGGCGCCGAAGAATGCCTACAAGCCGCCGCAAGCCCCGCCGGACGCGCTGCCCGGCGCGGTCTCGCGCGGCGGGGCGGTGCCGGCCCAGGGGGGGCCGATCGCGGACCCGACCGAGGCGCTGTTCGACGCGATCAACCGCGGCGACATCGGCTCGGCGCGCGATGCGATCGATCGCGGTGCCGACCTTAGCGGGCAGAGCGTCCTGGGCCTGTCGCCGCTCGATATGTCGGTGGACCTGGGTCGCAACGACATCACGTTCCTGCTGCTGTCCCTGCGCAATGGCGACAGCGGCCCTGGGCGTCGCGGGCCGGTGCAGACGACGCAGACGGGTCCGGCCGCGAAGCCGGGTTCCGGCCACGCGGCGAGGTCCGGCAAGACCCCCGTGGCCGGCCAAACCAAGGCCGCCGCGCGCGTGCCGGCGACGCCGGCGGCGAAGCAAGCAGCACAGGTTGCGCCGGTTGCGCCGCGGCTGTTCGCCGGCGATGGGGGGACGCCGAACCCCGGCGCCGGCTTCCTTGGGTTCGACTCCAGGCACTGATTCGCAGATCCGTCCCGCCCTCGGCGTGATGGGGGTGGGCAGCGCCGGTGGGTCAAGGCTTTCCCCCGCGGGTGGAGCAATCCTTTTGCCGGTTCGTCAATCCTCTCGCCGGTGGGTGTTGGCGATCAACGCGCGGCGGTCGCAGATCGCGGCGAACACCAGTTGCAGCGCGACATAGTTTGGGAACGGTTGGACGCTCGACAGCAGCGGTGCGAGCATCGACAGCGGATAGGCGGCGGCAAGGGTCGCGACCTCGACCGAGCCGAGTGGGGCGCGCCGGGCGTCGCGCAACAACCGCACTCCGGCGACCAGCACAATAATCTGGTCGCTGGGCATGAGCACAGTGGCGGCCAGCGGCGTGCAGGCCAGCAAAGTGGCGTTGCGGGCCGCGATGGGAACGCGGCGCAGGAACACCAGCGCCACAAGCGCCGTCATGGCGACGGCCACCGCTGCCTGGATCACAGTCGCCGTCTCGATTGAGCGGGCGGCGATGCGTGCGCCGGCGAAGACCGAGATGAAATCGGCGAATTTGATGCTGCCGGAGGTGTAGACGCGATCGGTGTCGGGCATTTCGCCGAGGAACGCGCGCCACGTGCCGGGGCCGAATAATACCAGTGGCCGAAAGTCCCGACTCTCCACCCGTCATGGCCGGCGAAGGCCGGCCATCCACGACTTTCCTTC
>DASRQX010000114.1:0-5117 GCA_035696165.1 Acetobacteraceae bacterium | reverse complement strand
GGTTCGCACGTTGCATCTGCCGCAGTCCGCCGGTTTCGCCGCGACGATGTTCGGGACCGTCACGGCCGGGGCGCTGATCCCGGTGGTAGGTCACTTCGTCGATCGTTTCGGCCCGCGGTTTTTCCTGCGCCTGGCGCCGAGCCTGCTGATCATTCTGGCGTGGCCGATGTTCGTTTTCATCAACGATTCACCCAGCCTGGTGTCGCTGCTGATCTACCAGCTCGTGTTCGGGGTGGTGATCGCGCTGTACCAGGGGCCGATCCTCACCGGCATCAGCGACATGTTCCCGAACCGCGCGTTGGCGACCGGGCTGGGGCTGTCGGACAACATCGCGGTCTCGGTGTTCGGCGGCACGGCGGCGCTGGTGATCACCTGGCTGATCGCGGTGACCGGCAGCCATATGATCCCAGCCTTCTACCTGATGGCGGGCGGCGTGGTCGGCCTGCTTGGCACGCTGCCGCTGCGCCGCTAGGACCGGCGCATGAATATCGATCGATTGGGTCGCCGCGCCACGCTCGCAATTCTGGCCGGAGCGATCGCACCCCACACATGGACTTTGATCGCGCCGCGCGCGTGGCCTTTGATCGCGCCGCCTGCCCACGCCACCGCCCCCGTGCGCCTCGGCCTGCTGCACACGCTGTCGCCGGCGCCGTTCTACATCGCGCAGGAGCGCGGCTACTTTCGCGACGCCGGCATCGAGCTGGCATTCACCTTCTTCGAATCCGCGCAACCGATCGCCGCCGCGGCGGTTGCCGGCGACATCGATGTCGGCGTCACCGCGCTGACCGGCGGCTTCTTCGCACTGGCGGCGACCGGTGCGCTGAAGATAGTCGGCGGCGGCCTGCACGAGCAGCGCGGCTACGAAGGCTCCGCCATCCTGGTGTCGAACCAGGCATTTGAGTCCGGAGTGACCTCACCCGACAAGCTGGCTGGGCACAGCTTGGCGATCACCCAGTATGGCTCGTCCTTCCACTACATGCTGGGGCGCATCGCCGAGGCCAAGGGGTTCGATCTTAAGAGCCTGACGCTGCGGCCGGTGCAACAGGTGCCCAACATGGTGGCGGCGGTGCAGAGCGGGCAGGTGGATGCGACGATCGCTATCGCCTCGATGGCGAAACCGCTGGCGGCGAACGGGCAGGCGCACATCATCGGCTGGGTCGGCGACATCGTGCCGTACCAGATCACCGCCCTGTTCGCGACCAAGCGGATGGTCACCCAGCAGGCCGACGTGCTGCATCGCTTCGCCGGCGCCTACCAGAAGGGCGTTGATGACTATCGCGACGCGTTCCTGCGCCTGGACGCGCAGGGGCGGCCGATCACTGACGCCAAGGCCGACGCGATGATCCCGCTGATCACCAAATACGTCTTCACCGGCGATCCGGCGGCGCGGGCAAAGATCCTGGACGGGGTCGGCTACTATGACGCCGGCGGCGCGCTGGATGTGGCCGATGTCGAAGCGCAGTACAACTGGTTCGTGGCGCAAGGCTTGGTGAAACCCGGCCCGGACGCCGCGAACCTGCCCGCCAGCCTCATCGACACGCGCTTCCTGCCAACGCGGTGATGGCCGGCTTGCGGCTCGTGCTGGCCGGCGTGCGGCACGCCTATCGTGATCTGCCGGTGCTGGACGGCATCGACCTGACGGCCGAACCGGGCGAAGTGCTGGTGCTGGTCGGCCCGTCCGGCTGCGGCAAGTCGACGCTGCTCGGCATCATGGGCGGATTGCTGGCGCCGAGCGGCGGGGCGGTGCGTGCTCAGGGCGTCGTGGCGGACGATTGCCTCAATCCGCTGACCTATGTGTTCCAGGACTTCGCGTTGCTGCCGTGGCGGAGCGTTGCCGGCAACGTTTCGCTGGTGCTGGAGGAACGATTGCCGCGTACCGAGCGGGCCGCGCGCGTCGCCGAGGTGCTGGCGCTGACCGGCCTGTCCGACTTCGCGCGGGCCTGGCCGAGGCAGCTCTCCGGTGGAATGCGCCAGCGGGTCGGCATCGCGCGGGCGCTGGCGGTGCGCCCCGCCTGCCTGCTGATGGACGAACCGCTCTCGGCGTTGGATGCGCAGACCCGCGACCTGCTGCTGGACGAGTTCGCCGCGCTGATTGAGCGCGCCGGGACCACCACGGTCTACGTCACGCACAACCTGGCCGAGGCGGCGCGGCTGGGCCAGCAGATCGTCGTGCTGTCGCGCCGGCCGGGGCGGGTGCGCGCGGTGCTGCGGATCGACCGCAAGCTGGCCGGGCGGCAGGCGGGCGATCCCGATCTGGTGCGGGTCGAAGCCGAGCTATGGCGCATGATCCGCGATGACGCCGCGGCAGCGGAACGGGAGACGATCGCGCACACCGCGTAGTATGACACCAGGCGCCCGAAAGTCCCGACTCTCCACCCGTCATGGCCGGCGAAGGCCGGCCATGACGGGGGAAGGGCAGCGTTCGTCAATTCTTTCGGCCGCTGGTATGACACCACTGTGACGCAATTCACTGCCCGATCCATCGTGCTGTGCTTGAATTTTCCGGCCAAACCAGCGGAGGCGCGAGCATGCTCTCCTACCTGTGGCCGACGGCGACACTGCGGCAGCTTCACCAGGGTGAGGAATCCGCCACCTACGTGCGGCTGGGGCGCTCGCGACATGTTGCCGATCTGCGGCTGATCTTCTGGACCACCATCATCATCATCCTGGTGGCCTCTGTCCTCGCCGTCGGATTCGATTTCTGGCACACGATCATGGCCAATTGGCCGGCAGTTGAAAACACGCACGGCGTCTGGCTGCTGGTGCGGTATGCGTTCGAGGCCATCAGCAACAGCGGTACGTTCATCGGCGCGATCGGGGCCGTGGGATGCGGCGTGTTGGCATGGACGTACCAGTCCGGCAGCGCCCGCCTGGGGATCGTGGACCTGTTTGCCTGTGAGATCGCCACGCTGTGCCGCGTCGCCATCGTGGTCGACATGGTGCAGCGCTTTGTCGATCAGTTCGTCGACAAGGCCGCAACGACAGCGCCGTCGCGCGCGCGGGATGAGATGCCGGTTGACGGTCGTTTCACCTCGCAGGAGAGCTATTTCCCGGTGTTCGACGCCTCGGTGAAGGATTTGCAGTTGCTGGAAGCTGACGTGGTCAAGCCGATCACCGCCTTCTACACCTATATGAAGGTCATGCGCGACAAGCTACGCAAGCTGGCGGAACTGTCACATCCGAAACCGGGCAGCGACGATGTTGACGCGTGGAATCTGGCGATCAAGGACATAATATACATGCAGTTCCTCGCGCTGGAGAGCGCGCGGCACGCGATGTGGGACCTGGTGGAATATGAACCGACCCAGGCTGAGCAGTTGATCACGATCCTTTTGAGCGAACTGGTGGCCTATGACTTCCTGCGTGAGCAATACAAAGACGCTTTGCGACAGGGCAGGCTCAAGGCGCGCGAGCCGGAGTATCGACGGCAAGTGCATAAGCTGCGCCACGACGTGACCACCGGTGAGGGCAGGCAGTGGACTCAGGCAAGGGGACTGCTCGGCGAACTGATGCAGCGGTATCATCAGGTCTTTCCGGACGATGCGCTTGAACCGACGCTGCATCCGGCGGCCGCATGATGGCGAGGTGAACGATGCCCCGGCTTGACGGTCCGGTAGCGTTCCGAGGCGGTGGCTTCGCGCCGCGCGACCATGGGCTGGCGGGAGCGGCGACGCTGATCGGGCTGGTCTTGCTGTGGCAGGCTGGCGCCTCGCTCGGCCTGATCCATAGCCTGTTCCTGCCGGCGCCCGTCACGATCGCCGCCGCGCTGTATGACCTGACATGACCTGACGATCAGCGGTGGGCTGTGGCGGCATCTGTCGGCCTCATTGGCGCGACTGGCGATCGGCTGGACGATTGGTACCGTCTGCGGAATTTCGGTCGGCCTGGCGGTGGGGCTGTGGTCCGCGGCGCGCTCGCCCGGGATGGCGGTGGTCTCGGCATTGTTTCCGATTCCGAAGATCGCGCTGGTGCCATTGTTCATCATCTGGTTCGGCATCGGCGAGGGCTCGAAGATCGTTACCCTGGCGTTCGGTGTGTTCTTCCCGACGGTGATCGCAACGGTTGGCGGGGTGGACAACGTGTCGCGCGGGCTGATCCGCATGGGCCAGAGCTTCGGCCTGTCACATGCGGCGATCGTGCGCAAGATCGTGCTGCCCGGCGCGCTTCCCGCGCTGCTGAGCAGCTTCCGCGTCACCGCCTCGATCGCGATCATTCTGCTGGTTGCAGCCGAAATGATCGGCGCGGACCGCGGGATCGGCGCCTTCGTGCTGGCGGCCGGGAATCTGTACGACACGGGCAACCTGCTGGCCGGTATCGTGGTGCTGTCGGTCTTGGGTCTGGGGGTGGCGTGGCTGATCGGGCGCGTCGAGCGGTTGCTGCTCGGGTGGCGATAGCGATGCCGCTGGGGGACGGCTAGGATCGTCGGGACAACGCATCACGGAGCCGGGGATGGCACAGATGTCGACCCATATCTTCCGCGCTGCGTTGAAGGGCGATGCGAAAGTCTACCGTGACATCGAGATCGCCAGTGACGCGTCGTTGCACGACCTCGCGGAAGCCATCGTGGCCGCGTTCGGGTTTGATTTCGACCATGCGTTTGGATTCTACAGCGGCAAGACACCCGGCACACTGATGCGGGCAGAGCCAAAATACGAGTTGTTCGCCGACCTGGAGGAGACGGACAGCGACGCATTGAGCGTTAAGCGGACCGCCGTCTCCACCGTGTTTCCCAAGCCACGCCACCGGATGACGTTGCTGTACGACTACGGCGACGAGTGGCTGTTCCAGGTGACGTTGACCAGCACGGGGAAGAAGACACCAAGGACGCAGTATCCGAAAGTACTGGCGACGCACGGCGACGTGCCGGAGCAGTACCCCGACATGGAAGAACCGTAGTATCGGGCATCCAAATGGTCGACTCTTCGGCGGTGCCCGCACCGTCGTGTCGGCGCATGCCCGCGTCCACGTCCTGCCTTTATTATACCAGGCGCCCGAATGATCGACTCTTCGGTGCTGCCCCCAGTCATGCCGGCGCAGGCCGGTATCCACGACTTGCCTTCGTTGCAGCAAAGAAAGTCGTGGATACCGGCCTTCGCCGGCATGACGGGGGTAGCGGC
>DASRQX010000113.1:0-2686 GCA_035696165.1 Acetobacteraceae bacterium | reverse complement strand
ATCACGAGCTGGAGCTGCCGGGCCAAAAGATCGGGATCACGAGCCCCGGCTGCGGTGGAAAGCGCCCGCAATCGGTCGTAGACGGCGCGCTTGTTGGCGAGGATCACGGCACGGGCCGGGTGGTCGGACCCCGGAAATTCGGTGCCGGTGTTCAGAAACGGGCAACCGCGCCACCCGGGCTGCACGACCCGCGCGGCGACCATTTCGAGAATCGCCTCGAGCTGACCACGAGAGTCGCCGGGGCATGTCGCCTCTGCCCTGTCCCAGCGCCGCCAAAACGCCGCGTCGCGCTCTTCAAGCCAGGCTGCGACGAGCGCATCCTTGGATGTGAAATTGCGATAAAGGCTCATCTTCGCAACGCCGGAGCGCGCGATGATCGCGTCGATGCCAACCGCCCGGACGCCCTCGCGATAGAACATCTCCGCTGCGGTCTCGATGATGCGCTGGCGTACCGGCTTCCTCTCTTCCGATCCGCTCATCCGACATTCCTGTCCTGCTCGGCGTGGCGTTGCTTGACAGTAGACAGACCTGTCTCCCACACTCTCGCCTGATCGAGATAGTCGAAGGCAGGATCAATGGCAAGGCTGGGAAAGCTGCATTACGCCTGGATAATCGCCGCGGTCACCTTTCTGACCTTGCTCGCGGCCGCGGGCGTGCGCGCCACCCCCGGCGTTCTGATCGTACCGCTCGAGACCGAGTTCGGATGGTCGCGCGCGACGATATCCTTCGCGGTCGGGGTCAATATTCTCCTTTACGGGCTGATCGGACCGTTCGCCGCGGCGGTGATGGACCGGTTTGGGCTGCGCCGCACGATGCTGGCGGCCCTCGCTCTGATCGCGACCGGCGTGGCTCTGACCCCGTTAATGACGCAGCCCTGGCAGCTCGTGCTGCTGTGGGGCGTCATCGTCGGCACCGGCAGCGGCACCACCGCGCTGGTGCTCGGCGCCACCGTCGTGTCGCGCTGGTTTGCGGTGCGTCGCGGGCTCGTCATGGGGGTGCTGACGGCGAGCACAGCGACCGGCCAATTGGTTTTTCTGCCGTTCCTGGCGAGCCTCGCCGTCAATCATGGCTGGCGAAGCGTATCCTGGGTTGTCGCCACGGTGGCGGTCGCGATGATCCCGGTCGTGGCGTTGCTGATGTGCGACCGGCCCGCGGATATCGGGCTGGCCCCTTATGGCGCCGAACCCGGCGCCATGCCCGCCGCAGGAGCGCACGGTAATCCGGCAGTTACGGCGTTGCTCGCCTTGCGCGACGGGATGCGCTCGCGCGATTTCTGGCTGCTTGCTGGCAGCTTTTTCATCTGCGGCGCCTCAACCAATGGCCTCATCGGCACGCATCTGATCCCCGCCTGCATCGACCACGGCATCCCCGAAGTGACGGGTGCGACCCTCCTGGCCGCGATGGGGATCTTCGATTTCATCGGCACCACGCTGTCCGGCTGGCTCAGCGACCGGTGGAGCAATCGCGGGCTGCTCGCCTGGTATTACGCGCTGCGCGGGCTGTCTCTGGTCTACCTGCCCTTTGCCTTCGACGTCTCCTTTTACGGCCTGCCGCTGTTCGCGGTGTTCTACGGGCTCGATTGGATCGCGACCGTGCCGCCAACCGTCCGATTGACTGCGCAGATCTTCGGCGCTGCGCGTGGCCCGATCATGTTCGGCTGGATCGCCGCCGCGCACCAGCTCGGCGCGGCGATGGCCGCGTTTGGCGCGGGGGCCCTGCGAACCGCGCTCGGCACCTATCTCGAAGCCTTTATGTTCGCTGGCCTCTTATGCCTCGGCGCGGCATTGATGGTGCTGTTCATCGGCCGCAGCGGGCAAGAACGCCTGGCCCCGGCCCCAGCGGAGTAGGGATAGTCGCAGCCAGATGGACGCTTCAGCGGTACTAGCCGCACTCGACGGCAAGAAGTATCTGAATCTGGAAACTTACCGCAAAAGCGGCAAGGGTGTCCGGACCCCTGTCTGGTTTGCAGTCACGCCGGCGGATGCTCCAGCTGGCAACACTCCGAAGCTCTATGTCTACACAACCGCAGATTCGGGCAAAGCGAAGCGCATCCGCCACAGCAGCGGGGTCAAGATCGCCCCGTGCGACGTGCGTGGGACCGTGTCCGGCCAATGGATCAATGCCCACGCCAAGGTCGTCAGCGGCGAAGAGTTCGTCCGCGGTATGCGGCTTATCAACCGCAAATACTGTCCGTGGAAGCAGATCCTCGATTTATCTGTACTGCTGTTTCGGCGTCATGAACGCATCATGCTCGCGATCCGGCCGGTCTAAGGCGCACCAACCTCCGATCATCATGACTGGACCTGGAGTGTGGCGTCGCGCGCGACAACGGCGTTCAGCCAGCGAAGGCCCGCGCCTGCTCGTTGTCGGTGATGCCAGGAACAACCTGCGTAACTCGGCCTATATTTGATAATGTCCTTCCTGCTTACCATCGACACTCAGCTAAATAATGAAGTAATATCATCCTGAAAAGACGCCGATTTTCAGGATCAAAACGATGCCTCGCAACCGCGTGCAGCACCAGAAGGGCCTCTCGGATGATGCTTTCGAACAGCGCTATCCAGACGAGGAGGCGTGCCGGAAGGCATGGTTTGCCTGGCGCTGGCCTGAGGGCTTCAAGTGTCCGCGGTGCGCACAGACAGAGTATTCCGAGATCCGGAACCGTCAATTGCTTCAGTGCCGGCGA
>DASRQX010000112.1:0-33640 GCA_035696165.1 Acetobacteraceae bacterium | reverse complement strand
GTCTCGCGCTTGAATGAAGCAAGGTCGGGGCTTTGCTCCGTCCCCCTCCCGTGCCCCCAATCAAAATGGATGGAGTCCAGAGGCTCCCCCCCTGGTGGGGGTCCAGGGGGCAAAGCCACCTGGCGGGTTTCAGGGCAGAGCCCTGATCTTGCTTCGCTCCCCCGATTGCCTGACCTTGGGCCGCAAGCCACCATCGGTCTGGAACCCTCGCAGCGCCTTGGAGACCAATATGGACGACGTGACCGGCCTGTCCCATGCAAGCCTGCTCGACCGTCTGGCCGAGGTCGCCGTGCGCGTCGGCCTTGGCGGCCTGCAACCGGGGCAGCAACTGGTGATGACCGCG
Source organism: Acetobacteraceae bacterium (assembly GCA_035696165.1). Classification (GTDB taxonomy): domain Bacteria; phylum Pseudomonadota; class Alphaproteobacteria; order Acetobacterales; family Acetobacteraceae; genus Palsa-883. The sequence goes on along the minus strand of DASRQX010000112.1, from coordinate 33,297 downwards.
CCGCTCGAGGCCGTCGCTCTGGCGCGGCGCATCACGGAGCACGCCTATCGCGCTGGCGCCTCGCTGGTTACGACGTTCTTCGCCGATGATGCTGCCGGCATGTTGCGCTACCAGCACGCCGCGGACGCCGGCTTCGACATCGCCGCCGACTGGCTATACGAGGGCATGGCCGCGGCGTTCCGTGACGGCGCGGCGCGCCTGGCCATCGTCGGCGACGACCCGTACCTGCTGTCCGGCCAGGATCCCAACAAAGTCGCGCGCGCCAACCGCGCCCGCTCGATCGCTTACCGCCCGGCGCTGGAGTTGATCACCACATCGGCCATCAACTGGACAATCGTCGCCTGCGCCACGCCCGCCTGGGCGCGCGCGGTGTTCCCGACGCTGACCGAGCCGGAGGCGATGGCCCGGCTATGGGAGGCGATCTTCACCGCGTCGCGCGTCACCACCGATGATCCGATCGCCGGCTGGGCGACGCACAACGCCACGCTGATGGCGCGCCGCAACCAGCTGAACGCCAAGCGCTACGCCGCGCTGCAATATCGCGGCCCGGGCACCAACCTGCGCATTGGCCTGGCCGACGAGCACCGCTGGATGGGTGGCCTGACCACCGCGGCGAACGGCGTCACCGGCAACCCGAATATCCCGACCGAGGAGGTGTTCACCACCCCGCATTGCCAGCGCGTGGACGGCACCGTCGCCAGCACCAAGCCGCTGTCCCACCAGGGCACGCTGATCGACGGCATCGAGGTCCGTTTCGAGGCCGGCGCCATCGTCCAGGCCCACGCTCGACGCGGCCAGGAAGTGCTGGAGCGAATGATCGCCACCGACGAGGGTGCCCGTCGGGTGGGCGAGGTCGCCTTGGTTCCCGCCGCCTCGCCGATCGCCCAGACCGGCCTGCTGTTCCTCAACACGCTGTTCGACGAGAATGCCGCCAGCCACATTGCGCTCGGCCAATCCTATAGCAAATGCTTCACCGATGGCGGCGCGGCCGGCACCGAGGCGCTGTGGGCACGCGGCGCCAACAGGAGCCTGATCCATGTGGACTGGATGATCGGTTCGGCCCAGGTCGATGTGGACGGCATCGCGGCCGACGGCACCTCGGAGCCGCTGATGCGCGGCGGCGCATGGGTCTGAGGTCAGTGGTCAGATTGTTCTCGGCGACGCGGTGGAGCAGGTGATGGCGGGGTCGAGGCGTGACAGACGCACCGGGGTGGCCCGGGATTGAGGCGCGCTGGACCTAGTCGGCGAAGACCGGGGTGAGGTCGGCGCTGTCGCCGGTGAGCCGTGTTTGGTTCACCGTCAGCCACGGCATCGTGAACGAGGTCTATTTCCCGCCCGTGGACCAGGCGTGCACCCGCGATTTCGGGTTGCTGGTCACCGACGGCGCCGGGTTCTTCGCGGAGGAGAAGCGCGACTGCAGCTTCGAATCCACCACCCTGGAAGACGGGGTGCCCGCGTTCCAGGTCGTCAGCACCCATCTCGGCGGCCGCTTCCGCATCACCAAGCGCATCGTCGCTGATCCGCGGCATGATGTGGTGTTGCAGCAGGTCCAGCTCGAGGTGCTGGAAGGCCCGAAGCTGCGGCTGTTCGCCCTGCTGGCGCCGCATCTGGTGAACGGTGGGGCGCACAATACCGCCTGGATCGGCGACTACAAGGGCAGCCGCGTGCAGTTTGCCGAGGGCGATGGCACGGTGCTGGGCCTATGCGCTGACCGGGAGTTTGCCGCGGCCTCGGTCGGGTTCGTCGGCGTGTCCGATGGCTGGCAGCAGCTGCATGAGCACGGCTACCTGACGGAAGCCTGGGATCGCGCCGCGGACGGCAATGTGGCGCTGGCGGCGGAGCAGCAGCTGGCCAGGGATGCTCCGGTGCATCTGGTGCTGGGCTTCGGCCGCGCGCCGGACGAGGCGGCGTGCCACGCCCGCGCCAGCGCGCAGACGGCGTTCTCCAGCATCGTTGAGCGCTACACCGCCGGTTGGCGAACCTGGCAGGCCGGGTTGCGCTCGCTGGACCGGCGGGTGGATGGGCACAACACCTATCGCGTCAGCACCGCGGTGCTGCGGTGCCATGAAACTCCCACCTTGCCGGGCGGGCTGATCGCCAGCCTGTCGATCCCGTGGGGCGCCAGCAAGGGCGGCGACGACCTGGGCGGCTACCACCTGGTGTGGCCGCGCGATTTGGTGGAGATCGGCGGCGGGTTCCTTGCCTGTGGCGTGTTCGAGGAGGTGCGCCGCGTGCTGCGCTATCTGCGCGCGGTGCAGGAAGCCGACGGCTCGTGGCCGCAGAAGTGCTGGCTGGACGGCAAGCCAAATTGGCACGGCATACAGCTCGACGAGTGTGCGTTGCCGATCCTGCTGGTTGACCTTGCCTGGCGTCACGGCGCGCTGGCCCGGCCGCAACTGCCGGCCTATTGGCCGATGGTCCGCGCCGCCGCCGGGTTCGTGGTGCGCAACGGCCCCACCACCAGCCAGGACCGCTGGGAAGAGAATGCCGGCTACACCCCGTTCACCCTGCCCGCCGAGGTCGCCGCGCTGCTGGCGGCCGCCGATCTCGCCGAGCATTTCGCTGGTGATGACACACCTTCGGACACCCAAGGGGACACTCAACACGACACGGGTGGGGGCAACCAAGGGGACACTGCGAGGGACAGGGGCGCCGATCTCGCCGGCTTCCTGCGCGATACCGCGGATGCGTGGCAAGCCGAGATTGAGGACTGGATCTACGTCACCGACACCGCTCTGGCGCGTGAGGCCGGGGTGGCGGGGTACTACGTCCGCTTCGCCCCGCCGGTGCCGGGCGAGGCGCGGGCCGCGTCGCATGGCACGGTCGCGGTGCGCAATCGCACGATCGGCGCCACGGAGGTGCCGGCCGAGTCGCTTGTCAGCACCGACGCGCTGGCCCTGGTGCGCTTCGGCCTGCGTGCGCCGAACGATCCGCGCATCGTGGACAGCGTGCGGGTGATCGATCATGTGCTGCGGCAGGAACTGCCGAACGGCCCCGGCTGGCGCCGCTACAACGGCGACGGCTACGGCGAGCATGACGACGGCAGCCCGTTCGACGGCACCGGAACCGGCCGGGTATGGCCGCTGCTGGCTGGCGAGCGGGCGCATTACGAACTCGCCGCCGGTCACGCCGCCGAAGCGAGGCGATTGCTCGCGGCGATGGAGGCGAATGCCAGCCCGGGCAAGCTGCTGCCGGAGCAGATCTGGGACGGCCCGCCAATCCCGGAGCGGGAGTTGCAGCCCGGCGGGCCAAGCGGGTCCGCGATGCCCCTGGCCTGGGCGCATGCCGAGCACCTGAAGCTGTTGCCCTCGCTGGCCGATGGCGCGGTGTTCGACCTGCGCCGCAGCTGGTTCGGCGCTACCAGCGCGACCGGCAGAAACCGCGCGTGCGGTCCTGGCGGCCGGACTGGCGCACACCAAGCATTCCCGCCGGGCGGGTCCTGCGGATCGAGCTGCCGGAGCCGTCGGTGGTCACGTGGAGCATGGACGGCGGGCGGACACGCAATGAGACGCCAACGCGGGACACCGGGCTTGGCGTGCACATGGTCGAGCTGCCGGCTGCGCACGCCGGCGACAGTATCGCGTTCACCTGGCGGCGTGCGACCGCCGATGCGGCGAGCAGCGAAACCTTTGTGGTCGCGGTGGAGTGACCCTGGGTCGGCAGGCGGAAAAGCTGTGCCCCCTGACTTGAACCGGGGGCAGCGCCTTCCGCCATCGAACTGCGGCGGGACGAGCAGCGGGGGACGTCGACAGACGCGGCCCGGTCGTCCGCGTGGTGGTCGCGGCCGGTAAAAAAAGGGCGGTCCGCCAATGTTGCAGGCGCACCGCCGAGTAGGTCGCGCCATTGGGGGAACGGAGCCATTTTGGCGAGGAAACAAGGAGACCGGCAAAGGCTGGTTCCAGTGCAATGGTATGAACCTATTTCCCTAATAAAACGTTAACGCGGCCCGGTTGCACGTACCCCGATCGCGGCTTTTGATGCGGACACTGGCGGCGCGCGAGTCTCGGTTTGGCGCGCGGCCGCAGGTCGCTTCCCCTCGACAACCCCGCGCGCGATACCAGGCGCGCCAAATGCTGGAAGAGTCAGCATTTGGCGCGCCTGGTATCATGGCCAAAAGGAACCAACGATGACCCCCCTGCCCACGCGGACCGGGCCCCTGGTCGGCCTCAAGGTCCTGGAGATCGGCCACTACATCGCGGCGCCGTTCTGTACGCGGATCCTGGCCGATCTCGGTGCCGAGGTGATCAAGATCGAGCCGCCCGGCGGCGACCCGTTCCGCGGCTGGGGCGCGGCGGTCGACGGCAACTCGGTGTGGTTCAGCATCCACGGCCGCAACAAGCTGTCGGTGGTGCTGGACCTGAAGCGTGAGCGTGAAACCGCGCTGGCGCTGGCGGCACGGGCCGACGTGCTGGTGGAGAATATGCGCGCCGGCCAGTTGGAGCGTCTAGGACTGGGGCCGGAGGTCCTGCACGCAGCCAATCCGCGCCTGGTGATTGCGCGTATTTCCGGCTACGGCCAGGACGGGCCGTATCGGGATCGCCCGGCGTTCGGTGCGATCGGCGAGGCGATGGGCGGGCTGCGCCACCTGACCGGGCATCCGCCGGGCAGCTCCGACCTGCCACCGCCGCGCTGCGGCATCTCGATCAGCGACGATCTGGCCGGGTTGTATGCCGCGATCGGCCTGCTGGCGGCGCTGTGGCAGAGGGACGCGTCACCCGGGGCGCCGGGCGATACCGGCGTGGGTGGGGGCGCCGGGCGCGGCCGGGTGATCGATGTCAACCTGGTCGATTCCGTGTTCAGCCTGCTGGAGGGGATGCTGCCCGAATACGCGCTGGACGGCCGCATCCGCCAACCGGTCGGCGCGGCGATCCCCACCGCGGCACCGACCAACACCTATCGTTGCGCTGACGGCAAGTTCCTGTGCATCGCCGGCAACTCCGACCTGATCTTCGCGCGTTTGATGGCGGCGATCGGCCGGGCCGGGGTGGCGAAGGATCCGGCCTATGCCAGCAACGCCGACCGCTGCACCCGGCGCGAGGAGCTGGATGCAGTGATCGGTGCCTGGGCCGCGACACTGCCCGCGAGGGAGGCCGAGGCGCGGTTGGAGGCGGCGGACGTGCCTTGTTCGCGGTTGTACGACATCGCCGACTGCGCGGCGGACCCGCATTTCCTCGCTCGCGCCAGTGTGCAGGCGATTGACGATCCGTTGGTCGGCCGCACGCTGCACCCCGGCCCGGCGATCCGCCTGGACGGCGACAAGCCGGAGCTGGTGGTGGCCTGGCCCGGTCCCGCCGTCGGCGCACACACCGAATATGTGCTTGTCACATTACTTGGGCGTAATGTGAGAGGCGCGTGATCGCGTGTGGTGCGATGCGGGTGCGCCGGAGATCATTCCGGGACTGGTGATAGTTGGCGTCGGGGATCCAGGCGCGTCTTCAGGGCTTTGTCGCCCTGACGAAGGCGGTCAGGCCGGCCAGACGGTTGGCCGGGAAGAACGGCAACTCAAGACGGCACACCGTCCAGAATAGCGCGTTCAAGGTGGCTCCGTGGTCGCGCATCTGACTGCGCGCGATCCGGTGCCCGCCATGCAATAACCGCTCGGTTGTGCGGGACGCCGCCACCAGCGGCAGCAATGCCCCGTAGAAATAACAACCACGTTCGATGCGAAGGCCGCCCGCGCGCAAGGCGTGTTCGATCTGGCGCAACGAGTAGCGACGGTAGTGCTCCAGGAACACGTCATGGCCGCTCCAAAGCCACATGAACGTCGGTACGGTGATGATGAAATGCGTGCCCGGCCGTGCCCTGGCGACGTAGTCCACGACCATGTCGACGTCGTTCGGCACGTGTTCGAGCACGTCCATCATCAGCACGAGGTCGGCGTCGGTCGTGTCGATATGGCGACGAAACAGCAGCGGCTTGTCGGCGACGGTTTCGTCGTGATCTGCCTGGTAACCGGGATCGACGCAGGTCGCCTGTGCAAGCGCGGTATCCCGCAGCATGGCCTGCGCGTAGAAGCCGATTCCGGCGCCGACGTCGAGCAGGGAGACAGGATCTAGGTCGCGGGTGATGCGGCGTAGTGCGGCCAGTTTGGCGCGGTAGTACCAATGCCGGGCAATGTCGCCCTTGATCAGCCCGGCTTCCTTGATATCCATCGGTTCGAGCGTCCTGTGCGGTATCTTGGCGTGGCGATTGGCTGATTTGAATGGGAGGCCGGCTGTGCGGTCTTATCGTGACAGCAACGTAGGGCGGAAAAGCCTTGCCCCCGGATCAAGGGTCCGAGGGCCAAGGCTTTTCCGCCTTACGTTGTTCGTGGACGCCGCGGCTTTTTCAAGCTGGCAGTACCGTCGCGCCCATCAACGCGCGATCAACGGCGCGCGCGCATTGCCGACCCTCGCGGATCGCCCATACCACCAGCGATTGCCCGCGCCGCATGTCGCCGGCGGCGAACACTCGCGGCACCGAGGTGGCATATGCACTGGTGTCCGCCCGCACGTTGCCGCGCGCATCCAGCGCCACCCTGGCCTGTTCCAGCAACCCCTGCCGTCGCGGCCCCAGGAACCCCATCGCCAGCAGCACCAGATCGGCCTTGAGCGCGAATTCGCTGCCCGGCGTTTCGTGCATCGTCATCCGCCCATCGGTGCCCTTCACCCATTCGACGCGGGCGCAGTCCAGAGCCGTGATCTGCCCGTTCGCCCCCACGGCGCGTTTCGTCGTCACCGCCCAGTCGCGCGCGCAGCCTTCCTCATGCGCGTGTGAGCTGCGCAACCTGGTCGGCCAGTCCGGCCAGACCAGCGCCTTGTTCTCGCGCACCGGGGGCTTCGGCAGGATTTCAAGTTGCGTTACCGAGGCGGCACCCTGGCGGATCGAGGTGCCGATGCAGTCCGAGCCGGTGTCGCCGCCACCGATCACCACGACATGCTTGCCCTTGGCGGAGATTGTGCCATCCGGCGCCGCGCGCTGTTCGTCATCGGCGGCGCCGCGTTTGTTCTGCTGGGTCAGGAAATCCATTGCGTAATGGATGCCGTTCAGCTCGCGACCTGGGACGTCCAGGTTGCGCGGCCACTCCGCCCCGCCGGACAGGACAACGGAGTCGTGTTCCGCGAGCAGTGTCTGTATTGGCAATGCTGGGCCAATTTCGGTACTGATTTGGAACATCACGCCTTCGGCGATCATCTGGTCGATGCGGCGGTCGATCTGCGCCTTTTCCATCTTGAAGTCGGGGATGCCATAGCGCAGCAGGCCGCCAATCCGGTCCTGCCGCTCGTAGACCGTAACCGCGTGGCCGACGCGGGCAAGCTGCTGGGCGCAGGCGAGGCCCGCGGGTCCCGAGCCGACCACGGCGACACGCTTGCCGGTTTTGTGCGACGGCGGCTCCGGCACGATCCAGCCTTCCTGCCACCCGCGATCGACGATGGCGCACTCGATCGTCTTGATGGTCACCGGGTTGTCGTCGATGTTCAGCGTGCAGGACGCTTCGCAGGGCGCGGGACAGATGCGGCCGGTCAATTCCGGGAAGTTGTTAGTGGAATGCAACGTGGTCAGCGCCGTCCGCCACTGGTCGCGGTAAACCAGATTGTTCCAGTCGGGGATCATGTTGTTGACCGGACAGCCCTGGTGGCAGAACGGAATGCCGCAGTCCATGCAGCGCGCGGCCTGCTCGCGCAGCTCCGGCCGTGGCAGCGGCTTGACGAATTCGTGCCAGTGCTTGCGGCGGATTTCGGGCTTGTCGTAACCGCGGTCGTGGCGCTCGATTTCAAGAAAGCCGGTCGGCTTGCCCATGCTGATTTGGTTCCCTGTGGCTGTCGGGAGTCTACCTCGCCCGCGCTTTGCGGGAGAGGTCGCGGAGCACTTGCGACAAGGGTGAGGGTCTTGCGGCCGCACGACCCTCACCCTCGTCGCTTCGCGCCTCGACCTCTCCCGCGAAGGGCGGGCGAGGTATAAGTGTCGCCTGCAACATCGATCAGTCCGCTGCGGCGGCTTTGGCGTCGCGCTCGGCGGCCAGTTCGTTCAGCGCGCGGCGGAACTCGGTGGGCATGACCTTGACGAAGTTCGGCAGCACGGTTTCCCAGTTCTCCAGCAGGTCACGGGCGCGCTTGCTGCCGGTGAACAGCAGGTGGCGCTCGACCAGGATGCGCAGCCGCTCGGCATCGAAGCGCAGCAGGTCGCCCATGCCGCTGTCCTCGACGCTGATCGCGCGCTGGTGCGGCCGGTCGGGATGGTCAGCGTGCGTCGGGTCGGCGGGGCTCAGTGGTTCCAGCTTCACGCCGGCTGGATTGCATAGTGTGGCAAATTTGGTCTTCGGATCGTAGACGTAAGAAATACCGCCCGACATGCCGGCGGCGAAATTGCGTCCGGTCTCGCCCAGCACCACAACGACGCCGCCGGTCATGTATTCGCAGCCGTGATCGCCGCAGCCTTCCGCTACCGCAATGGCACCTGAGTTTCGCACCGCGAAACGTTCACCGGCGACGCCGTGGAAATACGCTTCGCCGGCGATCGCGCCGTATAGCACCGTGTTGCCGACGATGATGTTCTCGGCCGGATCGCGCTTGGCCTCGGGCGGTTGGCGCACCGCGATGCGCCCGCCGGACAGCCCCTTGCCGACATAGTCGTTAGCGTCTCCGATCAATTCCAGTGACACGCCGCGCGCCAGGAATGCGCCGAAGCTGCCGCCGGCGGTGCCGGTCAGCCTGATCGAGATGGTGTCTTCCGGCAGTCCGGCATGGCCGTAGCGACGCGCGATCTCGCCCGACAGCATGGCTCCGACGGTGCGGTTCACGTTGCGGATCTCGCGCCTGATGCGGACCGGCTTGCCGGCGTCGAGCGCAGGTTTCGCGGCCTCGATCAGGCCGACATCCATCGCCTTGTCGAGGTGGTGGTCTTGCGTCTCGCTGTTGCGGATCGCCACGTCGCGCGCCGGTTTGACCTGGTGCAGGATGCGCGTCAGGTCTACACCTTTCGCTTTCCATTGGTCGATGGCGCGGCGTGTATCCAGCTTGTCGACGCGGCCGATCATGTCGCTGAAGCGGCGGAAGCCGAGTTTGGCCATCAGCGCGCGGACTTCCTCGGCGACGAAAAAGAAGTAGTTGATCACGTGCTCCGGTTCGCCAGTGAAACGTTTGCGCAGTATCGGGTCCTGCGTGGCGATGCCGACCGGGCAGGTGTTCAGGTGGCACTTGCGCATCATGATGCAGCCGGCGGCGATCAGCGGCGCGGTGGAGAAGCCGAACTCGTCGGCGCCCAGCAGCGCGCCGACGACCACGTCGCGCCCGGTGCGCAGGCCGCCATCGACTTGCACCGCGATGCGTCCGCGCAGTCCGTTCAGCACCAGCGTTTGTTGCGTCTCGGACAGTCCGATTTCCCAGGGCGAGCCGGCATGGGTCAGCGAGGTCAGTGGGCTGGCGCCGGTGCCGCCCTCGAACCCGGAGATCGTTACGTGGTCGGCGCGCGCCTTCGACACGCCGGCGGCAACGGTGCCGACACCGACCTCAGCGACCAGTTTGACGGAGATGCGGGCTTTGGGATTGGCGTTCTTCAGGTCGTGGATAAGTTGTGCCAGGTCCTCGATTGAATAGATGTCATGGTGCGGCGGCGGCGAGATCAGGCCGACGCCCGGCGTTGCGTGGCGCACCCGCGCGATGTTCTTGTCGACCTTGTGGCCGGGGAGTTGGCCGCCCTCGCCCGGCTTGGCACCTTGCGCCATTTTGATCTGCAGGTCGTCGGCGTTCACCAGGTACTCGGCGGTGACGCCGAACCGGCCGGAGGCGACCTGCTTGATCGCCGAGCGCATTGAATCGCCGTTCGGCAGGCGCTTGTAGCGATCGGATTCCTCGCCGCCCTCGCCAGTGTTCGATTTTCCCCCGATGCGGTTCATCGCGATCGCCAGCGTGGTGTGCGCCTCGCGCGAAATCGAGCCGAAACTCATCGCGCCGGTAGCGAAACGCTTGACGATGTCGGCGGCGGGTTCGACCTGGTCGAGCGGCACCGGTCGTTCGGCGAGGCGCAGTTCCATCAGGCCGCGCAGTGCTAGCAGGCGCTCGTTCTGGTCGTTGATGGTGTGCGCGAAGGCGGCGTAGTCTTCCGCGGAGTTGCCGCGCGCGGCGTGTTGCAGCCGGGCGACCGAGTCCGGCATCCAGGCATGCGTCTCGCCGCGCAGGCGGAACGCGTAGTCGCCGCCGACATCCAGCATGTCGCGGTAGATCGGGTTGTCGCCGTAGGCGTCGCGATGACGAGCGACCGCTTCTTCGGCGATTTCGGTGAAGCCGACGCCTTCGATTGTTGTTGCGGTGCCGGTGAAGCAGGTTTCGATCAGCGCGCTGGACAGGCCGACGGCGTCGAAGATCTGCGCGCCGCAATACGATTGGTAGGTGGAGATGCCCATCTTGGACATCACCTTCAGCATCCCCTTGCCGACCGCCTTGAGGTAGTTCTTCTGGACTTCGTAGGCTTTCAGCTTCAGGCCGTTCTGTACGCGAAGTTGCTCCAGCGTTTCGAAGGCGATATAGGGGTTGATCGCCTCGGCGCCGTAGCCGGCAAGTGCGCAGAAATGATGCACCTCGCGTGGCTCGCCGCTTTCCACGACCAGGCCGACCTGGTCGCGCAGGCCCTGGCGGATCAGGTGGTGATGCACCGCGGCGGTGGCGAGCAGGGCGGGGATCGGGGTGCGATCGGCGGAAATCGCGCGGTCGGACAGCACCAGAATGTTGTGGTCGGCAAGCACGGCGTCGGTGGCTTCGCGGCAGATGCGTTCCACCGCGCGCTGCATGCCGGCTGCGCCGTCGCCGGCGGGCCAGGATGTGTCGATCGTGCAGGTGCGAAACGCGCCGCCCGCCAGCGTATCGATCGCGCGGATCTTCTCGAGATCGGCGTTGGTCAGGATCGGATGCGATACCTCCAGCCGGTAGTGCGATCCGGCGTGGTGGCCGAGAAGATTCGGTCGCGGACCGATCATCGAGACCAGCGACATCACCAATTCCTCGCGGATCGGATCGATCGGCGGGTTGGTGACCTGGGCGAAGTTCTGCTTGAAGTAGTTGTACAGCAGCTTCGGCTTGGTCGAGAGCACCGCGAGCGGAGTATCGGTGCCCATCGAGCCCACCGGGTCGTCGCCGTCGCGCGCCATCGGTTCCAGGAAGAACTGCATGTCCTCCTGCGTGTAGCCGAAGACTTGCTGGTGGCGCAGCAAGGTTTCAAGCTCGTTCGGCCGCGGCAGCGCGTGGCGGTCGGGGCTGTCCGGCAGTTCTTCCAGCTTGAACTGCGTGGCCTTCAGCCAGTCGGCGTAGGGGTGTTCGTTGGCCAGCGTGCGCTTGATCTCCGTATCGTCGATGATGCGACCTTCCTCTAGGTCGATCAGCAGCATCTTGCCGGGTTGCAGGCGCCACTTGCGGATGATCTTTTGTTCCGGTACCGGCAGGACACCGGCTTCGGAGGCCATGATCACGTGGTCGTCGTCGGTGACGATGTAGCGCGCCGGGCGCAACCCGTTACGGTCGAGCGTGGCGCCGATCTGCCGACCGTCGGTGAAGGCGATTGCCGCCGGCCCGTCCCACGGTTCCATCAGCGCAGCGTAATATTCGTAGAAGGCGCGGCGCTTTGGCCCCATCAGCCTGTTGCCGGCCCAGGCTTCGGGGATCAGCAGCATCATCGCGTGCGCCAGCGAGTAGCCGCCGGCGACGAGGATCTCCAGCGCGTTGTCGATGCAGGCGGTGTCGGACTGGCCGTGCGGAATGATCGGCCACATCTTGTTCAGATCGGGCCCGATCAGTTCCGAGGACATCGAGCGCCGGCGGGCATACATCCAGTTGACGTTGCCGCGGACGGTGTTGATCTCGCCGTTATGCGCCAGGAACCGATACGGGTGCGCCAGCTTCCAGGACGGGAAGGTGTTGGTGGAGAAGCGCTGATGCACCAGCGCGAGCGCCGATTCCGTGTGCGGATCGCGCAGGTCGAGATAGAAGCTGCCGACCTGCGGGGCCAGCAGCAAACCTTTGTAGACCATCGTGCGGGTGGAGAACGAAGGCATATACAGATCGCCAAGTCCGGGCAGATGCTTCTGTTCGCCGATCGCGCGTGCGTTGTTGAGGATCTGCTTGCGGATCGCCAGGATCTTCCGCTCGAACGCGTCCTGGTCCTTGAGCCGCGGGCTGGCGGCGACGATCGCCTGGCGCATCACCGGCATCGTATCGATCACACGGTTGCCCAGGCCGGTGATGTCGGTTGGCACATCGCGCCAGCCGACGACGGTCTGGCCCTCGGCGGCGACCACCTTCCCGAAATGGCTGACGGCGTAGTCGCGCGCGGCTTCCTGCTGCGGCAGGAAGCACATCGCGACAGCGTAACGGCCTGGCGCCGGCAGCTTGAGGCCCGCGTTGCCGGCCCAATGGCGTAGCAGGCGATCGGGCATCTGGATCAGGCAGCCGGCGCCGTCGCCCACCAGCGGATCGGCGCCGACCGCGCCGCGATGGTCGAGATTGACCAGGATTTCCAGACCGCGACTGATGATCTCGTGCGACTTGCGGCCCTTGATGTTGGCCACGAAGCCGACACCGCACGCATCGTGTTCGTTGCGCGGATCGTAGAGTCCCTGGCGTTCCGGAAGGCCCATCGTCAGTCGCTTTTCACCAATCGCCGGCAGCGGAATTGCCCGGCGCGTTGCCGTCCCGTTTTTGTTGGGCACGCGAAGCCCGGCCGGGGAGGTAGGGCGCCCGGCCAGGTTGCCATTGCGGGAAACTATCCGGCGGGCCGCGGGTCTGCAACAGCCGGTTCGGCACGCCACATTCGGCCGTCTGGTCGTGCTCGTCACGTTACGCCTGGGGGCATGTCGCGCAGCACGGCGATCCGGTATGGTCGGTCCGATATCCGACCTTGGGAGGACCTCGCGTATGAGCGCAAAGTCGAAATCACGCGCGGTGGGCGCTGCTTGGGACGATGCGTGGCTGCTCGACGGCGTGCGCACGCCGTTTGCTGATTACAACGGCCGGCTGGCGGCGGTCTCGCCGACCGATCTGGGGATCAAGGCGGCGCGGGCGGTGCTGGACCGTGCGGGGGTGCCGGCGGATGACGTCGGCACCGTGATTACCGGCAACATGACGCAATCCAGCTTCGACGCCTACATGCTGCCGCGGCATGTCGGCCTGTATTCGGGCGTGCCGATCGAGGTGCCGGCGCACATGGTCCAGCGCGTCTGCGGCACCGGGATCGAGGTGCTGATGCAGGGCGCCGACGCGGTGACGCATCGTGACGCCGGCGTGGCGCTGTGCGTCGGCACCGAGAGCATGAGCCGCAATCCGGTGGCTTCATACACAACGCGTGGTGGGTTCCGCCTGGGTCAGGTGGAGTTCCAGGATTTTCTGTGGGAATCGCTGCTGGACCCGGCGCCTGGGCGCACGATGGGCGACACCGCGGAGGAGCTTGCGCGGCGTTACCAGATCACGCGGCGCGAGGTGGACGAATTTGCTGCCCGCAGCTTCGATCGGGCGCTGGCGGCGCGGGAGTTTTTGGACGGCGAGATCGTGCCGGTTGGCAGCGAAACGTTTTCGCTCGAGGGTTACGCTGATCGCGGGATTGCGGTGTCGCGCAAAGCGGGGTGCGTGACCGGCGATACGCATGTGCGGGCCTCGCCGGTGGAAGCGCTGGCGGCGCTGCGGCGGGCGGTCGGCGGGGTGCAGACGGCGGGCAACAGCTCCGGCATGGTGGACGGCGCGGCGGCGGGGTTGGTGTGCTCTGGGGCCTATGCGCGGGGCGCGGGCGCGGCACCTTTGGCTCGGCTGGTGGCCGGTGTTGCGGTCGGCTGCGCGCCGGAGGTGATGGGCATCGGTCCGGTCCCGGCGATAAATGCGTTATTGGAACGGGTCGGACTGCGGCTGGATGCCATCGATCGGATCGAAATCAACGAGGCGTTCGGCGCGCAGGTGATGGCCTGCGCACGCGAGTTGGGGCTGGACGAAGACAAGCTCAACGTGAATGGCGGGGCGATCGCCATCGGCCATCCGCTGGCGGCGACCGGCGTTCGGCTGTCCGTGACCGCGGCGCGCGAGTTGCGGCGTGCAGGGTTGCGCTATGGGATTGCCTCGGCCTGTATTGGCGGCGGGCAGGGTATTGCGCTGCTGCTGGAAAACCCCGACGCGGCGTAGTTGGCCGCTTGGTTCGTTGCGTGATCCGCCGCATAACTTTGGGAGATCGTTATGGCTTTGCACATTGATTACTACGCCTCGCTCAATTCGCCGTGGACGCATCTGGGCGCGGGGCGGATCGAGGCTCTGGCGGCGAAGTATGGTGCCAGCTTGCGCATCTACCCGGTGGATTTTGGGACGGTGTTTGCGGGCTCGGGTGGGCTGCCGCTGCCGAAACGTGCGCCGCAGCGCCGGGCGTATCGGCTGCAGGAGTTGCGGCGGTGGCGCGATTATCTTGATGTTCCGATCAACATCGAGCCGAAGTTCTTTCCGTCCAACGAGGCGCTGACGGCCGGTTGCGTGATCGGGGTGCGTGAGACGATGGATGATGCTTCGGCGATCAGGCTGGCGCACCGCGTGCTGCGCGCGGTGTGGCAGGATGAGACGAGCCCGGCCGATCCCGCGACGCTGGCGGCGCTGATTACGGATTGCGGGTTGGATGCGGATGCCGTGGTGCGGCTTGGCGCCGAGCCGCGTTGGGCGGAGCGGCGGACGGCGGACACTCAGGCGGCGTTGGACCGCGGGGTGTTTGGTGCGCCGAGCTATGTGATTGGGGATGAGATATTCTGGGGGCAGGATCGGTTGGAGTTTGTGGAGCGGCATTTGGCGCGGGGGTAGTGTTCTTACCAAGCGCCGAAGGTGTTGACGTTCCCTGCAGACGGCCATAACGTATGCGCACCATTGTGAATAGACCGAGGGGCTAGCGTTTCGCCGTTGGAAAAGGTGGTGGGCCAGTCCGAATGTCTCGTCCGACCATTGCAGACCGCTTGTGGGAAACGTGAGCGTGTGTGTTCCGCGGGGAGGGAACGATGCCGCCGACGCGGCGAGCCGCCGAACGGCGAAGTCTCTCAGCCCAACTTTGTACCGGTTAGCTTGGCCGCAGAAGATCGTTTATGGTAAGTCGCGAGTGCAACCAGCGCTCAGTCAACTGTCCGGGTACGCGTAAGAATCTCATCCACCACGTGCTCAAGTGGTCGTGTGGCGTCGATGATGATGCCGTTTTTCGGAATGTCTTCTTTCGTCTGATGCAAGCGCACAGCAAGTTCCCGTTCCTCTGGTTTTCCGCCGAAGTCAGTTGGGTCCAGTGCCACTCGCTCATCAATCCGCCGGTTCATGGTGTCCAGGTCGACCTCCAGGACAAACACGCCGTAAAATAAGTCGATGAATTTAGCAAAATTCCTCGAGCCACCGCAGAAAAAGGTGACCGCCTCCTCCTGGTTGGCGACGAAGGCTTGTACTTTCTCTACATCCCAAATCTGGTGCTCGGACATCCAGGTAGCCGTCGGTGTATCCGTTTCCGGAGCCGTCGGTAGACCCGTTTCCGGATCGCCTCGATACACCAATTCCCGGTCACCATGAATGGCCTGGTAGCCGCGCCGCTGTAATTCTGTGCAGACCGCCGTTTTGCCGGCGCCGGAAACGCCCTCGATAAGATAATTTCTTTTGCCCATAAGACCATCCATTACTTCGCCGGAGGCATAGGTGTAAAACTGCTCGTTGCGCCTCCTACGGGTAGCCTCGAAATCGTGCTGTGGCTGACGGTGTAGGTTCTGGCGATGTCGCGCATCGGCTCTCCCGCCGCGCAGCGTCGCAACGCCTCCTTGATCTGGTGGGGCGTCATCTTCGGCTCGCGCCCCATCTTCACGCCTCGTGCTTTGGCGCGTTCTCGCCCTTCACCGCTCCGGCTGCGGATGAGGTCGCATCATCCGCAAGGCCACCAAGCACGGTGAACATCAGCCGCCCATGTGAGGTCGTGGTATCCGCCCATGCATCGCCTAGCGAGCGGAATCCAGCCTTGCGGTCGGCAATCGTGCCGAGGGTATTCAACAGGTCACGGGTCGAACGGGCGAGGCGGTCAAGCCGCGTCACCATCAGCACATCACCCGCGCCAAGCTGGTCGAGTGCCTTGCGAAGCTGGGCGCGGTTGGTCTGCGCTCCGCACGCTGTCTCGCGGAACACCTTGGCGCATCCGACCTTGGTCAGTTGCGCCACCGGTGCGGTGACGCTCTGACCGTCCGTCGAGACTCGTGCATAGCCGTATTTCATGCCTCATTTATGCACCTCATTTATGCACCGAAAAAGCCCAATCTTTTCAAAGCTCTGGCCTCGGTGCATAAATCTCGCAGACTGTGTGCAAACTCGCCGTCGCGTCGGCGTTGCACAACTTTGATTCGCTTCCGGTCAGCGCGCCGCAAAATCGATTCCCTACATAGTTCCGGGACGCATCGATATTGCGCCGACCGGGGGCGCGACCGAGTTTTCACACAGTCTGCTTGAACCTTGAACTCCCCGCTTGTCGCGCGCATCGTCTCGCCCTGACTGGCAGTTGTCGGTATCGTATTCGCAGATGCCAGAGGGAACAGAATGCGTAGATCACTGCTTTTGTTGCTCCTCGTGCTCGCCGCCAGCAGCACCGCAAGTGCGCAACCCGCCTCGGACCAATCGGACCCAGCAAAGGCTGGGGGCTACGCTAAACCCGTCGACTTTCGCTTGCACGCTCCGCCCCGCCAAGCACTGCTTTGACGAGCGGGACGGATTGCCGGTTTCTGCACGAGACCGCAAATCCTTGTAGGACCATTGCGCTGATCAAGTCATTCAGGAATGCAATGATTAAGGCGCAATTGGAGAGAGTCGTTCGCGTTGCATAATTCTTAAGCTTCGAAACCGCGGACAGCAGGCAATCCCGGCGCCAGACAGGACCTCACACCGACGTTCCCTCTTGTGGCACTTCGGGCAGCTCCGAGTTCGCATAGACCTCGTGCAATGGCACCGCGATACCGATTTCCGGCAAATCCAACCTGGCGTCATCCCCTGAGACGATCTCCGACAGCCAGCCATCCTGCCGCCGCACGAAGACAATCGCGGCCTTGTGCGTCTGTTGCAGGACCACATAGCGTTGGGTCGACGGTGTCGCGCGGTATTCGCGGTTCTTGTCGATGAGGTCCGTCTCGCTGCTGCCTTCGCTGAGGACTTCAAACACAACAACTGGAGCGGCGGCGACGGTGGCGGTGGGGGAAACCGGGCGGCACACGACGATCGCGTCGGGATAACGGGCTCGCCCGTCAGCTATGATCTTGACGTTTGGGCCGAGCGGACGGCAGGGCGTTCCCGCGGGCCTCGCCACCAGAGCGGTCCGCAGGTCGAAGGTTATTTGGTCATGCGCGATGGTTCCGCCGGTCATGGCGACCGGCGCGAACCCGTCGAACTCGTAACGCGACTCCTGCTGCTCCTCCCACGCGAGGAATTCGGCTAACGTGATGGGCTTGTGCAGGGCAACGCTCATGGCAGCGTGCATAGCATGACGGGCCGACGCGCTCCAGGGGTTGAGCCGCGGGGGGTCGAACTATGAGCCATCGATCGAGGGGCGGGCCGACATGGCGTCCAGCGCGAAGGGATTCATGTAGCCCGCGACCTCACTCACCCGTCCAGATCCTTCGTCATCATCTCCCGCATCGCCCATTGATCAGGAGGATAGACGGAGTGTCCGGAAGTCTTGACTTTCGCGGGCACACCGGCGCGCTACCGGGATAGCAAAGGAAGTCGTGGATACCGGCCCCCAGCCTCCGCCGGGGCATGCTTCGCCGGCATGACGGGGGGTAGCGGCCTGTGCATCAATGTTCTGGGCCGTTGGTATTACTCCCGGTGTTCGGGACTGTCGCGCAGATGCAGCCACGGCAGGCGTTCTTCCGGGAATATATGCCTGGTTGGCTGTAACATCGCGGCCTGATCCATCGAACCAATATGAAAATGCGTCTCGGTGGAGAGACGATCGCTTTCGCACGTCAGAGTGGAGCCGCATTTGGCGCAGAAGCCGCGCCACATGCCGGGCGATGAGCTGAATTTGGTGATTTCCCCTTTGGTGACGACATAGGCGTCACGCCGAATTGCCGCGAACACGGACACGGGCGCGCCACTGTGCTTTCGGCAGCTTTGGCAATGGCACCATGCTACCCATTTCGGTTGGCCTGTCGCAATGAAGCGCACTGCACCGCACAGACAGCCACCTTCTATTTGATCAACCATACACCTAGCCTTTCTTGTTCCGACATACCTCCACAAGCTCAACGCCAGAACGTTAGTACCCGGAAGCCATGAGCACCTCCAGGGCCATCGCATTTGGCATCGTGCGTCGACGTGGGAGAGTCATTGATTGAGCGTCACGCGTCGATCGCAAGTCAAAAAAGTTAGAAAAACACGGAGCACACAGAGAAAGATCAAGCCACGGAGCGCACGGAGAAGAAAATCATGGCGCTTCACGCGAGCTGGGCCCATTCGGCTTCGCGCGAAAGCGCCATCCGTCTCCGTGTGCGCCGTGGCTTAAACTTCTTTCTCTGTGCGTTCCGTGTTATTCTGGCTTACTTGCCTGCGTGATGGCCGTGTCAACCTGAAGCACACCATATCCGCCCAAATGTGATCGCACTGCGAGCACCTCGTCAGGCGGTTACCTCGATCGGTAAGCCGGCCGCCTTCCAGTCGGAAAACCGTCCTCCGTATGCAGATGCTACCTCGACCTCGTTTGGGCCAGCATCCCAAGAAGATCGCATTCCGGGTGGGGCAGACGTCGGACGGCCAGGATTTCGCGCCGGACCTGATACCAGGCGCCCGAATGATCGGCTCTTCGGTGCTGCCCCCCGTAACGCCGGCGCGGGCCGGCTGTTGCACTTCGTTTGTGAACTTAGAGTATCCACAACTTGGCTTGGTTGCAGCAAAGAAAGTCGTCGATACCGGGATTCGCCGGCATGACGGGTTGCTGCTAGGGATGTTTTCCTTGCGTCGTTGTGAAGTTCGTGGTATGTTCCAGACATCCATTCCACGGAGTGCTCGCAATGAACCCGCCTCCCACGCAGCCGCAGCCGGACCCACTCGATACCGTCAGCCTTGCCATCATAATCCGCGCGGCCACGGACGCCATCCCGCGCCACCCGGATGCAAGCGTGGAGGAGAAGGCCGCCCGGCGCCGTGCCGCCTTCACCATGATTTCCACGCTGCGCCCGCGCGACGTGATGGAGGCGATGCTCGCCGCCCGCATCACCGCGGTGCACTTCCACATCATGGACGACCTGCGCTGTGCCGCGGAGGCCGACCTGGCACCCAACCTGAAGCTTCGCCACCGGCGCAGCGCTATTGGCTTGACCCGGATGCGGGAGGCCGCGGAGCGCGCGCTGTTCCGGCTCCAGACGTTTCCTGCCCGGCAACCGGCGGCGCTGCCGACCTCGATCCCCGCGGAACGCGCGCAGCCCGCGCCGGCCGCTGCCCTGAGCGCGCCCGCGCGGCAGGCCGCGCCCGCGTCTCGGCCCGCTGTCGCCGGGCAGGGTCCGGCAGCCGGGCCCGCGCCGCGTCCCACGACCGGCGGCTTAGGCGCTCCGACCCCAGCCGAGATCGAGCAGCTCGTAACCGAGGCCGAGGCGCTCCTCGACGCGCGAGCCGGGCCGGTGGCGGGGGATGCCGCCGGCCGACACACCCCGGTGCGGCGGCCGTGTCGCGTCCCGCGGTTGGCCTGTTCGCCGGGCCGGACGATGCCGGGATGGCGCGGCTCATTGCCGAAGTTGAGGCCGTTCTGACGGCTCCGGCCAGCCCGTCCAGTGTGCTGCACGGACGGCTGCTGGCTGAGGCAGCCAGCCGTGCGGCGGCCTCCGCCGTTGCGCGCGCGGCGTGATTGGCAGGCAAGCCCCATGTCCAGTGAGAACACCGGGTGCATTGAAAACGCCGGCGGCGCTGGCGGCATGCCGCGCACCGGCAAGCTACGGAGCCGCAATCCGCGCGAGAACCCGAACCTGGCACCGCGCTGTGGGGCGAAGATGCGGACGCCGTGGTGCGGTCCGTGCTGCGCGCCGGCGATGGCCAATGGACGGTGCCGCATGCGTGGCGGCCCAAGCACCGGGCCGCGGACGGTGGAGGGCCTCGCCCAGCTTCGCGTCGCCCGTACGAAGCACGGGTTTTACAGCGCTGAAAATAAAGCGGCGCGGCGGCATGCGGCCGCCTTATCGCCGATGCTCGCGCCGTGCTGGTGCTGCACCGCGCTGGCGCTCATCCGGTGGATGCGATCGTGCCGCACCGGTTGCGGGTGGTGGACGTGGGGCACCGTCCCCGGGGGAGGGCGGCTGGGGGGAAGACCCTATGCAACGTGAGGAAGGCGGCGCTATGAGGCGGGGTTGGCGGATACCAGTGCGCGCGCTTGCGGGCTTGGCCACGAAGAGCGGACCACGGCCTGCCCACGGGCGCTTGATCCTGGGGTCGAGGTGCGCGGCGCCGAGGGTGAGGGGCGCGTCGCTGCACCATCCTTGCCGTCGTCGCAGCACTACCCTCACCCTCATCGCTGCGCGCCGCGACCTCTCCCGCGAAGAGCGGGCGAGGTAAAGTGCGTCAGATTGCGTTCAGAACAGGCCGAAGACGCCCCGCAGGAAACCCGGTGTCAACGCCGACAGCGGATTGATCGACACCTCCGGGTTGTCCAGCGGACCGCGCACCGAGTAGCTCGCGGCGAACAGCCCGCCGCCTGGCTCGGGACTGAACAAGCGGCCTACCAGTGGGATGTTGCCCAGCAGTGAGTTGAAGAAATACGCCGGGACGATGGTGCCCTCGATTGTCGCGCGCTCGAGATCGAGGTCGATGGTGCCCCTGGCGGTCAGTCCGAGCGAGGGGTTGAACGCGCGGGCGTCGTTCAGCGTTAGCGTGGTTTCGGTCAGCCGAAACGGAACATCCAGCCTGGTGAAGCCGAGCCCGGGTCCCCGCACGACGTCGACCAGGCCGTAGAGCGTCATCGCTTGCAGCAGCCGAGCCAGCGCCGGTGCGTCGTGGATCCGGAAATCCGTCAACTCCGCGGTGCCGTCGAGCGTGTGATCGGGCGTCGTGTCGTCATAGGTGCCGGTCACGCGCAGCCGGCCGCCCTGCATGCTCGTGACGACATCGAGCCCCGCCAGCAGATCGCCGGCATTCGCGGCGGTCGCGGTGAGCGCGCGCGTGCCGGGCTGGGTCTCCGATCGGGCGTGGCCCGGTTGCACGGCCCCCGGTTGCGCAGTCAGCTGGGCTGGCGCGATCCGCAGGCTGAACGGCGCTTTCGGCCCGGTCAGCCCGTCCACCTCCAGCCCGCGCGTCAGCCCGCCGTCGCTGTCGACCCGCGCCACCAGCCCGGTCAACTGGTGATCGCCGGCCATGATCACCCGGTCGAAGCTTGCGTCGAGTGTCCAATGCGGTCCCGATGGTGGCTCATGCCTGGCCGGCGTCGGGTGTGGTCCGGGTCTGTGCGTGAGGCGCGCCGACAGATCGAGTGTGGGTCCGGTCAGGCTGACGGCGATCGGACCCGCGGCGTTGGCATGGCCGGGCTCGGTTATGGGCAACCGGATGGTGCCTCGCGCCTCGGAATGGCCGAGGACCACGCGGTCGAACCGCACCACCGAGGGCTCGCCGCCGACGCAGGTGACGCGGCCCTCGGCGGCGACGCCATCCCCGCGCACCAGGATGTTGTCGATGCCAGCCAGCCGGTCATGCGACAGCAGCAGCCGTCCCGAGGCCGTCATGGCGGCGCCGGCCGGCTTGTGCCACGCCAGCGCGGCGACCGTCACCGTTGCCGGGGCGAGATTGGCGGTTACCGCGATGTCGCCGGCGCCATCGCGACGCTCGCTCAGTGCCGCGTCTAGGCTGAGTGTTCCGTCGAGCATGGCGCCGACATCCAGGCCGGCCGCGGCAAGCTGGCGCGCGGTCGGATGGCTGCTGATGCTGACGTGTTGCAGGATCTGGCCGGGGCCGCCGGCGCGAAAATCCATGCTCGCCGCCAGGTTTGCCGGGATGCCGGCCAAGGCTGCCGTGCCGGTCATCGTCAGCCCGTCGACGTTGGCGTCCAGGTCAAGCACGCCTTGGTCCAGGTCGCGCCCGGCGACGACGCCGCTGAGATGCACGCTGTCGAGATGCGCATGCGCGCGGATCGCCACGTCGTCCATGGTCACGCGGTCCTCCAGCGGCAACGACAGTGTCACCGTGGCGGCCACTTGGCCCGCCGGCCGGTCCAGCGGCAGATCGTGCCGGGCGAGTAACTGCAGGCGTGGGTTCCGCAACAGCGCGATGGCGTCCGGCAGCGGTCCGGCGATCTGCGCCTCGATGGCGCCGAACTGGTCGTGGTGCATGATCCCGGTGATCCGCATCCCGCCACCGTTCAGCGACAGGCCCTGGGTCTCCCTGCCTTGGGTCACACCCTGGGTCACGCCCTGGGGCCCTGGGGTGGCGACCTCCGGCTGCTGGTGCCCCGATCGCACCACGATCTCCAGCGTGTCCGGGTCGAGAATGTTCAGCACGGCCGAGCCATCCACGATCGGCGGCACCGGGCGCAGCCAGTGCACGACCAGCCCGTCGCCGGCCAGTGTGCCGGTCGCGCGCGTTAGCGTCACGTCGGACAGATCGGGCGTCGCCGCCAGCTCGATCTCGACGTGACCGTCATGCGCCACGCCGGCGGTGATGTTCTCGATGACCCAGGCCCGGGCGCCGCGCCCAACGCCGGCCGGCCAGAGGCGCGGCAAGTTGGCGAAAGCGACGTGGTCCAGATCGAGGCGCAGCGACGCGGTCAGATGATCCGCGCCGCGATCAAACCTACCGGTCGCGCGCAGGACGCTGTCGGGGCCGCCGGGATGGCTCGGCACCGTCAGCCGCAGGCTGCGAAGGTCCAAATGATCCGCGGTCGCGTCGGCAACGATCGTTGCGCCAGTGATCGGCAGCACACCGTCGGCGACGTGGATGCCACCGGCGCCGACCCGCAGCGCCAGATGCAGTTCCATCAGCCGCGCCGTATCGTCGAGCTGAAGGTCCGCCTCGCCACCGACTGGTGCGTCGAGCACACCGAGCGAGGCCGCGCGAGGAACCAGCTTGGCGATGAGCGCGGGCGTTACCGGGGTCATCCGCAGGCGCAGCCGGATCGGACCCTGGTGCGGCGCCAGCGTCGCGCTCGCGGTCAGCCGCGCGTGCTGATCGCCGAGCACGAGCGACACGTCGGCGGTGCCGGCCACGCCGCCCTTTGCGCCGCGGGTGAGATCGAGCTCCACTTGTGGCGCCTGCCAGATCACCCCAAGCTGGCGGTCCGCGACCACCAGCGAGCCGCCGTGGATGCGAAGTCGGCGCAACTGGCTGAACGGCCCGATGCGTGTCGTGCTGCTATCGTTCGCCGGCGGATTTGCCAGCTCGGTCAGCAGCGCGATCAGCGGCCCGGCAGCGGCGGCCACTTCGGCACCGGCACTTGGTTCCGCGCTGCCCGATGGCGCGGCGCCCGATGGCGTGCCGTCCGCGGGTGCGCCGGCCGGCCTCCCAGCGTCTGGAGCGGGCGTGGGCTCCATCACGATCGCGCCGTCGGTCGTGCGCACCAGGCTGATCCGGGGCTGGTCGAGCTCCAGTGCGCGCGGCGTGATCCGCCCGAACAGCAGTGCATGGAGAGATACCGAGATCTCAGCGTGCGGGACAACGAAGATCGGCGTTTCGGCGCCACCGGTGCCGGCGGCCTGGGAGCTGAAGGCTCGGGTAAACGTGATCCCGGTCAGTCTGATGTCCACCGGCCGATCCACGCCGAGGCGGAATCCCTCCCAGGCGAGCGCCGCCGATCCGATCGAAATGCGCCCGCCGGTCGGCTCCTGGTTGAGCGCGGCTTCGACCCGCTCGGTCAGCCATGGAAGTTCGAGCGGACCCTGCGCCAGCCGCCAGCCCAGTGCGCCGATCGCCGCCCCGCCCAGCACCGCCACCGCCACCACCACCGCCGCCAGCCGAAGCAGCAGCACCACGGCGTGGCGCGCGGCTTGACGAGGCAGCCGCCTCACCGCCAGCCTGCGCGGGAGACCATGCGATGAGCGTCACCCCCTTCCGCCTGCCGGCCGTCTGGCCGCGCCCGCACGACGCCGGCGCGGCGCAGCGCCTGCTCGAGCGATTCGCCGGGCTCGGCCGGTCGGAGGCGCGCCTCGCCACGCGGCCGGCGGTTGCGGCAATGCTGGCGGCTCTCGGCGGCAACAGCCCGTTCCTCACGGACCTGGCGATCCGCGAGGCGCCGGCCCTGCGGGCGCTGGTCACCGAGGGACCCGATCCGATCGCGCAACGCGCCCTTGCGTCGATCACAGCCTTGGGGGTGACGGCGCGGCGCGAGCGCGTGGCGGCGACGCTGCGCCAGGCCAAGCGGGTGATCGCGCTGGTGACCGCGCTGGCGGACATCGGCGGCATGTGGCAGCTCGAACGCGTCACCACGACGCTCTCCGACCTGGCGGAAGCCGCCTTGCGCCACGCTGTGATCCACCTGCTGCGGGCCGCGCACGACGCGCAGGAACTGCGCCTGCCGGACCCGGCACGGCCCGAGCATGGCGGCGGGCTGACGGTGCTCGGCATGGGCAAGCTCGGCGCCCGCGAATTGAACTATTCCAGCGATATCGACCTCGTCCTGCTGTGTGACCCGTCCGCCGACATATACACGCCACGCAGCGCGGGCGACGCCCTGGGCGCGTTCACGACACGGCTCGCGCGCGGCCTGGTGGCCCTTATGGAATCTCGCGACGCCGACGGCTACGTCTTCCGCACCGATCTGCGGTTGCGTCCGGATCCGTCGGTCACGGCGCCGGTCGTGACCATGCCGGCCGCTATCACCTACTACGAGAGCATGGGTCAGAACTGGGAGCGCGCCGCGATGATCAAGGCGCGTCCGGTGGCGGGCGATCTGGCGCTGGGTGCGGCGTTCCTGGAGGCGATCCGGCCGTTCGTGTGGCGGCGCCGCCTCGACTTCGCTGCGGTGGCCGACATCCACGCCATGAAGCGGCGCATCGACGAACATAGGCTATCGTCCCATGGGGTTGGCGCGCGCGCCGGCACCCGCGACGAGCTGGCGCGGATCGCCGGGCACAACGTCAAGCTGGGCGAGGGCGGCATACGGGAGATCGAGTTCCTGGCCCAGACACTGCAACTGGTCTGGGGCGGACGCGACCCGACGCTGCGCAGCGCCACGACGCTCGGCGCCCTGAACCTGCTGGCGCGCGCCGGGCACATCCCGCGCGATGGCGTGACCGAGCTGGAGGCAGCCTATCGGTTCCTGCGCGCCGTCGAGCATCGGTTGCAGATGGTGGCTGACCGGCAGACGCACGAGCTGCCGCAACGCCCGGAGCAGCTCGAGCGCTTCGCCGTCTTCATGGGCTATCCCGACGCCACCCGGTTCGCCGACGCGTTGCTGTTCCATCTCGAGCGGGTGCGGGTGCGCTACGCCGAGGTGTTCGAGCGCGTGCCGGATCTGCCGGAGACCACCGGCATCGCGTCGGACCTCGATTTCCGTGGCCCCGATGCCGTGCCGCCCGCCACCGAGGCGGCGCTGCGCCGCCTCGGCTTCGACAATATCGGCCGGATCACCCAGGCGGTCCGCGGCTGGCAGGCCGGGCATGTGCGGGCGCTGCGCTCGGAGCGGGCACGCGACCTGATGGCGCAAATGCTGCCGTCGGTTCTGGCCGCCCTCGGCCGCCAGCCGCAGCCCGATATCGCGTTC
Source organism: Acetobacteraceae bacterium (assembly GCA_035696165.1). Classification (GTDB taxonomy): domain Bacteria; phylum Pseudomonadota; class Alphaproteobacteria; order Acetobacterales; family Acetobacteraceae; genus Palsa-883. Next base: position 7,641 of record DASRQX010000112.1, on the reverse strand, counting down.
GGCCGGTTCGATGCGTTCCTAGCGCGGCTGCCCGCTGGGGTGCAGATCCTTTCGCTGTTCCAGCGCAACCCCGCGCTGCTCGACCGCATTGCCGCGGTACTGGGCGCCGCTCCGTCGCTGGCCGAGTACCTCGCCGGCAACCCCGGTGCGTTGGACGGCTTGCTGGAGTTCGATCTTGGCGCGGACGACCACGAAAGCCGACTGGCGATGAATCCCGGCGCCCTGGGCGGGAGGCTGGTGCCGGGGGCGCCGACGCGACCCGTGGGGATGCTGCGTGCACGGCTCACCGACGCGCGGCAGTTGGAGGAGGTGATCGCGATCATCCGCCGCACGGTCCGCGAGGAGGAATTCGCTATCGCGGTCGCCACGCTCGAGGGAAGGCTTGACGCCGACGCGTCGGGATCGCTGCGGTCGGCGCTGGGCGATGCGGCGCTGAACGCACTGTTGGTCCCGGTGCTGACCGACTTCGCCACCCGCTTCGGACGGGTGCACGGCGGCGCGATGGCGGTGGTGGCGCTGGGCAAGGCCGGCGGGCGGGAAATGATGGCCGGCTCCGACCTTGACCTGATGCTGGTCTACGATCATCCCGAAGACGTAACAGAAAGCCGTGGCGGCCGCCGGCTCGGCGACGGTGAGCGAACCCGCAGCATGCCGGTGAGCCAATGGTTCGTGCGCGCCGCGCATTCCTATGTCGCCGCGGTCACCGCGCCGGGCGTGGACGGGCAACTCTACGCGGTCGACATGCGCCTGCGCCCATCGGGCAACAAGGGACCCGTCGCGGTCTCGCTCGGCGCGTTCCGCGGCTACCATGCGGCCGACGCCTGGACCTGGGAACGCATGGCGCTGACTCGCGCGCGCGTCGTCGCCGGCCCCGCCGCGCTGCGCCGTCGCGTCGAGGCGGCGATCGGCGAAGCGATCGCCACCGCCGGCGACGCCTACCGCGTCCGCGACGACGCCGCCGCGATGCGCGCCCGCATGCTGCGCGACCTGCCGCCCGCCGGCCCCTGGGACGTCAAGCTGCGCGCCGGCGGCCAGGTCGAGGTCGAGTTCATCGTCCAGGTGCTGCAACTGATCCACGCCAGGCACGATGCCGGCTTGTGCAGCCCAACGACGCGGATCGCGCTAATCCGGCTGCGCGACGCCGGACACCTGGCGCGCGCCGACGCGGATCTGCTGATCCGCGCCGACCATGTCTGGCGCACCGTCCAGGGCATGCTGCGCATCGCCATCGGGCGCACCGTGCCGTCCGAACTGCCCGAGGCCACCGCTCGCCCATTGCTGCGCGCCGCCGCGCGGGCCGGCGTGCCCGCGGCCAATTTGCCGGAGCTGAGTGCCGCGCTTGCGGCATTGTCGGCGGACGTGCGTGCGGCGTTCGTCCGGCACGTCGGGGCGATCAACGGATAGCGTGCTTTCGTATGCGTGCGGCAACGTAGGGAGCCCTCGGATTGCCGCTGTGGAGCGCGCCTCGCGTCTCACTCGGCATGGCACGGCGGGGCTTGGGGCGCCTCGCGGCGAAGCAAGCGGTGGACTGCAGCCGATGGGCGCTCACTGGACATGGGGTCTCTCGGGTCAAGTGGCCGAGGGCGTGCTTGCGTATCTACCGGTTTTGCTAGAATGAAAGCGGCGCATCGGGCAGCCTCGACCAGGGTCGAAGCCGGCGACGCGGCCGGCATGGCCGCTTGGGCCGCCGGCTGCGGTTGCGCGCGCGGGGTTTTGGCCTGGCACTGCTCCAACGTGCGGACCATCTCCGCGTTCATGCGCTACAGCGCCACGGCCTTGCCATGTCAGCGGATTGCCATATTGTCCGGCACGTCCGGCAGATGGCGCGACGGAGCCATTCAATGGCGCGGTAATGCGCGGCCGCGACGCGGGTGGCGTACGCGGCCCCGACCGGGTCGCGCGGCCGGAGCGCCGCAATCACCGCGACGGACGCGTCGCGCTGGGTCTGCTGGTGCTCAGGGGTGCGTTCGGGGTTGACCCGCTGGGCGCCGAAAATGGCGGCGAGCATCGCGTCGGTCGTGGCCGGATCGACGGTGAGGTGCGCGGCTGCGGAGGGCCCAGGCGTCATGGGTTTTTGTCCCGCTGTGGTTGCAGGAGCGCAGCCGGATTATGCTCCAGGGTGAGGAATATTGTCAATAAAACAAGGAATATTGGCCTCGCCGTCCTTGCCCGAGGATCGAACGCATTGCTCAGTGCTGGTGCGACCGCTGGCCCGATTGCGTTCATTTGCGGTTCGAATCCTGCATCCCTGACAGCCCGCACCTCGCCGGTCAGCGATCGAATCACCATGCTGCGAACGGTGGCGAAGCGAAGAATATTGAACCGCAAATAAACGCAAATGGGTCCGTGGTGCATGGATCGTTCGACCTAAACTTCAGCTTCGCCTCGCCGGCTGCTCGACTTCGGTAACGCGCACGCGGAAATTGAATGCATCGCTCGGTGCTGGTGCGACCGCTGGCCCATTTGCGTTCTTTGCGGTTAAGATCTTTCTTCACTGACCCCGCGCCACCTCACCGGTCAGCGATCGAACCACCGTCGCTGCGAACGGTGGCGAAGCGAAGAAAATTGAACTGCAAATGAACGCAAATGGATCCGTGCCGAACTGGCCTACCGAACGAAACATCAGCCTCGCTTTGGCCAATTGTTCGACTTCCGCAACCCACAACGGGAAATTGAATGCAACGCCCGGTCCACATGGCTCCGCGAGATCAGACCAGCACACGATACCCCGTAGCGAGTGGCAACCTTGCCATCTGTCGGAAGGTCGGTTGCCAGGAGCCAAGCGGCGACCGTGGCAGCGTAAAATCGATACGTTTTACGCTCTCATCCCAGGTGCCCCGGTGGTAGGACCATCTTGCGGGCGTCCGCTCCATCGCAAGCAGGCAGGAAAGCAAGGATTCAACCACGAAGTAAGCCAGCGGCCGCCCGCCGGCCGCTGGCTTACTTCGTGGTGAAATCCTCGCTTCCTTGGCTTGCTTGTTGAAGCGGGCAAGGCCTACCCATCGCGCCCCGACATCAACAAGTCCGGCGCATCGCCGGCAGCCCATGCGCCGAGCGTCGCAGCATCATGGCGCCCAAGCGCGGCCGCGGCAAGTGCCCGACCCATCAGCGGACCAAACTTGAAGCCATGCCCCGAACATCCGGTCAGCACCCATGCACGATCGAACCGACGCAAGATGAAACGTTGCCGCGCCTCATGCGCATAGTAGCAAATACGCAACGACAACACCTGAATCTCCTCCCAACTCCGCAACCGCGTCCGCCAATAGGCCAGCAGCGCGGCGCCTTCCTCGGGACGGATGGGATCTTCCGCCTCAAGCGGGCACGGCCGATTATACGCCCCCACCCCGAGTTTGAAGCCGCGGCCTTGCACCGGCGGAGCAAGGTACATGCCCCGAGGCCCACCCATGTCCAGCATCACCGGCGCCGCCGCCCACGCCTCTGCGAGCGCGGGTGGCGGTGCCACATAGGCAACAAGCTGGCGCAGCTTCACGTAATCGGATGCGAGCGCAGGGAACAGCCGCCCAGTCCAGGCGCCGGCCGTAACGATCAGCGCATCGGCGGCCAGGCGGTAACCGTCCACTGTAACGACCGCCCCACCTGTTGGATCGATCTCACGAACAGCACAGCCGCCGCGCAGTTCAACCCCACGCTCGGCCAGCCACGCAACCAGCCCATCCATGATGCGATCGGCGAACAGCGCACCGCCCTGGCGCATCGCCAGACCGAACAGTGCATCCTGGGTTTCCAGCATCGGATAGCGCCGCGCCAGCGCGCCTCCCGCAAGCCGCTCCCAGCCGATGCCAAGCCGATCCAATACACGCGCCGAGCGCGCGGTCCAGTCATCTTCGCTGGTGCACAGCGCGAGACAGCCGGTCTCGGCGATATGTCGCGCTCCCAGATCGCGCCACACCTCATCCCAGGCGGAGGTCGCATCCGCCATCATGCGCGTGTAGCCCTCCTGATCGCCATACGGGATACGGGTCAGCCGGTGCTGATCATATGACGTTCCAGCAACGTTCGGAATCGGCGCAGCATCGATGACCGTCACACGGTGCCCGGCCCCGGTCAGCGCCCAGGCAGCGCACAAGCCATTGATGCCTGCCCCAACAACAATTACGCGCACCGCCGTCATGGCATCACGACATAACGCAGGTCGAGCACATTGTCTGGCCGCTGCTCCAGGCGAATGCCCTTGCGCACACCCCATGACAGCGCCTGGCGGTGCAACGGGATCGTCGCGACATCGCTGATATTGAGCTGCCAGATCGAGGCGAAATCGGCCTGGCGCTTCGCCGTGTCCAACTGGCTTCGCGCGTCGGTGATCAATTCATCCATCCGGGTGCTGCAGTAGCCGCCCTGGTTGAAAGCTCCCTGCCCGCGCATCGGCACCGGCCGGTCCTTCACCAGATCGGACGGACAGGCGAGCAGTCCAAATACCGTGCTAAAAGCGTCGTAGGTGGGCGGCGTAGTACCCAGCATGTAGAAGCTCGTGTCACGTTTCGCCAGGCGCCCAAAATACACTGCCGGAGGCTGCGTTACCACTGTCAGGCGTACCTTGATGCGCGCCAGCATGGCGGTGATCGCCTGGCAGATCGCCTCGTCGTTGACATAGCGGCCGGCCGGGCAGTTCATTCCAAGATCGAAGCCGTCCACATAACCCGCCTCGGCCATGAGCTGGCTCGCCTGCGCAACATCGGCAGGCGGGTGCGTATCGCTGGCCGGATCGAACCCGACGATGCCTGGCCCGGCGATCTCCGCGGTGGGCTGGGACTGGCCGAACATGATACGGTCGCGGATCGCATAGACATTGATGGCCAGATAGAACGCGCGGCGCACGCGGACATCGGCCAGCGGATTGCGCCCCTTGACGCTGGAATACAGCAGTTCCGGCCGCCAGACATCCATCCCGAGAAACACCGCCCGCAATTCAGGTCCAGTCATCAGCACGACACCCGGTTCGCTAGTGACACGTTTCTGATCCTGCACCGGCACCGGTTCCATCATATCGACGCCGCCGGACAGCAGCGCGGCAATACGGGTCGCGGCCGATCCGATCGGCGTGAACAGCACTTGCGCCAGGTTGTGCTCAGGGTGGTCCCACCAATCGGTATTGGCCGCAAGCTCGGTCACCTCGCCCGGCAACCGGCGTACGAGACGAAAGGCGCCGGTACCGACCGCGTTGCGGACCGCGAAGTTCTCCACCGACGATTTGAGATCGACCGGATCGGTCGCGCCGTGCGCCTCGGCCCAGGCCTTGGGCATGATCAGCACCGCCGTGAGGTTGGCCGGCAAGGTCGGGTCGGGGATGGCGGTCGCGATGTCGACCGTATGATCATCGACGGCGGTGACCGTTTCGATCGTGGCAACCCGATTGACCATCGCCGAACCCGGCCTGCGCACGCGCGCGAGGGAAAACAGCACATCGGCCGAAGTGAAGTCGCTGCCGTCATGAAACCGCGCGGCGCGCAAATGAAACCGCCAGTGCAAAGGGTCAAGCTGCTCGAACCGCTCCGCCAGCGCCGGTTCGATTTCGAGATGCCGGCCGCGGCGCAGCAACGGCTCGTAGATGTTCGCCAGGAACCCCGTGGTAAACGTCTCGTCGACGCCATATGGATCCATCATCGCCGCATCCTGCTGGTCGGCGTAGCGAAATGTCGCTGCCCCCGCTGTGCCGGCGAGCGCGAAAAACAGGAGTACGGCGAACTGCAGCAGCGACAGACGCATTGGCTTGATCTTCCCCAGGCGACGGACCCTTTGCCCATCTGACGGGAAGACTAAAGCCCGATGCGCGTCGGGATAAGAGCGCGGCAAGACAAAACTCTCCCCCTCCCCTTGAGGGAGGGGGAGAAAGTTACGCCGCATCCTTAGTCCCACGCCGGCGGTTGACTTGCCCGCCCCGCGTGCCAGCCTTGACGCCCTGGCCGCAAACGTCTGTGCGGCCGTCGAGCATCACCATGGGGAGCCCATGGAACTGGGGAGATCAAGCAATGAGCCTGAAGGAAGGCGATGCGGCACCGGCCTTCGAGCTGCCGGCGACCGGCGGTCGGACCGTCAGCCTGGCGGCAATGACGGGCAAGCCGTTCGTGCTGTATTTCTACCCGAAAGCCGACACGCCGGGCTGCACCAAGGAGGCCTGCGCGTTCCAGGAAGCCCTGCCGCAGCTTGGCAAGATCGGCCTCGACGTGATCGGGGTGTCGCCCGACAAGCTGCCGCCGATCGAGAAGTTCGCCGCCAAATACAACCTGACCTTCCCCCTTGCCTCCGACGCCGAGAAATTGGCGGCCGCCGCCTACGATACCTGGGTGGAAAAATCGATGTACGGCCGGAAATACATGGGGATGGAACGCAGCAGCTTCCTGGTCGACAAGGCTGGGAAGATCGCCAAAATCTGGCGCAAGGTCAGCGTCACCGGCCACGCCGCCGAGGTAATGGAAGCGGCACAGGCACTGGCAGCATAAGCCCCGAAATCATCGGCGCCACAGGAGCGGTCTTTGCCAAGCTGGGTCGCGCATCAGGACAAGCTGTTGCGCCTGGCACGCTGCCAGTTGTTCTTCGTCGGCGGCACGCCGCGATCCGGAACGACGTGGCTGCAGTCTCTGCTCGACAGCCACCCCGAGATCTCCTGCCGCGGCGAGGGGCTGTTCATGAAACACCTGGCGGAGCCGCTGGGCACCATGATGGCGGCGCGGCACCAGGCACTGGCGGCCAAGAACACCTCGGTGTTCCGCCACGCCGAAGGCTGCAAGCTGCCGGAGCCGGAGGATGTCGAACTCCTGCTCGGAACCGCCGTGCTGGCGGCGCTGGAGCGCCAGTGCGCCGGCAAGCCCTGCGTGCGGTGGGCGAGAAGACGCCGGAGAATGTGTTCTTCTTCACGCGGCTGAAACGCCTGTTCCCGGCTGCGAAATTCATCGGCATGGCGCGCGACCCGCGCGACGTGCTGTCCTCCGCCTGGCACTTTTTCCCACGGCCGCCCCCCCCGGATGAGGTCGCGGCCAAGACCGTGTTCATCGCCAACGCGTTCGAGTCACTGGACAACGGGGCACGCACCATGCTTGGCTTGGCGAAACAATTCCTGTCCGACTGCCTGAACGTGACCTATGAACGCATGCGCGCCGCGACGGCACCGGTTGCGGCGGAGCTGTTCCGCTTCTTTGGCGTCGCCAACGGTAATGATATCATTGCGGGTTGCGTCGCACGAACCTCATTTGCCGAGATGTCAGGTGGCCGCGCCCCCGACGAGGCGCAGGACGGATCGTTCTTCCGCAAGGGCGTTGTAGGCGACTGGCGTTCGACCTTCACACCCGAAATGAATGCGCTGATACTGCGCCGGCTCGGCTGGATGTACTCAAGTTTCGGGTGGGAGCCGTAGGACGCTCACGAGCGGTGTGCGATACCGCCCGCAGCCACAGGCGACGATCCAACGTCCGGCACAGCCGCCAGTTGTTCAAAATGGCTGGTGCACCGGCCCGGCGTCCACGTCATGCCGGCGCAGGCCGGGTATCCACGACTCATATGAGGTGTCCCCCGTCAAGTGGAAATTCGCTCATCTCGCCACCTTCCCTTCCGTGTTCGGTTGCTGCGATTGAGTGCTTAAACGGCACCACTGCATCCGGCTTGGGTGACGGTGCCGGGGTCAAG
>DASRQX010000111.1:0-7012 GCA_035696165.1 Acetobacteraceae bacterium | reverse complement strand
CGGTATCCACGACTTTCTTTGTCGCAACAAAGGCAAGTCGTGGATACCGGCCTGCGCCGGCATGACGGGGGGTAGCGGCCCGTACGTCAATGTTTAGGGCCGTTGGTATTACCGCGCGTAGACACCGCGGCACGCAATATCAAGTTCGACGCCAGCGTCGCAACACCGCCGCGCGAAGCGCCAATCGCCTGCCTTTTCTGCGATCTCTGCGCCTCTGCGTTAATGCTTCTCTTACGTGCAGCAGGCACAAGTCCACCCCGCCGAAACGACGCCCTTCCGCCCACGGCGAGCCTGACATACGGTTTGCACTACCGCATTAACACAGAGATCGCATTGGGCGCAGAGAAGGCATGGACTGCACCCCATCGGTGCGACACGAAAATTAAGCACACAACGGTTCGGCCACCGGTGCTGCGCTTGCCGTATGCGGTGCGAATCCCCAATGCGATTGCCCCGGTGATGATCTAGCCCGGCAGCCGCTCCCGCGCCGCGGTCGCGAGCGCATCCGCCCGATCGTTCTCCGGATGTCCGGAGTGGCCACGCACCCAGCGCCAGTCGATCTTGTGCGGGGCGGCGGCGGCCAGCAGCCGCTGCCACAGGTCCATGTTCGCCACCGGGTCGCCCGCCGCGTTGCGCCAGTTGCGGCGCACCCAGCCGGTGTGCCAGCGGGTGATGCCGTTGCGCACGTATTCGCTGTCGGTGTGCAGCACGACCTTGCAGGGGCGCTTCAACGCCTCCAGCGCCGCCGCGGCGGCGGTCAGCTCCATGCGGTTGTTGGTGGTCGCGGGCGCCGCCCCGCTCAGTTCGCGTTCGTGGCCACCGGAGCGCAGGATCGCGCCCCAGCCGCCGGGGCCGGGATTGGGCTTGCAGCCGCCATCGGTCCAGACCTCGACCAGGCTGGCTGCGTCGGACGCGGGCGCCCGGGCGTCGGACACGGCGGGGTCAGATGCCATAGGCATGCTCGTCGCGAGCAGCCATGTGGAAGCGCAGCCGGCGCAGATATTCAATCGGGTTCTTGCGGGTGACCATGGCGCCGGGGGGCGTGTTGACCCAGTCGTAGAGCCGGGTGAGCAGGAAGCGGATGGCGGCGCCCTGGCACAGCACCGGCAGCGCGGCGCGCTCGGCGTCCGACAACGGCCGCCGCGCCGTGTAGGCGGCCAGCATGGCGCGGGCCTTGGTGACATTGAAGGCGAAGTCCGGCTCGAAACACCAGGCGTTCAGGCCGATTGCCAGGTCGTAGGCCAGCAGGTCGGTGGCGGCGAAGTAGAAGTCGATCAGGCCGGACAGGCGGCCGTCGAGGAAGAACACGTTGTCGGGAAACAGGTCGGCGTGGATGTGCCCGACCGGCAGGCGGCCGGGTTCGCCGGGGCGACCAGCGGGGGGATCAACAGGCGGGCCGGCCTGGGGCCAATTGGCCAGGATCGCCGACAGCGCGGTGTCCAGCTCCGCCTCCAGGCCCGGGGCGACCTCGTCGGCGCGGTGCCGGGCCCGCTCGAACAACGGGCGCCAGCCGGCCGGGCCGAGGGCGTTGCGGCGGGTCGGCTGATAATCGCGGCCAGCCAGATGCAGGGACGCCAGCGCCTGACCCACCGGGCCGCAATGCTCCTGGCGCACCCGGCGCGGCCAGACACCGGGCAGGAAGGTGGTGATCGCCGCATGCCGGCCGGCCAGCATGCGCAGGGCGGCACCGTCGCGTGCCCGCACCGGCAACGGGCAGGTGACGCCGCGCGTCGCCAGATGCTCCATGAAGCCGAGGAACCAGGGCAGCTCAGCGGGGTCCACTCGCTTCTCATACAGGGTCAGGATGTAGTCGCCGGCGGTGGTGCGCAGGGAAAAGTTGCTGTTCTCCACGCCCTCGGCGATGCCGCGGAAGGCGACGACGCTGCCGATGTCGTAGTCGGTCAGGAAGGCGGCCAGCGGCTCGTCGCCGACCTCGGTGTAGACGGCCATCTGGGCGTCAGCGATCGGGCTGCATTGGTGGTCCGAAGGAAGGGCTGGGTTGGTCCGAAAGAAGGGTCGGGTTGGTCCGATGGAAAGATTGGGTTGGTCCGATGGGTTGATCCTGCGGGCGGCGGGCACTATGCCGCCGCCTTGCCCCGCCGGCAACGACCCGAGCTGGCACCGCAGGCTTGGGATCCAGGCTTGGGGCGCCAGCTTGCATCCGGGCCGGGGGCCAACGCCGTGATGCCCGCCACAGCCCGGAGCCACCAATGCCCCGCCTTCCGAACCGCTGCGCAGCCGCCACAATTCTGGCGGGCCTGCTTGCCCTGCTCGACGGTTGTGGGCCGACGAAGGGCCAGTTTCCGCCCGCCTGCCCGCACACCGACCTGCTGTGGCAGGCGGCCGATATCAATCGCTACCGCGTCGAGTCCGCCCCCACCCAGGACATCCGTGATCTGGTGCTGTCCGGGCGCATCGTGGCGGTTCCGGCGAAATGCCAGGACGGCGACACCGCCACTCAGGTCGCCGCCGATGTCGGGTTCACCATGCAGTTGACCCGTGGGCCGGCGATGCAGGGCCGTGAGGTGGATGTGCCGTATTTCCTGGCTGTCCTCGAGGGCGGCCAGATTCTGGACAAAAAGATCTACCCGGCGCACATCGTTTTCCCGGCGAACACCGACCAGGTGACCTGGAACAGTGAGGGTGTTCACATGGTGTTTCCGGTCAGCGCGACCAAATCGGGCGCCGCCTACACGGTATTGGCCGGATTCCAGCTCACTCCGGACGAACTTGCGGTCAATCGCCGCCTCGGTGTCGGCCATCCCTGACGAACACCCGCGTATTCCGCACCGAAACACTCCCTTAACGGGGCTGTGGTCCGTTAGCGGGATATTTGGCGCGGGAGTACCCAGTGGTCGGCAGCCGCCTTGTCGATCGCAACGTCGCCGCGGCACGCGGTCGGACCAGCATGCGCCTGGAGCCGGAGCTGTGGGACGCACTGCTGGAGATCTGCCTGCGTGAGGTCCTAGATGCGAGCGAACTGGTCCGCCAGATCGAGGCCAAGGGGCATGTCGGCGGGCGAACCAGCGCGGTCCGGGTCTACGTCCTGAGCTACTACCGGATCGCGGCCACGGAACACGGCCACCTGGCCGCGGGCCATGGCTTGCATATGCGCCACGCCGCGTAGCCGCGACTTCCCCTGCCCTGGCCGCGGTGGTGATACCAGCGGCCGAAAGTCCCGACTCTCCGCCCGTCATGGCCTGCGCCGGCCATGACGGGCGCAGAGTCGGGACTTTCGGCCGCCGAGATGAACCGCCGGCTCGGCTCGCGCCTGACAAAAAGATTCGCGCGCGAAAAATCGCCAAACGAACGGCCGGGAGACGAACTCCCGGCCCTCCGCCCCGCCACGGCGGTTCGCAGATCGCGGTGATCAGCCCTCGTTCTGCTGGCCGGGCGCGATGGCGACGAACACCGACTCACCATTGCGGATGATGCGCAACGCCACGGCGTGGTTGGACCCGGTGACAGCCTGGCGCATGTCGTGCGCCGCTTGACCGGGGTTCTGCACCGGATGGCCGGCCACGGCGACAATCACGTCACCCTGCTGCAAGCCAGCCTGGTCGGCCGGCGAGCCTTGCCGAACGTTCATCACCAGCACGCCCTGCGTGCCCTGCGGCAGGTTGAGCTGGTCACGTGCATCCGGCGGGATCGGGCCGAGCGCCAGGCCGAGCTGCGCCGGATGGGCTGGCGCGGCGCCGGCTTGCGCGGTTTCATCACTCGGCAGTTGGCCGACCTTCACGCTGACCGTCTGGCTCTTGCCGTCGCGCATGATGTCGAGCCTGGCGTCGTCACCCGGCTTGACCGCGGCGATCTGCACCGCGAGATCGCGCGGGTTGTCGATCTTCGTGCCATCCACGCTGCGGATCACGTCGCCCGGCTGCACGCCGGCATGCTGGGCGGGGGTGTCGGCCTGCACGCCGGCCACCAGGGCGCCCGACTGATCCCCGAGGCCCATCGCCTTGGCCATGGTCTCGGTGACCGGCTGCGCCTGCACGCCGATATAGCCGCGGGTGACGTGGCCGGTTGTCTCGAGCTGGGCGACCACGGTCTTGATCATGTTCGACGGGATCGCGAAGCCGATGCCGACCGAGCCGTGCGAGGGCGAGTAGATGGCGGTGTTCATGCCGACCACCTTGCCGTCCTGGGTGAACAGCGGGCCGCCGGAGTTGCCTGGGTTGATCGGCGCGTCGACCTGGATGAACTGGTCATACGGCCCATCGCCGATGTCGCGGCCGAGCGCCGAGACGATGCCGGCGGTGACCGAGCCGCCCAGTCCGAACGGGTTGCCCATCGCCACCACCCACTGGCCGGGCTCGACGTCGGTCGAGTTGCCGAGCTGGATGTATGGCAGCGGATGGCCGGCGTCGATCTTCAGGACGGCGATATCGGTGCGCGGATCGCGGCCGATGACCTTGGCGGTCAGGTCGGTGCCGTCGGATAGCGTGACCGAGACGCTCTTGGCGTCCTTCACCACATGGTTGTTGGTGACGATCGTGCCGTTGGCATCGATGATGAAGCCGGAGCCGCGGGCTTCGACCGGCTGGCCTTCACCCTGCGGTCCCATCTGGCCGAATGGCAACTGGTTGAACGGGAACGGCAATTGCTGCGGTGATTGCTGGGGTCCCTGATCGGACGCGTCGGCGGCGGCGAACTTGACGGTGACCGAGACCACGGCCGGCTTCACCTGCTTCACCAGGTCGACGAAGCTGGGTATGATCTGGCGCTCCGGCTGCGCGGCGGGCGGGTTGACCGGCTGGGCGGCAGTGGTGGCTGCCAGTGTGGTATGGCCGGCCGCAAAGCCGCCGAGCGCTGTGCCGGCCAACAGCACACCGGCCAACGTCGCGCGGCGGAACCGGCCGCCGGTGTCGCGGATCGGGTTTCGTTGCATTTGGTCTTGCTCCTCGGAAATAGTTGCATCTGCGTGCGATGCCGCCATGGCATCGCGATGGGCGGAACATGCGGGCGCGCAGGTAACCGTTCCCAGGGTGCAGCGGTTAAACCGATGTCATGTCGGTCAATCTCACGGAATATTAATGCGATCGGCCCCGGTGGCCGCCGCAGTTGCCGCCGCGATTGGCCTGGTATGGCGCGATGGGCTAGGCTGCCGGGCGTTCACCGGGAGTGTTCACCATGAGCGATCGTTTCCTGCGCAGCGGCATCTTCCTGGCGCCGTTCCACGATCTGCCGGAAAATCCCACGCTCGCGCTGGAGCGCGACATGGAACTGCTGCAGCTCCTGGATCGGCTGAACTACCAGGAGGCCTGGATCGGCGAACATCATTCCGGCGGCTTCGAAATCATCGACTCGCCGGAGATCTTCATCGCCGCCGCGGCCGAGCGCACCCGTCACATCCGCCTGGGCACCGGCGTGGTGTCATTGCCCTATCACAATCCGTTCCTGGTCGCCGGGCGGATCGTTCAGCTCGATCACATGACCCGCGGCCGGGCGATGCTGGGGGTCGGCCCGGGGTCGCTGGTGCACGACGCGATGAAGATCGGCATCAAGCCGGCCGATCAGCGCCGGCGAATGAACGAGGCACTGGACGTGATCGTCGAGTTGCTGGACGGCAAGACCGTCACGCGCAAGAGCGACTGGTTCGACCTGCAGGACGCACGGCTGCAACTGCCCTGCTACACCCGTCCTCGGGTGGAGCTGGCGGTGGCCGCGTCGCGCTCGCCGGCCGGGGCGCTGGCGTCCGGCCGGCACGGCATCGGCATGCTGTCGATCGGCGGCACCAGCCCCGAGGCGCTGGCCAAGCACACGGAGAACTGGTCGCTGTACGAAGAACAGGCGCGGCTGAACGGCAAGACCGCTGATCGCGCCAACTGGCGGCTGGTCACCATGATGCACATCGCCGAGACGCGGGAGAAGGCGCGCGAGAACGTGCGCTTCGGGCTGGAGGCGTTCCGCCGCTATTTCCGCGATGTCGCCACATTCCCGATCGTGCCGGACGATATGGGCGATGCGTACGAGTTCCTGACCACGACGGGCGCGGCCTGCATCGGCACGCCGGACGATGCGATCGCCTATATCGAAAACCTGCTGGCCGGATCAGGCGGTTTCGGCGTGATCATGGAGTTGGCACACAACTGGGCCGACTGGCCGGCAACGCAGCGCCACTACGAACTGATGGCGCGCTATGTGCACCCGCATTTCCAGAGCTCGCGCGAGTGGCGCAGCGAAAGTTACGATTACGCGCGAACGCACCATGCGGAATTCGTCGGCCAGTCGGCAGCCGCGGTGCAGGCCGAGATCGATCGGCTGGGCGCGCGGAAGGCGGCAGCCGAATAAATCCGGCCACCGGCGCGCCGGTCCTTGAGACCGGAGGCGGCGGCGATGGCCGTGGGTACCATCGCCGCCGCGGATAAGTGGCCTGAGCGCAGAGCGTCAGGTGAAATTGCTCTTCGTCAGCTCGCTGATCCCTGCGAACGTCACGCGGGTGTTGTCGGGCAGTGAGATGGTGACCGATCCGTTGGCGAAGGTCTGGCTGTTCAGTGCGTTCTCGACCGCGTGCGGTCCAAAGCCCTGCAGGGCGATCTTGTCCACACTGGTAAAGTTCACCACCAGATCGGTGCCGCCATTGAGGCTTTTGGCAAACGCGAAGATGTCATGGCCCGACCCGCCGTCCATGGTCGAAGCGCCGGTGCCGCCGTAGAAGGTGTCGTTGCCGCTGCCGCCGATCAGCAGATCGTTGCCGGATCCGGCCACCAGGGAATCGTGACCTGTCGCCATCGCGGCCGACAGGGTTTCGTTGCCGATGCCGGCGAGCAGCGCCTGACGGTCGGCGCCCTGCGCGAAGAGATGATCGCCCGCCCCGCCGCCGAACAGCGTCGCCGTGCCGGTGCCGCCGAGCAGGCTGTTGTGGCCACCTTGCCCGCCAAACACCACCGCACGCCCGGAGCCGCCTTCGAAGGTGTCGCTGCCGGCGCCACCGAACAATGTGACCGCGCCGGCGCCACCCACGAACAGCACGTGACCGGTGCCGCCATGCACCACGTCGCTCTTGGCGCCG
>DASRQX010000110.1:0-6823 GCA_035696165.1 Acetobacteraceae bacterium | reverse complement strand
CTGAGGTTGCATCGATGACCGCGGACGGCGCGTATGATGGGGAGGCCGTCTACGACGCTGTCGCCGAACGCCATCCGGAAGCCGCGGTGATCATTCCACCCAGGGCGACGGCAGTTTCGCACGAATCAACTGCGACGCAGCGCGATCGACATATTGCAGAGATTGAAGAACATGGACGCATGAGTTGGCAGCGTCGTTCAGGCTACAATCGCCTAAACCTGGTCGAAACCGCAATGTATCGCTACAAGACCGTTGTCGGCCGGCGGCTTCGCGCCCGGACTCTGCCCAATCAACAGACCGAAGCAAAGATTGGCTGCAACGTGCTCAACCGGATGACGGCGCTCGGCATGCCGGCCACCGTCCTAGTCCGCTGATACGCGCGGCAAGAGCGGAGACGCAACCAGCGATCTGTTCATGCACCAAGGCGCAGCGACGTCACCCGGTCGGGACGTCTACCTTGGCCGACGGCCGACGCGCCGCCAGCAGCAGCGCGACCTTTCGCACCAGCACGTAGAACACCGGCGTGAACACCAGTCCGAACAAGGTAACGCCCAGCATCCCGGTGAACACTGCGGTGCCGAGCGACTGGCGCATCTCCGCGCCCGCACCGACGGCGAC
Organism: Acetobacteraceae bacterium; assembly: GCA_035696165.1. Taxonomy (GTDB): domain Bacteria; phylum Pseudomonadota; class Alphaproteobacteria; order Acetobacterales; family Acetobacteraceae; genus Palsa-883. Next base: position 6,205 of record DASRQX010000110.1, on the reverse strand, counting down.
CGCTAGCGGCAACACCCCGAGGATGAACGCGAGCGAGGTCATCAGGATCGGCCGCAGCCTGGTGCGGGCCGCGGCCACCGCCGCCGCGAACCGGTCCATGCCCTGATCCTCCGCCTGGCGCGCAAATTCAACGATCAGGATTGCGTTCTTCGCCGCCAGCCCGACAAGCACCACGAGACCGATCTCCACCAAGATGTTGCGGTCTAACCCGCGGGCGTTCACCCCCAGCATCGCGGCGAGGATGCACATCGGGACGATCAGCACCACGGCGAGTGGCAGCAGCCAGCTCTCGTACAGCGCGGCCAGCAGCAGGAACACGAACGTCACCGCCAATCCAAACGCGATCATCGCGGTGTTGCCGGCGAGCTTCTCCTGCAACGCGATTTCGGTCCATTCGAAGCCGAACCCCCGTGGCAGGCGCTCCTGCGCGATCTTCTCGATCGCCTCGATCGCCTGGCCGGTGGAGAAGCCGCGCGCCAAAGACAATTGCACCTCGGCCGCCGGATACAGGTTGTACCGAGGCACCCTGAACGGGCCGGTGGTGTCGCGGAACGTCGCCACCGCGCCGATTGGCACCATGTCGCCGTAATTGTTGCGTGTCTTCAGGTTCTCCACGTCGCGCACGCTCAGCCGGAACGGATTGTCGGCCTGCGCATTCAATTGGTAGGTACGGCCCAGAAGATTGAAGTCGTTGATATATGCCGAACCCATATATACCGACAGCGCATTGAACACGCGGTCGATCGGCACCTGCAGCAGCTCCGCCTTGGTGCGGTCGATGTCGGCGTAGATCTGTGGCGTGTGGGTGTTGAACAGCGTGAACGACTGGACGAAGCCGGGCGTCTGGGCGGCCGAACCGGCAACGATCCAGGTGGCTTGCTCCAGCTCCGGCAGCCCACGCCCGGCGCGGTCCTGCACATACAGCTTCAGCCCGCCGCCGGTGCCGATACCGGGCACCGAGGGCGGCTCCAGCACGAACACGAAAGCGTCGTCGAGCTGTGCAAGCTGCTGGCGCAGATCGGCCGAGATCCTTGCGACGGTCAGCCCAAGCGGCACGCGCTGCTCGAACGGCTTCAGCGGGACGAAGATCACGCCTGCGTTCGGCGCGTTGGTGAAGGTGGCGCCGTCGAACCCGGTGAAGGCCACTGAATTCTGCACGCCCGGCCGCGCCAGGATGATTGCGGACGCGCGCCGGATCACCGCGTCGGTGCGGGCGAGCGATGCTCCCGGAGGCAACTGGAACGCCGCGATCAGGTAGCCGCGGTCGAGCTGTGGGATCAGTCCGGTCGGCGTGACAGCCAGCCGATTATAGGCGGCGAAGATCAGCACGGCGTAAGCGACCAGCACGATGGCGCTGACGCGCACCAGTCGCGCGACCGCGCGGCCGTAACCCAGCGATAGCCGCTCGAACACCCAGTTGAAGCCGCCGAAGAACACTCGCACCGGCGCCCCAAGCCGATACACTAACGTCCGCTGCGGCGCCTCCACGCGTGGTTTCAGCAGCAGGGCGGCGAGTGCCGGCGACAGCGTCAGCGAGACAAAGGCAGAAATGACCGTTGCCGCCGCGATGGTGACGGCGAACTGCCGGTAGAACGAACCTTGCAGCCCCGAGATGAATGCTGTTGGAATGAACACGGCGCACAGCACGAGTGCGATGGCGATCAGCGCGCCGCCGACCTCGTCCATCGTGAGATGTGCCGCTTCGCGCGGCGGCATGCCCTTCTCGATGTAGCGCTCGACGTTCTCGACCACGACGATGGCGTCGTCGACCACGATGCCGATGGCCAGAACCAGGCCGAACAGCGATAGCGTGTTGAACGAAATCCCGACCAGGCCCATGACCAGGAAGCAGCCGATGAGCGAGACCGGGATCGCGATCACCGGAATGATCGCGGCGCGCCAGGTCTGCAGGAACAGGATCACCACGCAGACCACCAGCAGGATTGCAACGAGCAGCGTGTGCTTCACCTCGTTGATCGACTGCTGGATGAACTCAGTCGGGTTATAGACGATGGTATAGTCGAGGCCGGACGGAAAGCTTTTCTTCGCCTCCTGCATGGTGTCCTTGACATTCGCCGCCGTGGTCAGCGCGTTGGACCCTGGGCGCTGATAGATCACGATCGCGGTCGCCACGGCCTTGTTGAGATAGGCGTTGACCGTGTAGTCCTGCGATCCGAGCTCGACGCGTGCGATGTCGCGAATGCGTACGAATCCGGTGCCGCCGGGGTCGGCGCGCACGACGATGTCGCCGAACTGCTCGACATCGCGCAGGCGGCCGAGTGTGCGCACCGACAACTGGAATGCACCCGGTGACGTCGCCGGCGGCTGGTTGATGGCACCCGCCGCGACCTGGAGGTTGGCCGCGCGCAATGCCGCCACCACGTCCTCGGCGGTCAGGCCGCGCGCCGCGACCTTGCCGGGGTCCAGCCACACCCGCATCGAGTAATCGCGCGCGCCGAACACGTTGACGTCGCCGACGCCATCGACGCGTGCCAGCGCGTCCTTGATGTAGAGCGTGGCGTAGTTCGAGATGTACTGCTGATCGTGCGACCCATCCGGCGAGATCATGTGCACGACCATCATCAGGTCGGGCGACGCCTTGCGCACGGTGACGCCGAGATGTTGCACGTCATCCGGCAGCCGCGGCGTGGCGACGGAGACGCGGTTCTGCACCAGCACCTGCGCCGTATCGACATCGGTCCCCGGCTTGAACACCACGTCGATCGTCAGCGTGCCGTCGCCGACCGACTGCGAAGTGATGTAGAGCATGTTGTCGACGCCGTTCACCTCCTGCTCGATCGGTGTGGCGACAGTCTCGGCGAGCACTTCGGCGGACGCGCCGGGATAGGTGGCGCGGATACTCACGGTCGGTGGCGCGATGTCCGGGTATTCGGAGATCGGCAATGTGCGCTGCACCAGCGCGCCGGCGATCGTGATGATGATCGCCAGCACGGCAGCGAAAATCGGCCGATCGATGAAGAAGTGGGAGAAGCGCACGCTAGTCGCCGGCCGCGAGCAGGCTCTCGGATGGTTGGATCTCAACCTGGCGTGCCAAGACCGCCACGCCGGGTCGCACGAACGGATTGGCCAGGCCACCAATGATGACCCGATCGCCCGGCGTCAGACCCGATGCGACAACGCGCAGACCGCGCGCCATTCCGCCGAGCGTCACCGGCTTCGCCGCCACCTTGCCGTCCGCGCCGACCGTCAGCACGACCTTATGCGCCTGGTCCGACACCACCGAGGCATCCGGGATCAGCAGCGCATCGAGCGGACCGCCATAGAGCCGCATCCGCCCAAAGGTGCCCGGCGTCAGGAAGAGGTCCCGGTTGTCGAAGATCGCCCGACCGCGGATTGTGCCGGAATGGGCGTTGAATTCGTTGTCGACGAAATTCATCACCCCCCGATGCGGCCAGTCCTTTTCGTCAGCAAGCTGAACCCGCACCGGATTTGGCGTGTCGCGCGATGAACCTCGGCTGCCTTCGACACTCAGACGAGAGTAGCGGATGTAGTCGGCCTCCGACCCGTCGAACACGAAGTAGATCGGATCGAGCCGCACGATCGTGGTGAGCAACGTCGCGCCGGTCTGCCCGCCCGCGACCAGGTTGCCGGCATCGACGCGCCGGTCGGACACGCGGCCGCCGATCGGAGCGCGCACCTCCGACCATTCCAGGTTGAGCTGCGCGCTGTGCAGCGCAGCCTCGGCTGCCATCTCCTGTGCGCGGGCGATGTCCAGGTTGGCCTTGCGCTGATCGAGCACACTCACCGGCGTCGCCGCCGTCTTCACCAGTTCGACCGCGCGCTGGTAGTCGGCTTCGTCTAGCACGATCTGCGCCTTGGTGCGCAAAATGTCGGCCCGAGTGGAATCGACGGCGAGCTGGAATGGGCGCTGATCTATGGTGAACAGCAGGTCGCCCTGATTGACCATGCTGCCGTCGCGGAAATGCACCTTGTCGATGTAGCCGGAGACGCGAGGCCGGACCTCAACGCGTTCCATGGCCTCGAAGCGGCCGGTGAACTCGTCCCATTGCGCGACCCGGCTGGCGAGTGGCGGCGCTACGGTCACCTGGGGCTGGGCGTTCTGTGCGTGCGCCCCACTTGCAACGGCCAGCGCCAGGACTGCCGCGAGGGTGAGGCTGGCACGCATGAGTCGGATGGCGAGGGGCATGAAGATGTCCTGTTCGAGGCGAATGGTGAACGACGCGGTATGGCGCACACCACCGATGCGCACCGTCGCCAACGCAAGCCTCTATCTACTCCGGATTGGGTGCAGATGGCGACTGCTTCGACGCAAATATCCGCCGCGAGGATCAACTGGTTCTCATAGCGCAGCGTGACGGGCAGCGAGCGGACAAGGTTGGATCGGCACCGTCGTAACCACGCTCATTGAAAAGCGTATCGAATGCTTCGAAGACGAGCGCCCTATTCAGTACCGACCACGCTCATTGCCTGGCAGCGGGGCTGGTCGCGCGCCGAAACCGCGCGTGCAGCCCTGCAAGCCGGCATCGGGCATGTCGGAACCACCTTGATTCTCGGTCTTGCCGTTTGGGTCGCGGGTGTGGCGTTCGCCACGACGTTCGGCCACATCGTCGATACCGTGGCCGCACCGGCACCATGGTGGTGATAGGTTGCATCGCGCGGCCAACGGTCTGCCAGCCGGTTCCGAACACATCATGACCCCAAACCGATGGGCCGACCGCGCGGTACCGAACCGCCCGCGAGATCGGGGAGAAGAAGGTCGGGCCGCGCGGATCTCCGGAGCAACTGAGCTGAAGCCAATTGGCCAGAATCAGGCTGGGTTGACCGTTTGGCGGCGCGGACGGCGCGGCCAACAGCATCGAACCGACGGCTCCACCGCGCAGATCGCGCGATCCGCGGAACGGTGGCTCGCTTCAACGCCCATAGCACCGGCGGCGGGGGGAGCGATTTAGTCCAATCCGCTTTTCGCTCACCGGCGCGCACCCACCTTGGGTACCCCCGCGGTGACGCTCGTGCGCCACGCCGCCAAGCGAAAAACGCTCTCGATTAACGCAACAGCCTCTCACGCCACGTGCCGCACACAGCCATCGTCTAGATAGCGCGCGGTCATCGCGACATGAGCGACCAGCTCGAGGGGAGCTGTGAAGCCTTCGAACAGTTCGGCGAGTATGTTCGCCTCGCCGTCTGTCCAGCGGAATTCGTTATCCTCCTCAAAGGCGGAGAACCCGTCTGCCAGCCGGTCATCGTTCGCCTCGATCACCCGGAACGATGATCCCTTGCGCACCACAAGCCGCCGCTGAGCTACGCCAAGCACACGCGGATCGCGGGCAAGGCCCAGCTCTGCTGGCGCAGCCGCGCGCGACACAAGGTTGAGTGACGACGGCAGAGCTGACAGGCGGAAAATGTGCGCGCCGCCGACCCGATCCTCAGCGTCCAGCCGTCGCCCGTCGGCCACCAAATGCAGATCGGCATCGTCGGTCAGCAGTAAGGCGGCCGCGGGCCAGCGCGATCCAGCAGACGATGCCAAATAGCACCCACCACGGGACCGCCTGTCAGTACAGGCGCGCGGGGGTCCTTCGGCGGCAAATGTCAGCCTGAGTTGGCGTTTTGAAACAGCCAACGGTTGCCGTCGTCGCGATAGCTTTCGGCAGCCGCGCCGTTCGCGATCAGCGCATCATGAGTCTCAAGCTCAATGTGGTAGACTATCACTTCTTGAGCCCGATCATCCCAAAAAATTGAGCGATGATTAACGAGGAATTCGACCGGAATCAGAACGTCATCTATGAAAAGTGAATGCCCTTTGGTTGTCCGCAGATCGTGATGCGGCACATTGTCGGCAAGCGCGCCCTTGCGCACGATCACCGGCGTTGCGCCGTCCGCGCGTCGCCAGCAACCTGCCGATGCCTATCCACACAATCGGCCGAGCCTCGCCATGCAGCGTCAGTACCCTGTCCACGATCGATAAGCATTCATCAGGTACCTCAGCGCCCTCTGTGCTGATACGTGTACCCCCTAAGAAACTTGTCTCTGAATTCAGGTCAGCGACGAAATTTGTTCCATCTGTCGCAACGCTGCTAGGCCCTGGGGACAAACCTCGCCCAGATGCGGATGCATCCGAGCAAGACGAACCCGATGAAGCTGGTGGCGAGCTTGTCATATCGGGTGGCGATACGCCGCTGCTCCTTGAGATGCCCAATGAAGCATTCAATCCGTGACCGCGACGCAT
>DASRQX010000109.1:0-9475 GCA_035696165.1 Acetobacteraceae bacterium | reverse complement strand
TGGCACCGTGCGGCAGCGCTGTCGACTTGACGGCGCCGATCGAAGGGGGACGGGGTACCGCCTCAAAGCCTCTGCCGAGACGATCGACTGCGACGGCGTCGTGATTGCTTCCGGCGCCTGGGCAGGGCGGGTGGCGGAGCTTTTCGGCCAGTCCCTCCCTGTCCCTCCCGAACGTCATGAAGCGGTGACAATCCGTCTCCCCGAGCCGCTCGCTTATGTCATGCCGATGGTCATGGACCTGGTTTATGGAGGCGGAGGAACCGGCCTCAATTTCCGCCATGACCGTCCCGGGCAACTGGTGACCGAGATCCACAAATCCGTCGGCACCGTGGTTGCGGATGCGGACGACTACAACGAGCAGATCGACGACGCCGGCAAGAAATAGCTAGCGGAGCTGCTACTTGAGAGACTCCCCGGACTCAGCGGCGCGGAGTTCGGTCACGGCTGGGCAGGGCTCTATCCTGAAAGCATTGATCGCCGTCCACTTGTCGGGCCGTTCGACGGCGAGCCGCATCTCATCGCCGCGGCTGGCGCCGGCGGCTACGGCATTCAGCTCAGTCCGATCATCGGGGCACTCGCCGCGTCTATGGGTGGCGGATGTCCTTGGCTGGCCGGGCCTTGGTTCGGTTTGACTCGTTGTGGGGCAAGAACGGGCATGGTTCAGCGATTCTTTTTGAGGGTTAAGATCATCAGCTTCACGAAAGCTTGGATTGCTCGGGCGCGGCTTTCGGCACGCAGCGGGCAAGTCGCACCGTGTATCATGGCGATCGCCTGCCCTCGCGCAGAAGCGCGTCGGCTGTAAATGCGCTGGCATAGGTTGCCTCGAAGCGCCGCGCCTCCTCGTCGGTCAATTCGCTGAACTCCTGTGTGCGGGCGCGCTGCGATAGGCGACCGTCGTTCTGGGACAGAAATCGGAACAGGAGATCGATCAGGCGCTCGGGCATATCGAGGAAGGCCTCGACCTGGCGGCGGAAATCGTCGTAGCGCTGCAGGAAGCGCGTCTCGGCGGGAAGATCCTCTTCGATTGTCTTCTGGACACAGCCATAGAGAAATTCCGCGTGCGGCGTGGCGTCGAAGTAGCGGTAGAAGTCCCCAGTGTCGTTCAGGACACGGACGTTGAATTCCGGGGTCGGCTCCCACTCGATCAGCGGCAGCAGGCGGCGCGAATAGCTTTCCAGCACCTGCCGGTAATCGTCGATCCGCTCCAGGATTGCGGCGGAGACGGGAAACACAACGCCGGGCGGGTTGAAGCCGCGCTCGGCGAGGATGTGATGGATCAGGTAGCGGTGAATCCGGCCGTTTCCATCCTCGAACGGGTGGGCGTAGACGAATCCGAAGGCGAGCATGGCGGCGGCGATGACTGCATCGAGCGCCTGCGCATGGCCGCGGTCGAAGGCGATCATACCGTCGATCAGGGAGGTCAGATCCTCGGGCCGCGCGTCGATATGATCGGGGAGCGGCATGCGGGTTTCACGGTCATGCTCGCCCACGAAACCGCCCTCCTCCCGAATGCCTAGCTTGGTGAAACGTGCATCACCGATGACGATCTTCTGCAGGCGCAGCAGTTCGTCCCGGTCGAGTGGCTGACGGCCGGCTTCGCCAATGGCGCGGCCCCATCTCTGGATGCGGTCCTGCGGCGGGCGCTCGCCTTCGATGGCAAAGCTTGACCGGGAATCCTTCAGCAGAAGGAATGCCGCTGTGCGGGCCAAAAGGTCGCGCGGCACGTCCGCGACGGCTTCGCGCGCGCGCTCGGGCAGGTTCAGGGTGATGAAGCGGTCCAGTGCCTGCGTGCGGAAGACCAGCGGGCAAAATGCGGGCGTTCCCGGCAGGTTATTTTTCACGCGGTGGCGCGGTGAGTTTTTGCCTTCGAGGGCCCACTGCAGCTCTGGATCGACGACCGGGATATAGCGGCCGCCGGGTGCATCCGGCAGATCCAGGCGTGCGCCGGTCAACCATTCGTAAAGAAACCAGATGCGCCTGGCATAGCTGCCGGTCGACTTGGCGCGGACAAGCGCTTCGATCTCGTCGGAGCCAGCCGCCAGGAATAGCCGCTTGAGAACGGCCAGCTCGAGGCCCTCATATTTGAGGGCAAAGGTCAGATGCCCTTCGAGCGTGGCATGCGGTGCGTGGCGCGGGGTCATGATGCGCCAGCCCCCCTCTTCTGTAATGCGGTGGCGCTTGCCGATGGCAGACAGGGTTCGGGGCAAGGGGACCAGCAGGTCGAACGCGCCGATCAGGGCGCTATAGCCCGCCGGGGTTGCCCGCTCGGGAAGGCGCCTTTCCTGAAAAACCGTCATCGGCCCTGAAAAATGGTGCTGCGTGGCGGCGGCCATGAAAATCGTGCCCTCGTTCTGAAATCTGATTCGGATCGCCGCGATCCATGAAAACTGATCCTATGTGATGAATAACGAGTCTGCAATGATCATCTTCATGAAAAACGTACCTGGGTGACGCCGCTTGCTGGCACTCTCCAGTTTGACCGGACGCCGCTACCGCCTGCCCCGGCCAGGCTCTCGCCGGACGGTAGTAACAGGCCATGGGTGTAGTCTGTGTGCGCTAATGCCCGGGTTAGCGCCGCCGCCGGCCGCACCGGCCGGTGATGCGCCCGGCCGATGCCGGTCACCGTCTGCCGGATCGCCGCATGCCCGGCCTGCCAGCTATGCCCGGTGCTGCGATGGTGCCAGGCGATCGCGGCCACTCGGCGGCGCAGCGCGCTGCGCCCGATCGCCGGCGCTAGCGTCGCCACCCAGGCCGCGACCACCACCGGGTGCACGGGCAGTGTTGTCGGATCGACCCCGTTCTGCCGCGCCCACTGGCAAAAATCGGCCCAGTCGCCCTTGTAGGTGGCGACTGTCTCAGGCGCGATCGACTTGCCGGCATAGTCTGCGGCCTTCGACACCGCGTCGGCCAATGGCCCATCGACCAGGGTCAGCAGCGCGGGCGAGATGTCGCCGCCGCGCACCAGGCGCCCGACCAACGCCCTCGCCGCGCTCGCGCCGGGCCAAGGAAGGGCGGGGGGAGGAAGAATCTCGCCGTGCACTGGATCCGCGGGAATGGCGGGGGGGGGGAAATCACCCACGGCCGGACTCCTGCCCGGTGGGCTGGGGGCGCCCTATACTCATCCCATGGACCACGTGACCCTGCCCCCTGAGCTGGAACGCTTCGCTGAAGAGGCGGTCGCGGTCGGTCGTTTTCGGGATGTCTCCGCTGTGGTCGCCGCCGCAGTGAGCCTGCTGCAGCGAGCGGAGGCCGAACGTGCCGCCTTCATCAGGTCCCTCGAAGCGGCCCAGGCGGAGGCCGAGCGCGAGGGGTGGCACGAGCTGGACGACGTGCTCGCCGAGGTCGACGCGATCATCGACGAAGAGGCACGCGCCCGGGCATGACCAGGCCGGCGGTTTTGGCGCCGGCAGCCCAACTGGAGTTTCAGCAAGCCGCTCGAAGGCTGGCGCGCCGCCATCTGGACGCGCACGAAAGCTGTGGCAGGCCGCCGCAGAGGCGGCCCGGCGCCGCGGCGACCGGCCGCGCGCCGGGCGTCAGCAGCCTCGGTTGGTCGGCCCGCATGATCGCCTGTGGTCGCTGCCGTCGTTTCCCGCTGGCCGCGTCGACGACCCGCGCCCTGTGCCGCCGCCGAGTCTGCGCGTCCTGCACACGTCGCGGGATTTGCCGCCATTGCAGGCGAGCCTCCGGGCGTCGGCGGACCCGCCCGACGACGCGCTCGCATGCCGACGCGAGGTCCGTCAAACCGCCGCCCTGTCGACGCCAACAAGCTGGTTTCGGCGGCTCTTTCTCGCCTCCCCTGCCCTCTCCCACCGCTTCGCGTGTCACGTTGCCCCCGCCGGATGCCCGGACTCCGCGTATCAGTCGGCGTCGAATTGTGGCAACTTGGGTTTTGCTTGGGGTTCCTCTTCAAAATGGGGATTGAAGCGTGAGGATCACCGAAAACGGGGGACGCGGGCAAAATGGCCCAGGCTCAGGATACGTGTTTATGCGATCCGACATAAACACGTATCCTGAACCTGGGCCACGACGGCCGAGCCTTTCCGGAGCCCTTCCACCTTCCTATGATCCCTGGCATGGACCACGTCACCCTTACCCCAGAGTTGGACCGGTTCGCCGCCGAGGCTATCGCGACCGGCCGCTACCGTGACGTGTCCGAGGTCGTACGAGCCGGCCTCAGCCTGCTGAAGTAGACCGAGGCGGAGGTGGCGGACTTCGTGGCGTCCGCTGGACGAGGCGCAGGCCGAGGGCGAGCGGGACGGGTTCTTGAGTGCGGACGAGGATGCACGCCGCGTGCATGCGGCGATCGCTGACGTTGCGGCCCGCCGCGACCGCGAGTGAGCCAAGATTTCTTTGCGCCGCGGGCCGCGCGCGAGCTGGAGCGAGCGGCGGTGCGGATTGCCGAGGACAATCCGCCGGCGGCGGAAGCGTTTCTGCAGGCGGCCCTGACGGCTGCGGCCCGGGTGGTGGCCCAGCCGGGTCTCGGGAGTATTCGGCCCTATGTGCCACCGCGCTACCGGATCTGGCCGCTGACACGGTACTCCTATCTGCCGGTGTATGACGCGACGCGTGAGCCGGTTCGGTTTGTCCGCGTGGTCCATATGCGGCGGGACCGGCCGCATGTCCGGCGGTCGCTGCCGGACTGGCGGTGGCCGGTGCGGGCCGGCCTGTCGCTGCGCGGGCAATGCGCGGATCCGCCTGCTGCTCTCCGACGGTCTGCCGGGGCGCGCGCGCCGTCCGGCAAAGGGTCGTTCAGCGGTCGGTCCCCAAAGTGACCGGCAACCCCCGAAAGTGATCCGTACCTGGACACAATTGATGCCAGACGGGTAGACGGACGGATCGGAACGCCGGAATTTGGTTCGTAGGTGGACAAGGGGCGCCGCATGTCGCGTTCCACGATTGACAGTCCCCAGCTGCGGACAACGAAGTTTGCAAACGTTCGCGCATAGCGTTGTTCAGATGGCAACCGACGCTCTGTCCTCTACGCTGCCGATATAGATCCGCCGCGGATCGTCTGCCTCGTTCACATGGCCCGTGATCTGCCTAAGGTCCTGAGAGACTTGAAGTCTTGACGGCGGCGCACTCTCAAGCACGAATCAGGTCAAGCAGTTCTTCTTCGTTGAGTCGTGCAGTGGCCTCGGTTCCCTCCAGAAGATCGGACGCGAGGTCGCGCTTGTCGCGGTGCAGGTGCAGGATGCGCTCCTCGATGCTGTCCTGCATGATCAGGCGATAGATCGTCACCGGCCGCTCCTGGCCGATGCGATGCGCCCGGTCCGAAGCCTGGTCCTCGACAGCCGGATTCCACCAGGGGTCGAGATGCACGACGTAGTCCGCCGCGGTCAGGTTCAGTCCGGTGCCGCCGGCGCGCAGGCTGATCAGGAACAGCTCTGCCACGCCTGACTGGAACGCTGCCACCCGCCGCTCGCGTTCGGCCGAGGGCGTGCTGCCGTCGAGATATTCATAGCGGGTGCCGCGTGCATCCAGCGCCTCACGCACGAGGCCGAGATGCCCGACAAACTGACTGAACACCAGGGCTCGGTGCCGATTGCGGATCAACTCCTGCGCGAGATCGAGGAAGGCATCGAGCTTGCCGCTCGGCACCCCGACGCCGGCGTCGATCAGCGCGGGGTTGCAGCAGGCCCGCCTCAGTCGCGTGATCTCGGCGAGGATGTGGATCTTGCGCTTGCCCTTGTGGGCGTCCAGCGCTGCGATGTTCTCCAACGCGCGCTGGCGCAACGCCTCGTAGAAGGCGCGCTCTGCGTCGGTCATCTCCACCCGCACGGTCTGCTCCGTGCGCGGCGGAAGCTCGCTCAGCACCGCGGCCTTGGTGCGCCGCAGCAGGAAGGGCCGGATCAAGGCGCGCAATGCCTGGCGCGCGTGGGCGTCGCGGTCCCGCTCGATCGGCATGGCAAAGCGCTTCTGAAAGCCCTCCCGCGAGCCGAGCAGGCCCGGGTTGACGAAACTGAATAGGCTCCAGAGGTCGTCGAGGTAGTTCTCGACCGGCGTACCTGTCAGCGCCAGGCGGAACCCGGTCTGCAGCGACAGGCTCGCCTGCGCCCGTTTGGTCTCCGCGTTCTTGATCGCCTGCGCCTCGTCGAGCACCACCATCTGCCAGGCCCGGCCGGCCAGCAGTGCGGCCTCCTGATGCAGCAGCCCATAGCTGCACACCAGCACCTCGTATGATCCGAGACCGGCGACCAGGGCGGCGCGGTCATCCGCCGCGGCCAGACGCCGCGTGATCAGGGTTGGCGCGAAGCGTGCAATCTCCGCCTCCCAGTTCGGGCACACCGAGGTCGGCGCCACCACCAGGCAGGGTCCCTCCCCTGCCCGGTCCAGCATGACCGCGATCGCCTGCACCGTCTTGCCGAGGCCCATATCGTCCGCGAGACAGGCGCCCGCACCCCAACGCGCCAGGCGCGAGAGCCATGCGAAACCCTCGACCTGGTAGTCGCGCAGCTCACCTTGCAGGGTCGCAGGCAGTTTGGGCGTCCAGCCTTCCGCGGCGCGGATCCGGGCGATATGGCGCGTCCAGGCCGCATCTGCCTTGACCTCGCCGGCCTCCTCCAGCACTGGATCCAGTGCAGTTGCCCCAAGCGCGTGCACACGTCGCCCGGTCCGGTGTGGCTCCGAGACCGACGCGAGGCGCTGCAACTGCGCCTGCAGCTGGCGGGTCAGCGCGACGAAGCGACCGTCCCCCAGCGGCACGAAGCGTCCCTGCGCACGGTCCAGGCGCTCGAGCAAGAAGCGCATCTCCAACACCTGGTCCTCGTCAAGGCCGACCGTGCCCTCCACGCTGAACCAGTCTCGGTCCTGGGCAACTCTGAGCTTCAGTTTGTCAGGTGCGACCGGGCTGACGTGCAACTTGCGCCCGTCCGGCCATTCGACGGAGACCGTACTGAGACAGGCCTGCAAGTCCACAAGCAGTTCGAGGCTGCCCTCCAGATCCTCGACCACCACCTCGTGTGCATCCGCCCCGGCTCGGTCGCGCAGCGTTGGGCAGGACGCGATCAGGGCGCTCCGCGCGGCCAGTTCGGCCGGCAGATCCCGGTTGGCCCGGCGCTGCTCGCCGCCAACGCTCGCCAGCACCGATCGCCCGCCAAGGCCCGCGACATAAGCTGGACCCTCGGCACCGAACGGCCGCACCACCAGGCTGAGCTTCAGCCCGCTCTCGTACGGCACCAACTGGACGACGGGCGCGCTGATTCCCTCCGTCCCTGGCTGCGTGGCCTCCGCGATCTCGGCGCGGATCGGCAACGTCGGATGGTTCCGGCGCACCATCGCGACCACCTGGTCGCGCGCGCTGAATGGGACAATGAGGCCATTCGCACCCAGGATCTCCTGCACCGCCAGCATCCGCCGCGAGAATTCAACGACGCGGTACCGCGACCGCGTCTCGGCCTCGAGGAATACGGTCGGCTCAGCGGCGGTGTGCGAGAGCGCGAAGTGGTAGCCGTCGTGTTTCTCCGTGACGACCAGCTCCACCGGATAGGCGACGAGTTCGAGCGGCTGCGACCGAAAACGGGCATCGAACACGGTGGGATGCCCGACCAACGACGGGATGGTGCGCGGCGTGTCGAAATAATAGGCCTCTTCGCCATACCAGCCCCGCGTCTCCTTGCGGATGGAGCGCAGCGCCGCGCGGTCCTGCTCGGTCAGGTAATCGAGCCGCGGATCCTGCTCGTGCAACCGTTTCATCGCTACCGATCGACCATCGGTCCAGCCCTCGCGGCCCTTGGCCGACTGCTCCGCAACCTCGACGGACCGCGTCTCCGGGTCAACGAACCACACCAGACGTTTGGCCTTACGGACCGCCGTCGCGGTGTCAGCCTTCAAGGTCGCGGCGCCGAGGAAGGCGTTCAGGCTCTCCAGAGCCCGCTCCCAGGGCTGGCGGGTCTGGACGAGGTGCGCGAAGGCCACCCCCAGACGCAGGCCGGTTGCAGCGAGATAGGCTTGATACGGGCCGAGTCCCTCCGCCGTCTCGACCAATATCTCGGCGTAAATGCGGGCGATGAGCGGCAGCGTCTCCTTCAAATGCTCGAAGCGTGCGGCGAGGTTGGCACGTTCCTCGCGCGTCGGAGCCGGCTCGACGGCGTGTTCCGCCAGGGCAATGCAGGCGACGGAGAGCGGTTCGGCCGGCATCGCCCGGCGGAGCGTTGCCAACAACTCGCGCGCCCTCGGTTCGAGGCCCTGTACCAGCCAGAGCAGCGCCTGTATCGCCAGGAAGCCACCGATATGTGGAGACGGATTGGACGTCGCTGCGTCGATCCCGGCCTGCATCTCCGCGTGCAGCGCGGTATCGTTGGCACGCAGGAGGGCCATCAGCAAAAACAGCCCGTGCAGTCCGTGCAGAAACACCTTGCGTTTGCCGAGATGCTTGCGAAGAAGCTTGAGCGCATCTCTGTAATGCTGGAGCGCCGCCTCGTTCCGACCCTCCAGGAAAGCAACCGCGCCCTCAGCCACCAGCCGTTCGTCGCCAACGGCGTCCTCGATCGCCATCATGCTCCGCTGGACATCGTCCAGCCTGCCGGCGAGCAAGTCGTACTGCAGTAGTACGCGCCGGATTCCGGCGTAGCCCTCCGTGTCCTGCCGCACCCGGCAATGGGAGATGAGCGCCGGCAAATCGGGCTCGGGCACGCCGGCGCCCAGCACGCCTACGAACTTGGCCTCGAGGAGGGCCAGCTGAATGGCCGGGTGCCGGCTAGCAAGCCAGTCGGCGCCGAGCGGAACGCCGGCGACCACGGCGGCTAGAAAATGGACCGCGCGGTGCGGGGCCCACTCCTTGTCGAGGAGGTCGCGCTTCGTGATGAATTCAGGCCCGTCGTTCGCATAGATCGCAAGCCGGATCGTACGGTGCAGTGCATCGCGATCAATCGCCCGAACGACCGAATAGTAGGTAACGCTGCGCTGGGCGGGAAACGCCCTGCGGATCGCCGCGACCAGCACCTCCGCATCGCCCGACGCGGCGGCATCGACCGCCACGGGATGCAGCAGCGCCGCCGGACATGCCAGGTCCTCGGTCAACAATTTCTGGCCAAAAAGTTCGTCGAGCGCGGCGTTTACGGAGCGGGGCGACCAGGCCTTGCCGTCAGGCATCCGCAGTCCGCCCCGGGTCAAGCACTCGAGAAAATCGGACTTGCCCGTCGGCAGGAAGATCAAGCTCTTCAACCGCAGGACCATCTTGGGTCCGGGCGGCAGTCGTGTGTAGCACTCCAACAGCTCGGCTGCGGAGGCGCGTGTGCGGATGAAGTTCACCGGCACATTGAACCGCAAATTTCCCGATTCGTGAACCACCGCGGCGCCCCAGCAGCAGTTCTCAATGCGACTGAGTCGCAGTCGTGGCGACGGGGGTGAGTCCGGAATGCAACAGTCGGCAGTGAACCGATTGGCCGCCGCAAAAAACGGATTCGCACAAGCGCCGGAATGGGATTCCTGGCGCCCATGCCTGCGCTCGATTCGCTGCTCGGATCATTGCGAGGGT
>DASRQX010000108.1:0-2321 GCA_035696165.1 Acetobacteraceae bacterium | reverse complement strand
GTCGAGGGCGCGACGACTCTCAGCGAGCCTGAGCTGGTTCAGATTAAAGGTGCCGACGAGCCAGTGGCCGCCCAGCGGTTGCTGGGCGTGCCGGAGGGGCGTCACGCTGTCGGGCGTGCTGAGTCGAATCTTGTTGGTCGGCGCTGGGAGATGGCCGCCGTCGAAGGCCTACTGGAACGTGTTATCGACGGCCACGGCGCTGTGGTCACCGTGGTGGGATCACCGGGTATCGGCAAGAGCCGTCTGGTGCGTGAGATGGCGGCAATCGCTGCTGGGCGCGGAGTGGAGGTGTTCAGCGCCTACTGCGAATCGCACGCCACCGACATTGCCTTCCAGGTCGTGGCGCGGTTGCTGCGTGCAGCCATCGGTGTGGGCGATCTGGACGGCCCGGCAGCCCGTGACCGACTGCGCTCCCGGGTGCCGGAGGCAGACCCCGAGGACGTGTTGTTATTCGATGACTTGTTGGGCATCGCCGACCCCGAGGTGGCGCTGCCCAAGATCGATCCCGATGCCCGGCGGCGGCGGTTGACCGCGCTGGTCAATGCCGCCTTGTTGGCCCGCCGCACCCCAGCGGTCTATGTCATTGAGGACGCGCACTGGATCGATGAGGTCAGCGAGTCAATGCTGGCCGAGTTCCTCACGGTGATCGCGCAGACGCCCTCGCTGGTGCTGGTCACCTACCGACCCGAATACCGCGGTGCGTTGAGCCAGGTGGCTGGTGCCCAGACCATCGCCCTTGCGCCGCTGAGTGATTCAGAAACTGCAGGACTGGTTTCCGAGCTGCTCGGGTCCAACCCCTCGGTCGGCGGGGTGATCACCATGATCACCGAGAAGGCCGCCGGCAACCCGTTTTTCGCCGAGGAGATCGTGCGCGACCTGGCCGAGCGCGGCGTGCTACGGGGCAACCGCAGCGCCTACGAATGTACAGCCGATATTGGCGAGGTCAGTGTGCCGGCCACCTTGCAGGCGACCATCGCCGCGCGCATCGACCGGCTTGACCCGAAAGCCAAACGCACCTTGAGCGCGGCGGCTGTCATCGGTTCGCGGTTCAGCCGGGACCTACTGGAAACGCTAGGCGTTGATCCTGTCCTGGAGGACTTGGTGGGTGGCGAGTTCATCGATCAGATCCGATTTACCCGGCAATCCGAGTATGTGTTTCACCATCCGCTGGTCCGCACAGTGGCCTACGAAGCCCAGCTCAAATCCGATCGCGCCGAGCTGCACCGGCGCGTCGCGCTCGCAACCGAGTCGGGTGACCCGGCAGCGGCTGAGGAGAACGCCGCCTTGATTGCCGAGCATCTGGAGGCCGCCGGTGATCTGCACGCCGCATATCAGTGGCATATGCGCGCCGCAACGTGGGCGACCAACCGCGACATCGCCGCGGCGCGACTGAGTTGGGAGCGCGCCCAAGCGATCGCCGACGCGCTACCCGCCGAGGACCCCAACCGGGCAGCCATGCGCATCGCCCCGCGCACCATGTTGTGCGGAATCGCCTTTCGAGTCCATGAACATGTGGCAGGCGGGCGCTTCGACGAGCTGCGGGAGTTGTGCACCGCCGCCGGGGACAAGGCCTCACTGGTCATCGCCATGGCAGGGCTGGTGATGGATCACGCGTATCAGGACCGGATCCGCGAGGCGTCGCAGCTGGCATCGGAAGCCATGGCCCTCATCGAGTCGGTCGGCGATCCGACCCTGACGGTGGGGCTGTCCGCCGCGGCCATCAACGCCAAGATTGAGAGCGCCGAATATTCCGATGTGCTCCAGTGGTCACAGAGAGTCATCGACCTGGCCGACGGTGACCCGTCTAAAGGCAACTTCATAATCGGATGTCCGTTAGCCTTCGCCTTGACGACGCGGGGTATTGCCCGGTATTGCCTGGGTCGTCCGGGATGGCGAGACGACCTGCGGCACGGCCTGGCCATGGCCCGCACCGCCGACCCCCTGTCCTACGCCGCGGTCGTCGCCTACGGCTACTTGCCAGGAATACCGGGTGGCGTGCTGAGCCCCGACGATTCCGTGGTGCGTGAGATCGAGGATGCCCTCCGGATTGCCGAACGATCCAGTGACGATTTCGCGGTGGATCTCGCCCGGGCGACGCTGGGCCTTGCGCTGGTGCACCGCCCAACGCCTGTCGAGCGTGACCGCGGACAGAAGCTCCTGGCCGAGGTCAGCGACGTGTTCGTGCGCCGCGGATACCTCCTGTGCGATTTACCGTTCGTCAACGTGTATTTGGCGCGTGAGAGGGCTCGGCGTGGAGATCGCGATGACGCCATCCCGCTCATGCGCGCCGCCGTCGACCATCTGTTCCGCGAGGGACAGCT
>DASRQX010000107.1:0-22199 GCA_035696165.1 Acetobacteraceae bacterium | reverse complement strand
GCCTGTATCGGAATCAGGCGATAATGCCAGAACTCCACATTTTCAAAACCTTACCGATGGATCCGACCCGGCTGGAAACCCGCAACCAGTAGCTATTGTCGTCGCCGTTGAGCTGTCGATTTGGTCGACTGTTTCATCCGGATCGCGGCGCCCGGGTTAGCGGAGCTCGGGCGACGTGACGATTGGCTTGTACTGGGCCGGCTGCCGGAAGTTTCGAGACGTTCATAATGCGGTTGCTCCACCATCCACGGTTGAGGCCGCTGCTGCCAGACCATGAAAATGGCATGCGATCCGATGTCCGGGCCCGACGAGCTGTTCCACAGGGTCGTTGCTAATGCAAGACTGCCGCGCAGCGTTCACTTGCGGGCCCACAGGGCAGCGCGAATGGAAGCGGCATCCGGACGGTGGCGCGCGCGGGTCCGGTACCTCGCCAGCGAGGCGGAGCGGGGCGCCCGTCGGAGCGCCTAGCCGCGGCACCGCGTCGAGCAGGGCTCGGGTGTACGGGTGAAGTGGGGCCGAAAATAATGTGTCAGTCGGCGCGCTCTCGACGATGCGGCCGAGATGCATCACGGACACGACGTCGCTCATGTAGCGCACCACGGCCAGATCGTGCGAAATGAACAGCAGAGACAGCCGGCGCTGCCGCTGAATGTCGCGCAGCAGATTGAGGATCGTCGCCTGAACCGAAACGTCTAACGCCGACGTTATCTCATCCAACACAATCACCGGTGCACCCGTGGCCAGCGCCCGCGCGATGGCGAGGCGTTGACGCTGACCGCCAGAGAACTGATGCGGCCAGCGTCCGGCGGACGCCGGATCTAGACCAACCAGTGCGAGCAAGTCGGCGGTTTCTCTTTCGCGCGTTGCCGCAGGCAGGTCGGAGCGATGAATCCGCAGCGCCTCGCCAATCGCATCACCGGCGCGCATGCGGGGGTTCAACGATGCATAGGGATTCTGGAACACCATTTGCACCCTGCGGCGCAGGTGTGCGAGCGCCGGCCCGCGCGCGTTGGTCACGTCGGTGCCTGACACGCGGATGCAGCCGCCAGTGACCGGCTGCAGGCCGACCACCGCACGTGCCAATGTGGACTTGCCGGATCCGGACTCGCCCACCAGTCCATGCGTCTGGCCGACGGCGACGGCGAGATCGACCCCCGCGACGGCGGCAAACGCCGTCTGTCCGCGGCCGTAGCGAATCTGCACGCCGCGAAGATCGAGTGGGTTCACGGCGTCGCCAGCCAACAGGCGGCACGATGCCTGGGGCCGATCGACTGGAGCGACGGCCGCTGCTGGTGACAGCGGTCAGCAGCCTGGGAGCATCGCGCTGCGAAGGCGCAGCCGGCGGGCATTGCCGCCAGATCGGGCGCCCGCCCCTCGATGGTCCGCAAGGGCCGTGCGCGGTCGGACCCGAGGTCGGGCACCGCGTCTATCAAAGCCTGGGTGTAGGGATGCGCCGGCCGGTGCAGGAGGGAGGCGAGCGGCACGTCCTCAACAATACGCCCGGCATACATGACTAGGACGCGGCTGCAGATTTCGGCGATGACCCCGATGTTATGCGAGATCAGCAGGATCGCGGTGCCATGCTGCGCGTTGATTGATTTCAACACGTCGATCACCTGCGCCTGGATGGTGACATCGAGCGCCGTAGTCGGCTCGTCGGCAACGATCAGGGTGGGCTCGTTCATCAGGCCCATGGCGATCATCGCGCGCTGCTGCATGCCGCCCGAGAATTCGTGTGGAAACTGACCCAATCTTGCGTCCGGTTGTGGGATGTTGACCTCGCCCATGCGTACCGCGGCCGTGCGGAGCGCCGCGCTCCGTTTCATGCGCTGATGCACGATGGCCGGCTCGGCCACCTGGGTTCCGATGGTGAGCGCTGGGTTCAGCGACGCCATCGGATCCTGATAGACCAGTGCCAAGCGGCGCCCGAGGAAGCGGTCGAGCGCCACGGTCCGGGCGGCGGCAATGTCGCGGCCTTCCAGTGTCAGTTGCCGAGCTTCGACGCAGCCGGGATGCGCCACCAAGCGCGCGATCGCCAGCGCCGTCTGGGTCTTGCCACTACCAGACTCGCCGACAATACCGACGATCTCAGCGGGGCGGAGGGAGAAATTCACGTTGTCGACGGCTATGATACGGCCGCGTGGGGACGGGAAGCTGACGGTGAGGCCACTCACTCGTAGGAGCGCTGGCCCGCCTTCTGGGGCATCCGCTGGGGTCGTCACGGACGGTGCGTCGATGCCAAACCGAGTTCGGGCCGATTCGAGAGGCGACCACAGCAGCGGGTTCGTCGCCCGTGCCAGGGCCTCTCCGAAGAAACCCAGCGCCAACCCTGTGCCGGCAATCATCGTAGCGGGCGCCAGTGCCGCGACCGGGGTGGCGTAGAATGACTCTACTCCCTCCACCAGCATGCGCCCCCAGTCGAACTGAGGCGGCTGCACGCCGAGGCCGAGAAAGCTCAGGGAGGATATCGCGATCAGTGCCGATGCCGTGGTGCTGAACACCGCGATGGTCAGCGTCTCAGCGATGTTGGGCAACACGTGGCGCCGCAGCAATGCGGCCGGCCCGACCCCGAGCACCCGCGCGGCCGCGACGTAATCACGCCCGCCCACCGACAGTGCTAGCGTGCTTGCCAGTCGGGCGAATTCCGGCGTGAAGGCGATACCGATGGCAAACACCGCGCCCTGAGCGCTGGCGCCGACCATCGCTGTGATGAAGATCGCCAGCAGGATGCCCGGAAAACCCAGCAGAACGTCGATCAGCCGCAGTCCGGCCGCACGCAGACGCGGCGCCGCCAGCGCCGTGGTGATGCCAAGCGGCACGCCCAGCACGCCCGCGATCGCGGTGGCTGCCAGCGCCAGCGCCAGCGACAGCCGGGTGGCGGTCAGCGTGCGGGTCAGCAGGTCCCGCCCAAGACGGTCCGTGCCGAGCAGATGCGCGGGCGAGGGCGCCTCGCCTGAGTGCATGATGTTAGTCTTGTTGGCGGCCGCGCCCCACAGCAGCGGCGCGACGATTGCGAGTGTCAGCAACACCGCGAGCGCCAGGCCGGCGGGAATTCCGCTTGGTGCGCGCAGGAACGCGCGCAGGGTCTGCCGCCACGTCGACGCTGAGGCCGCGGTCATCGTGGCAGGGACCGTGGGTCGACCAGCACCAGTACCGTATCCACGGTTGTATTCACGGTGATCACAGCCAAGCCGAGCAGCAGGGTGATCCCCTGTACGACCGGATAGTCGCGGGCCAGGATGGCCTGGACCAGCGCGGTACCAAGGCCTGGCCAGGCGAACACGTTCTCCACCACCACGGTGCCGCCGATCAGGCCCGCGAACAGCAACCCGCCGATCGTCAACGCACCGGTCAGCACGTTGGGCAGAATGTGGCGCAGGTAGATTAGCCGCCACGGCAGCCGCTTGCCGCGCGCCGTGAGGGCGTAGTCCTGCGCCAACGCGCCCAGCGTCTCCACCCGCACGATGCGGGCCAGATCGGCCATCGGGCGCAGGCCGATGGCGGCGGCCGGAAGGATGACCGCGTCCCACCGTTCGCCACCGCCGGCGGGCAGCCAGCGCAGCCAGACCGCGAAGGCGAAGGCGAGAAACGTGGCGCTCAAGAAGTTCGGCAGCGCGCTCATCGTGGCGGTGATGGCGGTGAAGACCAGCTCGAAACCGCGGTTGCGGTCATCGCGCGTGATGGCCGCCACGGTCATGCCAAGCGGCACACTCAGCATCATCACGGCCAGCATGGCTGTGGCGGCCAGCTCGAGCGTTTTCGGCAGCCGGTCAGCGATGACGCGGACCACCGGCTCGTTGGTGACAAACGATTTGCCAAAGTCCAAACGCGCAACATTGCCAACGTAGCGGGCGAACTGCACGACGAGTGGTCGATCGAGACCGAGCGCGTGGCGGACGTTGGCGATGTCCTGCGGTGTCGCATCCAGCCCGGCCACCCGCACGGCGGGATCGCCGGGAACCAGATGCACCAGCAGGAAGCTCGCGAGCATGAGGGCCACGAGCACGGTGGCGAGGCTGATGAGGGCGCGGCGCAGGGCAAAGACGGAAGCCCGCGTCAGCCGCCGCCATCCGGATTCTGACATTACTTGACGATGCGCAGCGAGATCGGGCTGAGCACATTGACCGTGAACATCTTCAGCGTGACGTTGCGGCTGAACACAGCATTGGCCTGCACCACCAGCGGCTTGACGTCATTGGCATCCAGCATCGCCCGCTCGGCCTCGTGCCAGTCCGGGCAACGGTCAGCCGGCGCCGCGGTCATCGCGCGCGCCGCCGCGGCTTCGTAGGCGGCGTTCTGGATACGTGGGAAGTTGCCGCCGTTTGGCGGTGCGGCACCAGCAAGCTGGCCGTAGAAGATGCTGGGGCTGGGCATCACCGAGCCCAACGGATCGACCGTCACGTCCCAGTTGTCGGTCTTGACCAGGAGGTCGATCCAACTGGGGAAATCCGAAACGTTCACTGAAGCGGTGACACCGAGATCGGTGAGCGCTTCGAGGATGTATTCCGGCCCGGAGTTCTGCGTCTTGCTGCCGACGATGCGAATGACGAGCTTCTGACCGTTCTTAGCCAGCTTGCCATCCGCGTCCGGCTTCCAGCCATCCTGTGCCAGTAGTTTCTTGGCCCCCTCGGGGTCGATCGGAATCGCGTATTTGCCGAGGCTTTCGTCGTAGCAGTTCATCGTCGGCGTGGTCAGCGTGTTCATCGTGCGGCCGTAACCAAAATACGCAGCACGATTATACGCATTTCCGTCGATAGCCAGCGCCAGCGCACGACGCACCTGAGGGTCGGCGGTCGGGTGCCCGCTGCCCTGGTGAAACGTCAGTGCTTCGGCGCCGATCGCCATCGCGTCGATGCGCGTCAGGCCTGGCTCATGCGACAGCCGGTCGATGTCCTGGCCGAAGATGTAGGCGGTGTCGAGCTCGTGTGTCAGCAACAGGTTGGCAGCCGTGCTCTGGTTGTCGATGACGCGGAACACGAGCGTTTGGGGAAAGCCGGCGACAGCGGTGGAGGCGCCGGTCGGGCCCCAGGCGTAATCAGGTCGCGCCTTCAGCGTGTAGCTGTCGCCGCGCTTCACCTCGGCCAGGGTGAACGGCCCACTGCCGGCCGACTGGGCCGCCAGCGTATCGGGGTGGTCGAGCCCGGCCTTGCAGATGATCGACGCCCACGGCATCGCCAGGCCAAGCAGCAGGTCGCTGTTCGGTGCGCTCAGTGTCAGCCGTACGGTGCCCGCCGCCGCGTCCGGAGTCACCGTGAAACCGGAGCGACCCAACGTGCGATAGGCATAGGGCGCCTTGGTGTCCGCGGCACCGAGCCTTTGCAGCGACGCTGCCACCACCTCTGGCGTGATAGGGCTGCCATCGGCACAAGTGACGCCCTGACGCAGCTTGAGGGTAATCTCGTTGGGGCCCACCTCCCAGGACGCGGCAAGGCTCGGTACGATCTTGCCGTCCTCCAGCGATACCAAGCGATCGTACAGCGAATAGATCATCTGGTAGCCGTAGGTGGCGCGCGCGCGTTGCGGATCTAGCGTATCCCAATCGCCGCCCATGCGTGCCTTTATGGTGCCACTCGGCATCGGACCCTGGGCCGCGGCCGTGCCGGTCAGCGTGACACTGGCCAGGAGGCCGCCGAGACAGGCAAGCCTCGGAAGGTGGGCAGAATGGTTTTGTCGCGCCATGTCGTTATACCCCCTCATGCAGATTGCCGGGCCGGGGGCGTTGTCTCCGGCAGGAACGGCAATTGATACTCGGTGACGAGCCGCAGGTCGCTGGCGACGCCGGCGCTGACACCGTCCACGTCTCTCCGTTGTAGGGATGCAACGATACTATCATGGTGCGTCAGCGTCGGGCTGGAGCCAGCGTGCGGGTCGGCCATCACGCGATCGACGCTGCCACGCAATGTCGGCCCGACCTGCAGCCACAGCCCCTCGATGATGCGGAGCGTCGCAGCGCGGCCCGAGACTGCGTAGAGTGCGAAATGGAACCGCCAGTTAGTAGCAAGATAGGTTTCCGCGTCCCGCCGTGCCACTTGCACGTGCATGTCGCGGTTCAGCTGGGCAAGCGTCGCAATGTCACTGGCGGAGATGCGCGTGGCGGACAGGGCGGCGATGCGGCTTTCCAGCAGTTCGCGCACCTCCTGCAGCTCCCTCCAGCGCTCGCGCGACAGTACCGGCACCGCCACTGATCGGCTGGGCAGCACCTCCAGCGCCTGCTCCGCGACGAGCCGGGCCAGCGCGTCGCGCACCGGCATGTGGCTGGTGCGGAACTGGTCCGACAGCCGGCGCACGATCAGCACCTCGCCTGGCGGGCAATAGCCACGCATCAGCGCCTGACGCAGCTCCTGATAGACGCGCTCCTGCATCGTGTCGCGCCCGAGGGGCGCAAATCCGGGGCGGGAAACTGCGGTGTTCACGTCGAATGGGCCTTTGCCGGTCAGCTTCCATCAGATATCTTTGCGCAAAATGCACCGGTCCATTACGTTTGCCAATGGAGACAAGCACCATGAGCGCCACCGCCTGCCGCGCAGTCGCTAGCTGAGGTGAGTGCTGGGGATGGCGCAGCCGCACGAGTGCGATCTTCTCATCCGCGACGCGTTGGTGATCAGCATGGATTCGGCGCGGACGGTGTGGCGGAACGGCGCGGTCGCCGTGACAGGCAACACCATCGTCGCGGTTGGCGCGTCGGCGGAGGTGCAGGGGCAGTGGCGCGCTGGTCGCGTGCTCGACGCGCGCGGCGCAGCGGTGCATCCAGGCTTTGTTGACGCGCACTACCATATTCCCAACCAGCTCACCCGCGGCGTGTTCCCCGAGGCGGCGAAGAGTACGGACTACTACGTGTCCTACGCGCTCTGGTACGACCGGATGGACGAGGAGATGGAGCATTCGGCCGGCCTGTGCGCCGGGTTGGAGATGCTGCGCAGCGGCGTTACCTGCTACATGGAGCCGGGCACGGTCTTCGCCACTGACGCGGTCGCTGCTTCGGCCGAGGCCGTCGGCATCCGCGCGTCGCTGTGTGAGCCGTTTCTGTGGGATGCCGGCCACAATGACACGCTGTCGCGCATGCAGCGGGCGATGCCGGATACCGATCGTTGCCTGCACGCGCTGGGCCAGGAACTCCGGCGCAACCAGAACCCAAGTTCATTGGTGCGCGGCCACGTGGGCCTGTTCGGCAGTGGATCAGCATCCGACACGCTAACCAAGGCCGCCACCGACATCGCCGCGCGGCACGGTGCTGCGTTCACGCAGCACCAGAATACGCGCATATCCGAGGTCTGGGCGCAGGAGGCGATGGTGGGCGGGCGTCATCCGCTGCTTCACTTTGCGGATCTCGGCGTGCTCGCGCCGCATTGCGCTTACACTCACATGAACCTGATTCGTGCTGATGAAGCTGAAGCGGTGCGCAAGTCCGGCATGTCCGTCATCTGGTGCGCGGCCAATTCGATGAACTGGGGTTTCGGTGCGACAGGGATGCGCCGCCCGCAGCCAGATTTGTACCGCTCCGGCACGACCGTTGCGTTGGGGTCCGACGTGCCGAAATTTGGCCACGACGTCGCGCCACTCGTCGCCTACCTGCTGGGACGCGACCTTGGCGACGCCGAACCACTTGGGGTCGAAGACGCGTTCGAGATGGCGACCCTGCACGGCGCGCGCGCCGTCGGTATGGCCTCGATGATCGGTTCGCTGGAGCCGGGTAAGCGCGCCGATATCGTCATCCGTACTGTGGAGACCGCCGAAGTACAGCCGGGCTGGTCGCCGGTACAGAACATTCTGCTCGCCGGACGCAGCCGCAGCGTGGACACGGTGATCGTGGACGGGCGCATCGTACTGCACGGTGGCCGGTCGACGCTACTCGACGAAGAGAGCGTCTATCGCACGGCGCGTCAGCGCGTGGCGCAGCTTGCCGCATCCGTCGGACTGCAGCCGGAAAGCGCGTGGTTGATGCGTTGATGGGTGCGCTTGCTCCCGTCCTGCCGCGGCAGGTGCCGGCCGCACCGCATGGTTCCGATCTTTGCATGAGCTGGGGCGGCGTCGATCCGTTGTCCCACCGAAATTTCGTTTATATGAAATGCACCACAGGTGGCACGGGCGCCACCTGGCATGGCGACGGTGTGGACCGCATGGCGTGCGACATCGTCAACAGCCGCAATATCCCGGCCGAGGCGGCGGAACTGGAGTTTCTGGTGCGCGTATGGGCGAATCGCCTGCGCATTGATTCGGGCGGCGCCGGCCGCTTTCGTGGCGGTCTGGGTGTCGAGCGTATCGTTGAATTACGTCGTCGCGATGTCACTGTCAGTCACCGCAGTGACCGGCATTTCACCCCACCCTGGGGATTGCACGGCGGCTGTCCGGGTGCGCGGTGGACCACGCGGGTGTGGCGCGCCGACGGCCGGCGCGAAACGGTTTCCGGCCGAACGATCTTTCGAAAAACCTCGGGGGATCGCGTCATTGGGCTGACCGGTGGCGGTGGTGGGTTTGGCGATCCCTTGCAGCGCTCGCCGGAACAGGTCGCGGACGATGTGCGCGAGGGCGAGACTTCCCCTCGCGCCGCGCAGGACCGATGCGGCGTTGTCATCGGTGCCGACGGCAACGTCGACCAGGGGACCACCGTGCGACTGCGCGCGAGCATGACGCCGCGCAGCGTCGATATCGACCGCGGTGTACACAGCCTCGCGCTGGAATTTGCCGACGACACCTGACCCATTCGCAACGCAACACCACGGAGGGACGCCATGGATTTTCTTACGCACGTGCCAAGCTCGATTTCGCCCAGCTTCAGCGAGGCGCTCCGTATCGACACACCCACTGGCGCCTGGATTTTCATCTCCGGCCAGGTCGGCGTACCGCTGCCACCGAACAAAGGCAGTGTCAGCTTCGAGCAGGAAGTGCGCACCACGTTCGAGCGCATCCGCGAGTCGCTGGGGAAGGTTGGCGCCGGCATGCAGCATGTCGTCAGCATCAAGACGTATCTCACGGACCTCGCGCCGTACGCGGTCTTCTCACGTATTCGAGGCGAGTCCTTTCCCACCAACCCGCCCACCAGTACTGCCGTGCAGGTCGCCGGCCTGCTGCTGGATTCGAAGATCGAGATCGACGCGGTCGCTTTCCTGCCCGCTGAGGCTGCGGCGTGAACGCCATCCTGGCGGAGTACCGCGCACGCACACCGCGTTCGGCGGCTTTGATGGGGCGATCCTTCGACGTCGTCGCGGGCGGTGTCAGCCGCAATTTCGGCTACCACATCCCTTACCCCGTGGTTAATGACCGAGGCACCGGCGCACGCCTGATCGATGTGGACGGCAACGAGTACATCGACTTCGCCTATAACGGCATGTCACTAATCCACGGCCACGCGTTTCTGCAGGTCGTGGAGACAATCACGGAAACAGTGCAGCATGCGTGGGCGTGGCCAGGGTCCAACGTCGCGCAGATCGAATTCGCGGAGTTGCTGCGCGCGCGCATACCTGGGGTCGATCAGGTCCGCTTCACCAATTCCGGTTCGGAAGCCAACATGCTGGCCGTGAAGCTGGCGCGTCATTATCAGGGGCGGCAGCTTATTCTCAAGGCGGGTAGCGCCTATCACGGTACTTACCCTGACCTCGAAGCGGGACTGCACGGACAGGGGGAAATCCACGAGCGTACCATTATCCGCCCGTTCGGTGACACACAGGCCTTTATCGACGCGATCCGCACGCATCGCGAAAGGCTCGCAGCCGTGATTGTCGAGCCGGTGCTGATCACCGGTGGGGTTGTTCCACCGCCGGAGGGCTTTCTGCACGACGTCTGCGTTGCCGCACGCGACAATGGCGTTCTGACCATCATCGACGACTGCCTGATGTTCCGTCTCGCGCCTGCGGGGTCCAGTGAGTTCTTCGACATCCAGCCAGATCTGATCGCGCTGGGGAAGTTCATCGGCGGCGGCATACCCACCGGCGCGGTATGCGGACCGCGCCATGTCATGCGCGCGTTCTCGCCAGGGAATGCGGAGTCCCTGTACCATGGCGGTTCGTTCAACGGCAACGTGCTGTCTTGCCGTGCCGGCTTGGTAACGCTCCGGCACCTTACGCGCGAAGCGATCGACGGGATGAACCGGCGTGCCGCGTTCATTCGCGCCCATCTCGATGATGCCATCGCGCGACGCGGGCTTGCGGCCGAAACCACCGGCATCGGGTCGGTGATCGGCATCACGTTCCGCGCTGAAGGCCTGCAGAAGCGCGACTACTACGCCGATTACACGATTGACCTGGACTTCCATCTTGCGTGTCTCATCAACGGTCTGCAACCGGGTGCGGGCGGGTTCTTTTCACTGGCGACCGCGGTCGATGACGTGACTGTCATCGAAACAAATCGCCGACTCGATGCGGCGCTCGACATGCTTGCTCAACAGTATCCCCGACAATGACCGCACCCATGTTCAATGTTGCGCGGTTCAATTCCCGTCGGTCGCCTGTACTGGCGCGTCACGGCGTGATTGCGACGGCGCAACCGCTTGCCAGTGCGGCTGGTCTGCACATGCTACTGCAGGGCGGCAATGCCATCGATGCCGCGGTGGCAGCAGCCGCGGTGCTGGGTGTGACCGAGCCTTTCCAGACCGGTCTCGGCGGCGACTGCTTTGCGCTGATCCACGACGCCGGGACCGGGCGCGTGCATGCGTTGAACGCCAGCGGTCCGGCACCGCAGGCCGCTCGGTTGGAGGATTATCGCGCGCGCGGGTTCACGGCGATGCCGGAACATGGACCACTGTCATGGACGGTGCCGGGCTGCGTGGATGGCTGGTGCCAGATGCTGGAAAGCTTCGGCAATATGCCACTGGCCGCCGTACTGCAACCCGCGATCGGTTACGCGCGCGATGGATATGCCGTCTCCCCGTCCGACGCGACACAGTGGCAGCTCAGTGAAGCGCTACTGGCGGCGCAGCCCGTTGCGCGTCGTCATCTGCTGATCGATGGCCATGCGCCGCGCACGGGCGACGTGTTGGTGCAGTCCACGCTTGCCGAGACGCTCTTGCTGCTTGCCGCAGGAGGGCGTGACGCATTCTACAATGGCCCGATTGCCGATCGACTCGTTGGATTTTCCGAGCGTTCAGGCGGGCTGCTCAGTCGCACCGATCTTGCGCAGTATCGCGCTGAGTGGCGGGACCCGGTCGGCCTCGACTATTGCGGACACAGAGTCCTTGAATGTCCGCCGAATGGCCAGGGTATTGCCGCGCTCCTCGCGCTGAAATCCGTGGAGCATCTCGATCTTCCGCGGCACACACGAGACGGTGCGGCGTGTTGGCACTTGCTGATTGAGGCGATCAAGCACGGCATGACCGTTGCGGCAGCGCACGTTGCCGATCAGCGCTTCGCGAGTGTGGATGTCGAGGCGCTGCTGAGCGCGACGCCGCAAATCCGACTACCTGCGTCCGCCAGCGCACCGCAATCGCATCCGCCGCGCGCATCCGACACAGTTTTCCTGGCCGTGGTCGACGCCGCGGGCAACGCCGTGTCATTCATCAACAGCGTCTATGGGGATTTCGGCAGCCTATGGATGGCCGATGATCTCGGCTTCGTCATGCAGAACCGCGGTTCGGGTTTCTCGCTCGATCCGGCGCATCCGAACCGGCTGCAGCCCGGCAAGCGCCCTTACCACACCATCATTCCCGCCATGGCGTTGCGCGACAGGAAGCCTAGCCACGTCTTCGGTATCACTGGCGGCTTCATGCAACCGCAGGGGCATCTGCAACTGGTGGTCAGTCTGCTGAACTACGGCATGGACGTGCAGAGCGCCATCGACTTTCCTCGCTTCTGGTGGCAAGGAGGCCGGAGCGTGGTCGTCGAGGATGGGTTGTCCGAAGTCACTTATGCCACCTTGGCCGATTGGGGGCACGACGTCATTAGGCGCGATGGACATCGTGGTTTCGGCGGTGCTCAAATTATTGCGATACAACCCGATGGGGTTTGCATCGCCGGCTCTGAGCCGCGGCAGGACGGTTGCGCAATCGGTATCTGACGATGTCGACTGTGGTTCGCTGTGTAGGCGCTTAAGGGCGAAGCCCGACAAAAAATTTGTCGATGGTCAGGCTGCAATCCCGCCGGGCGTTCACCCGGCCAGCCAACCCTGGCGCGAAGGGTGACAGAACCTCCTCAACAGCTATCGTCGGCGTGTCGGGTCGGGCTGACTACGTTATGACCGGCCAGGATGTTTTGGGTGCGATTCCTAGGTGATCCAGCATCCGCGTCACCGATTGCTGCGACAGCCGGTAGACGTGCTGCTCGTCGATGCGCGTGAAGGTGCCATGCCGGAAGATGATCTCGCCATTGCAGATCACGGTATCGACGGACCGCGACAGGCTGAGCAGCATAAGCTGGATGACGGCGTTGAGATTTGGTTGCGCCTCGGCGAGCGCGTTCGAGCGGATGACGATATCCGCTCGCTTGCCCGGTTCCAGGCTGCCAATGAGGCTCTCCAGTCCGAGGCACCGCGCCGCCCGAATGGTTTGCATCTCCATCAGTTGCTCAGCGGAAAGATACCCACCGCACTGCCGCGCGACCAGGTAGGCAATCCGGGCGATGTCCCCAAAAGTCCAGATCTTCGCCGCATCGACGCACAGGCTTACGTTCACGCCCGCCTCGATCAGCTCTACCATGCGGCTCCGCTGGTGCTGGGCGATCCCATAGTACTGATAGTTGCCGGGTTGCCAGACTACCGACATGCCCGACTTTACGATCGGCTCGATCTCGTCGTCGCGCAAGATGTTCAAATGCGTAAAACTGCAGTTCGGGGCAAGCAGACCGATCTCGGCGAAGTGCACCAGTGCATGCTTGCCGCCGAACCGCCTGTCGTCCATCGCGGTCTGCTGCGGCATGAAATTCTGGTGCTGATTGAAAACGACATGGTTGGCGTCGGCGACGCGTTTGCCCTCAAGCTCCAGCGCCTCAGTCGCGGAGCCGGAACCATAAACGGCGACATGCGCGTGGATGCGTCCGGAACTGTCCTTGTTGCGCCAAAGCTGCCTTCCGAGGAGCGATTGCGCGCGCTTGGGATCGGCCGGCGCGCGCTTGAGCGTGTTGGCCATGCTGTTGCCGCCCGCCGTGGTGTCCCAGATGAACGGGTCCGAGAGCGAGATGCGCACGCCAACCGCCTCGGCTGCGCGCACGAGGACATCGGGCTCGAACACGGTCCCCGGCTCCATCGCCGCCGTGAAGCCGTTGCGCACCATCTCGACGGCCGCAACCAGCGCCTGGGCATATTCGTCCTCGTCCGTCACGCTGTTGAACCACCCGGCGAACAGCGCCGACGCATCCACTTTCGGATCATCGGGGAACGCGGTCCGGCAAAGATGCGTGGAGGTGTGGAGATGCGGGTCGATCATGCCGGGATGCACCGGCGCGCCGCCCGCGTCGATCACCCGCTGCGGCCGGAATCGAGTGGCGAGATCATGGTCCGTGCCGACAGCGACGATGCTGTTGCCGGTAATCGCCACCGCGCCGCAAGCGAAGACACGACGCTCGGCATCCAAAGTCATTACGTAACCATTGCAGATCAGCAGATCGCAGGCTTTGTCGGCGTACACGGGATTCTTCGTCATCGTCGTCGCTCCGTTCGCACCGTCCGATTTTTCCATTGTTCGCATCTGCATTGCGCGATATTAAATCTGATAAGGTCGGGAAGCACAACAACCCGATCCGGGTGAGGCAGTGTGGCGATGCGAGTGACGGTCGATCCGGCCCAGTGCGGCTGCACGGGCTATTGCGTGCGCCTGCTGCCCGAGGTGTTCAGCCTCGTTGATGGCGAGACGGCGCGGGCGGTCGCCGGTGATATCCCCGCGCACCTCATCGCTGCGGTCAGGGAAGCGGCGGAAGTCTGTCCAACCAACGCAATTCGGATCGAAGAATGAGCGGATCATCCATGCAGTCGTTCGCGGGAACCACCCTCGATCCGTCGCGGGGTCCGTCGGTGTCGGAGATGACCTGGCTGACCAGCTATCAGGACGTCGATGAAGCCCTCAAGGCGCACGAGATCGTGCAGGGCGGCGGCGGCCTGCGGGACAGCGAACCCTTCGTCGGGCACGGATTGCTGTCGCTGTCCGGTGACGAACATTTTGAACGGCGTCGGATCGAGGCGGTGCTGTTCCGTCGCGCGGCGCTCGAGCGATACCAGGATGCTGTCCTTGCGCCGGCGCTCCACGCCAGCCTCGCCACCTGCGAGCGCGGTGCCGATGGTCTCGCGCGCGGCGACTTGCAGCGCCTGTTGCGGCTGGCGCTGTGCCGCGTTTCGGCCGCGTTGGTCGGCATCGACGGCGTCGAGACGCCTGCGGTCATCGATGAATACCTGTCCTACATGGACCGGCTCTCGATGGGCACCAACATCGAATGGGCATCGGGCGATCATCGCGAGATCATCCGCGTCGGCCGAAAGCTGCGGGCGGAGTTCGATGCGAAATACATCCAGCCATCGCTGCGTCGCCGCGAGGCGTTGGTGGCGGAGTATCGCGCCGGTGGCCGCTCCGCGGAGCAATTGCCGACCGACCTGTTGACTGTCATTGTCCTGCACAAGAACCATTTCACGCAGCATTCGTCCGAGGCGATGGTGAGCGAGGTGGTCCTGTTCAACGGCGCCACCACCGGCACCATCACCCAGGCGGTGCCGCACGTTATCGCCGAACTGAGCGAATGGCTGGCCGCGCATCCCGAGGACCGACCCCGCGTCGAAGACCGCCAATTCCTGCGCCGCGCGGTGATCGAGGGGATCAGGCTGCACCCGGCCTCGCCATACCTGATCCGCCAGGCGACGGCGGGAAAACAATTGCGCAGCGGCCGACGCCTGGTGGCCGGCGAATATGTGGTGCTCGACCTCGTGAAATCCAGCCGCGATGCGGCGGTGTTCGCCCCCGATCCCGATCGCTTCGACCCGCATCGCGTGCCGAAAGTGAGGATCAGGCCGATGGGACTGACCTTCGGTGATGGGCCGCATACATGTATCGGCATGAGCATGACCATCGGCGACGGCGGCGCCGCGGACGAAGATGCGCCGCTGGGCTTCGCAGTGTATCTCGTTCGCGAGTTCTATCGTGCCGGCATATACGTCGATCCGGCCGATCCGCCGCGCTGGAACGACGCCAATGTCCGCAACGAATACGCGGCCTTCCCCGTGCGCTTCGATAATCTTGCAAGATAGTGCGAACAAGAGAGGAGGTTCTAATATGAGAATGCAAAACGCGGCGCTGCTCGCCGCCTGCCTCAGTCTCTTATTGGGACTGACGATACCCGCCCGGGCGCAGGACCAGGTGACCATCACCTTCACCGGTTCCGGTGGCGTGCTGCAGGACCTCGAAACCAAGTACTATTTCGAGCCGTTCATGAAAGAGCATCCGAATATCAAGATCCTGCAGGACTCGCCGCTGAACTACGCCAAGCTGCAGGCGATGGTGGAGGCCGGCAACGTCACCTGGGACATCGTCGAGATCGGCCCGGGCTTCGGCCTCGGCCTGCAACACACCAAGTTCCTCGAGAAGATCGACTGCACCGTTGTGCCGTGCTCGCGCCTGCAACCGGACAAGTTCCTGACCACCGGCTATCGCATTGCCGAGAACACCTCGGCCATGGTGCTGGCCTATCGAACCGACAAGTTTCCCGCCGGCAAGGAACCGCAGAGCTGGGCGGACTTCTTCGATGTCGCGAAGTTCCCGGGGGGCCGCTCGTTGCTGAAGATCCCCGGCAACGTATCCTCGATCGGCATTCTCGAGGCGGCCCTGCTCGCCGACGGCGTGCCGCCGGCACAGCTCTATCCGCTCGACCTGAAGCGCGCGCTCAAGAAGATGGACACGATCCGCAGTTCCATCGTCTGGGCCGCCGACAACCAAGCCTGCGCCGAGCAGATTGCCACCGGCGAAGCCAGCATGGGGGATTGCTTCAACGGCCGTTCCTATAACTTCTTCAAGAGCGGCTCGCCGATCGCGCTGCAATGGAACACGGTCATTCACGAGTCCGGCTATCTCGTTATTCCCAAGGGCACGAAGCACCTGAAGGAAGCGATGCTGCTCGCCGCCTACATCGTCTCCGACGAGCATGCCGCCGGCATTACCAAGGAAATTCCGTACGGGCCCGCCAACACGGTCGCGGCGAAGTTGTCGGATCCTGCGACGGCTGCCTGGAATCCGGCCACGCACCAGAACCAGGGCATCGCGGTCAACGACCAGTGGTGGGCAGATCACTCGGCCGAAGCGATCAAGGCATGGACGGAGTGGCAACTGAATGGCTAGTGCTGCCGTGTCCACTCGGCAGCGCGCCCGCAGCGGCGCCGATCTCTGGGCATTGCTGGCGATCCCCGGCATCCTGATACTCGGCGCATTCTTTCTGCTGCCGCTGGTGTTGATGGCGCTGCGCAGCGTAACCGACCCGTCGCCGGCGAACTACCTGGTGTTGACGAGTTCGTCCATTTACGTGCGCGTGCTCGTCAACACGTTCGTCGTCGCCGGATGCTGCACGGTGATCTGCCTGCTGCTTGGCTACCCCTACGCCTACGCCATGCACCGGGCCGGACCCAAGCTGGCGGCGGTGCTGACGATCGCGATCGTGCTGCCGTTCTGGTCGAGCGCGCTGGTGCGCAGCTACGCCTGGCTGGTGCTGCTGCGCGAGAATGGCGTAATCAACGGCTGGCTGCTGAGCGCGCATTTGATTGCCACGCCGTTCCGCATTCTGCGCACCAATACCGCCGTAATAATCGGCATGTGCCATATCCTGCTGCCGTTCATGGTGTTTCCGATTTATGCGGCGATGCGGCGGATCGACCCGACATTGCTGCCGGCCGCTGCCGTGCTTGGAGCGAACCCGTTTCGCGCCATGCGCAAAGTGTTTGTACCGCTGAGCCTGCCGGGCGTCTACGCCGGCTCGCTGATCGTGTTCATTGTAGCCCTCGGCTTCTTCGTCGTTCCGGCCCTGCTCGGCGGGCCCAGGAGCATGATGTTCAGCGAGCTGATCGTCACCACGGTTTACGAGTTGCTCGAATTCGGCCAGGGCGCGGCAATGGCGATCGTGCTGGTGGCGAGTGCACTGATGGCCCTTGCCGTCGCCAGCCGCTTCGTCCGGCTGGGCGACGCCTTGAACTACGGTTCGCGATGAGCCCGGCCCGGCTGCATCCGCTGCTGCTGGGTTACGCAATCTTCCTGGCGTTCGTCCTGGTCGCGCCGACGCTGATTGTCGCGCTCATGTCGTTCTCCGCCGGCGTGCTGCTGCGGTTTCCGCCGCAAGGCTTCAGCTGGCGCTGGTATGGCTACTTCCTGGGCGCGGACACCTGGACGCGATCGATCGAGACCAGCGCCGAGGTGGGTGCGGCGACGGCGGCAATCTCCGCGGTGGTCGGCACCTTGATGGCGCTCGGCCTGGTACGCGGCCGCTACCGCTGGCCGCAATTGCTGAACGGGCTGGTGGTCGGGCCGATGCTGGTGCCGCCGGTGGTAATCGCCATCGGCCTCTATTTCATGTTCGTGCGCTTGCACCTGGTCGGCACCTACTCCGGCATGATCGCCGCACACACCGCGCTGGCGCTGCCCTATGTGGTGGTCGTGGTCAGCAGCAGCCTGCGAAACTTCGACCGCACCCTGGAACGTGCGGCCAACAGCCTGGGTGCCGGGCCGGTGCGAACGTTCTTCAAGGTGACGCTGCCGCTGATCCTTCCCAGCGTCGGCGCCGGCGCACTGTTTGCGTTCATCACCTCGTGGGATGAACTCATCGTCGCCTATTTCCTGTCGACCCCCGCGGTCCGCACGCTGCCGGTGGTGATGTGGGGCGCGGCGCAGGACACCACCGATCCGACCCTGGCCGCGGTCGCGACATTCCTCAGCGTCATCACCGTCGCATTCCTGCTAATCGCGCGGCTGCTGGGATACCGGACACGGGCGGCATGAGCGGGGCGCTAAGCCTCCGCGAGGTCAGCAAAACCTATGATCGCGTCCGTGCCGTCGATCGCATTTCCCTCGATGTCGTCGCCGGAGAATTCGTGACGCTGCTTGGCCCATCAGGTTCGGGCAAGACGACCACGCTGCAGATGATCACCGGGTTCGTCGATCCGGACGAGGGCCAGATCATCCTGGATGGGCGCGAACTTACCGCGCTCGCGTCGCACCGCCGCAACATCGGCATGGTGTTCCAGAACTACGCGCTGTTTCCGCACATGAACGTCGAACAGAACATCGCCTTTCCGCTCGAGGCCCGCGGCATCGATCGCGCCGAGCGCCGGCGGCGAATCGGCCGCGCCCTGGACCTTGTAGGACTGGGCGGCTTCGAACGGCGCCTGCCCAGGCAATTGTCGGGCGGCCAGCAGCAGCGTGTCGCACTGGCCCGCGCCATCGTGTTCCAACCGCCCTTGCTGCTGATGGACGAGCCGTTGGGCGCGCTCGACAAAAAACTGCGCGATCGCCTGCAGCTTGAGATCATGGAGCTGAGCCGCACTCTTGGCGTGACCGTAATCTATGTCACACACGACCAGGAAGAGGCATTGGCGATGAGCAACCGGATCGCGGTGTTTCATCGCGGCCGGATCGAGCAGGTCGGGCCGCCGGCGGAACTGTACGAGCGGCCGGCCTCGGTGTTCGTCGCCGGTTTCGTCGGCGACTCGAACATGTTCACCGGGACGCTGGACGCCGAGGTGCTGCGTTCGGGACCGTGGCAACTCCGTGTCGATCGCGCCAAGACCGCTTGCCTCGGTCATGCGACGGCGGCCACCATAGTGGTCAGACCGGAACGACTTCGCGTCGAGCCGGCGTCCGTGGGCGACGAGGCCGGACTTGCCGGCATCGTCAGGCAGGCGATTTATCTCGGCGCGACCATGAAATATGTGATCGAGCTGAGCGATGGCCGCCGGGTCAACGCGCGCATGCACGCGGGTTCGCAATCGAGCAGCATCGGCGTGGGAGATGCCGTCGGGGTGAGCTGGGACATCGCCGACGGCATCGTCTTGCCCGGCGAGCCCGAGCAAACGTCGCTTGCCGGCGAGCCGGATGGCTCGCCCTGATTCTCACAGCTTAGGGATCAGCGACCCGCGGGTTTTCTGGAAGTCGTTCACCGCCGCCAGCAACGCCTCGCCGTCGGCCTCGGCCAGCGGCAGCGACAATGCCATCATGCCGCGCCTGGCCAGATAGATGCCGCGTTCGAGCAGGTCATAGAAGAACAAATCCTTGAGATCGGCGCTGCCGGCTTTCGTGTCGGCGTAGCGCAGCAACTCGCCGGCGCAGAAATGCACGTTCATTACCGACCCCATGCCGGTGAATTGCATCGCCAGCCCCGCCTTGCGGCAAAGCTCGTTCAGCCGGTTGCGCAGCCGATCACCGAAGCTGTTCAACGCTACCGCGCGCTCGGCGGTATAGACCTCGCCAAAGCCGGCGCAGCCCGCCGCCATGGTGAGCACGTTGTTGTTGAAGGTGCCGGCGTGACTGAGGGCGTCCGGCCGGCGCGCGTCCAGCAATGACATGACGTCGGCGCGGCCGCCGAACACGCCGAAATTGAGGCCGCCGCCGATATACTTGCCCATGCTGGTAAGGTCCGGAACGATACCGAGCATCGCCTGCAACCCGCCAGGCCCAAGTCGCGAGGTCACGACCTCGTCGAACAGCAGCAGGATATGGTGCTTCGCGCAGGCATCGCGGAGCGCTTCAAGGAATGCCGGCCGCGCGGCGATGCAGCCGCCGCCGGCCTGCATCGGTTCGATGACGGTGACTGCCAGTTCAGCGGCATTGCTCTCGATCAGCGCCAGCGTGGCATCAATGTCGTTGTACTGCGCGCGCACATAGTCAAACGGCGCGTTCATCGGATTGTTCGGTGCCGAGAAGGAAAAAACGGCGCCATGATAGCCGCCTTCGAACACCATGATCTTGGGCCGGCGCGTGTAGGCGCGCGCGAGTTGGATTGCCAGCAAATTGGCCTCGGTGCCGGAATTGACGAAGCGGACCAGCTCCATCGAGGGGAATCGTTGCCGGATCAGCCTGGCGAGTTTGACCTCGAGTTCGCCGATCGCCCCGCGATTGACGCCATTCTCGAATGCACGTTCGATCGCATGCTGGATGGTCTTGTCGGAGTGGCCGTACACGCCGGCCGTGAATTCGTTCAGGAAATCGGTATAGCGATGCCCGTCGGCGTCCCACAGCCGAGCCCCTTCGCCTTTCAGCATGGTCAGCGGGAACGGCGGATAATACAGCGCCGTGCGCGTGTTGCCGCCTGGCAACTCCTGACATGCCTCGTCGTAGAGCGAGCAGCTCTTTGGATTGCGGCGCGTGAAGTCCGCGCGCGCCTCCTCGAGCGCCGAATTGAGGTCCGCATTCACCGCTGCCAGTGTTGCCATGATTTTGTCCCAAGAGGTGACTGGGCGCCGGCGCCGACCCTGTTCGGCCCGACGGCCACCGATATACTATAGTTCTCGTTTGTCGGCACGCTTCTGTTGTGCGGTCACCGTGCGCGGCGTAAAGTCGCACGCGATCGGTGGCCCCGCTGCCCGCTGGGGCAGTGCCCGCCAAATGGCCCGCGTGCCACTGCAACTCGAGAAGTGTCGATGCGATGGATATGCCGGTTTCCGCCGCCGCCAACCTGATCGAGCAGACGCGTGCCGATCTGGCGACCGCGCTTCGGGCGGCGGCGTATCTCAACCTGAACGAAGGCGTGGACAACCATTTCACCGCGCGCGTGCCGGGGATGGCGGACCACTACTTCATCAATCCCAAAATGCATTGGTCGTTGATCCGCACGCGCGATATCCTGATGGTGGACGGCGCTGGCCGGGTGGTGGATGGCAGCGGCAAGCCACCGATGACCGGCCCGAACATCCACATCCCCGTGCATCGCGCGCATCCCCGCGGCGGTTGCGTGTTCCACGTGCATATGCCGTGGGCGACCGCGTTGACCTGCGTGGAAGGCGGGCGGCTGGAAATGTGCCATCAGTCAGCCCTGCGCTTCTTCGACGACGTCGCCTATGACGACGAGTTCAACGGCTTTGCGACCGCCCAGGAGGAAGGTCGTCGCATGGCGTCCGCTTGCGGCGACAAGACCATTCTGTTTCTGGCCAGCCACGGCGTGCTCTGCGTTACCGAGACGATCGCGGAAGCGATCGATCATCTCTACTTCCTCGAGCGCACCTGTCAGATGCAGGTGCTCGCCGCCTCCACTGGCCGGAAGCTGCGGCGGATCCCCGACGCAACGGCGCGGGACTGCCACAAGGTACTGCTCGGCCTGCTGAAGAACGGCGCGATCGTGCATTTTGAGTCGCTGAAGCAGATCGTGCCGGAGCCAGCCGGCTGAATCAGTGGTCCGGCCAACTGGGTCCGGCCGCTACAGTGTTACCGCCCAGTGCGACTGGTCGGGATCAGCAGGAAAGCCTCGCCACGGCGCGCAACGCCTTGGGGTGGCGGTGCCGAAACCGAAGAACTCGAGATAGGCCGGGATCATTCCGAACAGCATGTCGGTGCCAGCCTGCATCGGACAACCCTTCGCCTGGACGGCGGGCAGCAGCGGCGTGAACTCCTCTTTCATCACGACCTCGCCGACGAACGTTCCCGGGGGTAATGCGATCGATCGCAAACTACTGGTTGCGGGTTTCCGGCTTTGCCGATCCGGAGAGAACGTGAACGATCAGTTAAGGACGCTGGATCACCGTGTCGATATGATGGATATGCAACATTAACCGTTGAAAATTAATATTTTATCATTCTGAAGGTGTGCAAAATCATCGCGCCGATGGCGCCATCGCGTTCCACGATCCGCGACGGAGTGGCGTTAGCAGAATTGGCGCAGGCTGATCATTGCATATGCCAACGTCTTAAAGGCATGATGTAGCTGGCTGAGGCGTTCGAACCGGAGCAACAGGCGGCGGAACTTGTCCTCCCAGCCAAACACACGCTCAATGGTGTTGAACCGCTCCTTGAATATCGCGGCATCGAAGAACGGTTCTGTCATCCGTCGCGCCAAGATCGACTGGCCTGATAAAGCCCTGCCGGCGTATGATCCGCCTGGGTGGGGGAACGGGAAATGCGGTGCATTGAGTGCGACGCGGCAGAGGTTTGCGGACGGCGCGCGGTTACCGACGCTTCCGGTGCCGTGTTTGTGGAAAGCAGTTCAATGAGCGCAGCGGTGGAATTCTCAACCGCGCTCAGTACCCGTCCGACGTCATCGCGCTGGTGGTCTTCTGGCGCCTCCGATACAAACTGAGCCTGCGTGATCTGCCGGAGATGTTCCTGATCC
>DASRQX010000106.1:0-17137 GCA_035696165.1 Acetobacteraceae bacterium | reverse complement strand
TACGATGGCCATCCTCAAGATCGCCCGCATGGGCCACCCCGTCCTGATCCAACGCTGCGCCCCGGTCGCCGATCCCGGCGCGCCGGAGATCCGCCGTCTGGTCGCCGACATGATCGAGACAATGGAGGATGCGCCGGGCGTTGGCCTCGCCGCTCCGCAGGTCCATGTGCCATTGCGGCTGTTCGTGTTTCGCATCCCCGACGGGCGGCGCGGCGAAGATCCGCTGGACCTGCCGGTCGGCAATTCGGTGTTGATTAACCCGGAGGTCGAATTGCTGACCGATGAGCGGGTGCTGTGTTGGGAAGGCTGCCTGTCGATCCCTGGCCTGCGCGCCGCGGTGCCGCGCGCCCCGCGCATCCGCTACCGCGGCGTGGACTGCGACGGGGTGATGACGGAGCGCGAGGTCAGCGGCTTCCACGCCGATGTGATCCAGCACGAATACGACCATCTGGACGGGATCCTGTATCCGATGCGGGTGCGCGACTTCTCGTTGTTTGGTTTTGCCGATGAACTGGCCGCCGCCGCCACGCGCGCCCGGCCCCCGATGCCAGACCCCAGATGAAAGTCAAGAAATCGGGGAGCGAGAAATCATGATTACACCGCCCGAGCGCGGACCGGAGCGCGACGCGGCACTCCAGGCGATGCTGCCGAACGTACCGTTCGACGGCTGGTCCCGCCGTGCGCTGGCGATGGGCCTGACGCAGACGGGCGCACCGGCCGATGAGGTGGACCTGCTGTTCCCCGGCGGCGCGGTCGAGATGGTGGAGGCGTTCTGCGATCTGGCTGACCGGCGGATGACCGAGGGCGCCGCCGCGCTGGATCTGGTTGCGACAGGCCTGACGGGGCGGGTGCGTGCCGTCGTTGCGCTGCGCCTTGCACTGAACCGCCCGCACAAGGAAGCGGTGCGTCGCGCCGTGGCGGTGCTGGCGCTGCCAATGCACGCGCGGCAGGCAGCGGGTTGCACGGCGCGCACGGCGGACGCGATCTGGCGTGCCGCCGGCGATCGCTCGGCAGATTTCTCGTGGTACACCAAGCGCGCCATCCTGGCCGCGATCTATGCCGCGACGCTGCTGTACTGGCTGCGCGACACCAGCGAGGATGACGCCGCGACGCTCGCGTTCCTGGATCGACGGCTGGCCGGGATCGGCCGGTTCGGCAAGCTGCGCGGTCGCGCCACCGCGGCCCTGCGCCGTGTTGCGCCACCGCTGCGCCGCCCGGCTTGATCCGCTGGGTGATCCCCTGGGTGATCCCTGACACTTGACCCCCGAACCCTGAATCACTGGGCCCGAAGATGCCGCACGTCCGCGTCGAGCACACCACGACCTATCGCTACGCCGCGCCGGTGCGGCTGACCGGCCACCGGCTGATGCTGCGCCCGCACGACAGCCATGACCTGCGCCTGAACGATGCCACCCTGGGCCTGACGCCACCGGCGGCGCAGTTGCGCTGGGCGCACGACGTGTTTGGCAACTCGATCTGCTTCGTCGATTTTGCCGGGGTGCGGACCGACACGCTGAGCATCGTTTCGGTGCTGGATCTGGAGCATTATCCAACCCAGACCGACCTGCCGCTGGATCCCGTCGCCGAAATCTACCCGTTTAGCTACGCGGTCGAAGAAGCGCCGGACCTCGCGCGCCTGATCGAGCGGCAGGCGCCGGACCCGCACCGCAAGGTGGACGCGTGGGCACGGCGTTTCCTGGCCCGCCAGGCCCACACGCGGACGCTGCCGTTGCTGGCGGCGATGACCGAGGCGATCAAGGCGGACTTTACCTATGAGGCGCGGGACGCCGAGGGCACCAACTCGCCGCTGATCACCCTGGCTGAGCACCGCGGCGCCTGTCGCGATTTCGCGCTGCTGATGATGGAGGCGGCGCGCGCGCTGGGTTTCGCGGCGCGCTTCATCAGCGGGTATGTATATGACGCCGCGCTGGTCGAGAGTGCCGATCCGGTGGTCGGCGGTGGCGCCACGCACGCCTGGTGCGCGATCTACCTGCCCGGCGCCGGCTGGGTGGAGTTCGATCCCACCAACGGACTAATCGCCGGGCGCAACCTGATCCGCGTGTCGGTGGCGCGCACGCCGGAGCAGGCGGTGCCGGTGTCCGGCGGCTTCATCGGCAAGCCCGACGACTTCCTTTCGCTCGAGGTAGATGTCACGGTTGCGGTCGGCGACCGGGCGGTGGCGGAGGCCGCCGCGGCGAAGTAGGGCAAGTTCATCGTAACGGAAGGCGGACGGTAGTGGCGAAATCACTCCTGCAAGCCGCGGCGGCCGACGACTTCCCGGTGCTTGACCTGACGGCCTACCTGAACGGTGCGCCCGGTGCGCGGGTCGAATTGGCGGGCGGACTGCGGCACGCGCTGGAAACTGTCGGCTTCCTGGTGGTGGTCAATCACGGCGTGCCGCAATCGATGATCGACGACGTCTTCGCCCAGGCGGCGCGGTTGCATGCGCTACCGGTGGCGGCGAAACAGGCGCTGAGCATGGGAAGCGGCTCCGTCGGCTACCTTGCGGCGGCGACCTCCGCGATCAAGACCTCGGAGATCAACGCCAACCGCAAGCCCGACCTGAACGAGGCGTTCTTCATCGATCGCGATCGCTCGCCGGACGATCCCGCGGTGCGTGAAGGCAAGCGGTTCCGCGAGGTCAACAAATGGCCTGACGGGCTGCCGGGATTTCGCGAGGCGACGATGGCGTATTATGCGCGGCTGGAGGCGTTCGCCATGGATTTGCTGCCGGTGTTTGCGACCGCGCTCGATCTGCCGCCGGACTGGTTCGACGCGGCGTTCGGCGATGCGCAGTGCACGCTGCGCCTGTCGCATTATCCGCCCTCCAGCTATGAGGACAATCAGTTCGGCATTGCTCCGCACACGGATTCGTCGTTCCTGACCGTCCTGCCGCAATCCGAGCTTGAGGGCCTTTATGTCCGTCCGACCGGCAGCGGGTGGATGAAGGCGCCGCGCATTCCGGGATCGTTTGTGATCAATTCGGGAGATATGTGCAAGCGCTGGACGAATGACCGGTTCTTGTCGACCGAGCACCTGGCGATCAATCCGTCTCCGGACCGGCATCGTTACGCGGTGCCGTTCTTCCTCGCGCCAAACATTTACTGGCCGATACGCTGTATGCCGAGTTGTTTCGATGCGGCGAACCCGCCGCGGTATCCCGAGGTGACCTACGAGCAGTACCGGTTGTGGTTCCTGCGCAACAATTACCACGCCGCGGCCGACGCGCCGGTAGAGATGGCGAAGCCGTAAGGGCGGTCCACCGGCACGAGGCCCACGGCCACGGACGGCGATCACATGCCATCCGCGATCAACGAAGCAAAATTCTAACCCGCCACGCCTTTCTTTGCTGCGACGAAGGCAAGTCGTGAATACCGGCCTGCGCCGGCATGACGGGGGTAGCGGCCCGTGAGTCAATGCTTCCGCCACTTGGTATTGCACCGGAACTCACGACGCGCCGGTCCCGGCGAATTGATCGACGTGACCAACATTTTCGATCACGATGCGGACTGGCTATCCTGC
This sequence comes from Acetobacteraceae bacterium, assembly GCA_035696165.1. Taxonomy (GTDB): domain Bacteria; phylum Pseudomonadota; class Alphaproteobacteria; order Acetobacterales; family Acetobacteraceae; genus Palsa-883. The sequence goes on along the minus strand of DASRQX010000106.1, from coordinate 13,615 downwards.
AAGCTTCGGGCCGGCGTCCATGCGGCGACGGCCGCCTTGGTCGCAACCGCACGTTGCCGAACGATCATGAATGAGGACTGCCGAGATGCGCGGAACCAGTTTTTTCCAGGCTGCCATCGGTCTTTTGCTTGGCATCCTCGCCGTTGCGCCCACCCTGCCCGCAGCCGCGCAAAGCCCTGGCGACGAGCGGCGCGTCGCGCTGGTGGTAGGCAATTTTGGCTATGCGCACGTACCGCAACTGGCCAACCCGGGAAACGACGCCACGTTGATCGCCGCAACCCTGCGTCAGCTCGGTTTCACGCTGGTTGGGGGCGTCGCGCAGGACAACGTCGACAAGGCACATTTCGACCAGTTGGTGCAGGATTTCGGCCGGGCGATCCAGGGTGCCGATGTAGCGCTGTTCTACTACGCCGGGCATGGCATGCAAGTTGACGGCAGCAATTGGCTCGTGCCGACCGACGCCAACCCGACCCGACCGCAGGACCTCGAATTCCAGATGGTCAATGCTGACCTTGTTCTGAGGCAGATGAATGGTGCGGGCACACGGCTGAACCTGGTGATTCTCGATGCCTGCCGGAACAATCCGTTCACCGGGCTCGGCGCGCGCGCCGTGCAGGGCGGTCTGGCCCAGATGCGTGCACCGGAAGGCACGATGATATCGTTTGCGACGCAGCCAGGGAACGTGGCTGCGGACGGCACCGGGGCCAACGGGCCCTACGCAAGGGCGCTGGCCGCGTCGATGCGTAAGCCGGGGCTCGACATTTTCCACGTTTTCAACCAGGTCGGCCTCTCGGTGAAGCAGCAGACCGGCGGCGCACAGCAGCCCTGGGAGTCCAGTTCGCCGATCGACGGCGAGTTCTACTTCACCCAGACGGACGCGGCCTCCGACGCCATCGCCACGGCGGCGCTCGACGCAGCACCGGCCATGCCGTCCGACCACAGCGGTGACGCCCGCAGCGCATCGCCGAGCGACGCTGCCCCGCCGACGACCGCGACATCCGTAGTCGGTAAGGTTGGGTCAGCCGGCAAGGCTGGATCAGCCGACACTACCACGCCGGCGGGCAATGCCGAAGCGGCGGATCACCCCACGACGACCGCGCCGGGCGCGTTACAGGGTCTGGCGGAGAAGGGAAAGGCCGACGCGCAGTTCGACCTCGGTTTTGCCTATGCCAAGGGACAAGGCGTGCCGCGGGACGATGTCCTCGCGCGCCACTGGTTCGAACTCGCCGCCGCGCAGGGCGCGGCAAAGGCCCAATATTGGATGGGCGCCATGTTGGAGCGTGGGCGCGGCGGCCCGAGGAGCTACGCCGATGCGCTGCAATGGTACCGGCGCGCCGCGGACCAAGGGTTTTCCCCTGCCGAGGTTGCCATGGGCCGGTTCTATGGGCGCGCTCTGGGCGTGGCGCGCAATGTGGCGCAGCGTAACGACTGGTATCGCCGCGCCGCGGAGCATGGCAACCCGGTGGGTCAATGGGCGCTTGGCAATTTCTATCAGTTTGGTGACGGAATGGCCAAGGATATGTCGCAGGCGCTGCAGTGGTACGAGCGCGCGGCCGATCAGGGCTTCGATTTGGCCGAGGCTCGACTCGGCCTGATATACGAGCATGGCAACGGTGTGCCCCGGGATTATGCTATGGCGCTGCGCTGGTTCCGCCAGGCGGCCGGTGCAGGGAATCCGTTGGCCATCAACAACCTTGGCATTTTCTATCGAAGCGGCTGGGCGGTGCCGCAAGACTATGCGCAAGCGATGCGGTTGTTCCGCCAGGCCGCCGACAAGGGCAACCCGATGGCTGAGTTCAACATCGGATTGCTGTACGCCAATGGGCACGGTGTGCAGGCCGACAGGCAGCAGGCGCGGGCGTGGTTCGAGAAGGCCGCCGCGGCCGGCAACCAGTTGGCAATCGACCGCCTCGCCAAAATCGAAAGTGAATGCGCCGCGGACAGCCGTCAGGGCCACCCACGGCACGCGCCCGGCGAACCGTCGGGGCGTCCGGCTGCCGGACAATGCTAGACAAGCTGCCGAAGGTCGGTGAGGCGCGGGCTGCGTCCTCGTTCTTCAGACCAAGTCGGAAACAATCGTCGCCAGCGCTTCGTAATCAGCAATTTCGTTGTAGGCGTGTGCCGATATCCGCAGCCAGATCGCGCCATCCAGCGCATGCACCGGCGCGTCGGTGCGCGCCGCCAGCAGCTTCTGTCGCAGACGCTGCGCCCACTCCGCCGTCGCCGGCGCGGCCACCGGCACGCGCACCACGCCCATCGCCCCGGCCAGTGTGCATGTCGTTCCCACCTCGGTCCCAAGGCGGTCCGCGAGTAGCCGCGCGCCCTCGGCCGCCATCGTAACGTTCCGTGCCCGCAGCGCAGTATCCCCAAGACGATGGTGAAAATCAATCGCCGTCGGAATCGCCAGACAGGCGCTGGCATCCCGCGTCCCGGTCCAGTCGAACTCGGCCCGGAATCCCTGGCCGAAACCGTGCGAGATGGTCAGCGGATGCAATTCCGCCTGCCGATCCGGCGCGGCCCACAGGAACGCGCTGCCCTTCGGTGCGCACAGCCATTTATGGCAGCTACCGACATACCAATCGGCGCCCAACGATCCCAGGTCGAGCGTCACCTGCCCCGGCCCGTGCGCACCGTCGACCAGCACCGGCAGGTCAGCCGCATGACACGCCGCGATAATCTCGGCGAGCGGCAGAACCAGCGCGCTGCCCGACGTGATGTGATCGATCACGGCGATGCGGGTCCGCTCGGTCAGCGCCGCGGCGACGGACGCAACGATCGCCTCGGCGTCGGGCCGGGGAAACGGAATCGCCGCCTCGGTCATTCGCGCGCCGGCGCGCTCGGTGACGAACCGCACCGTGTTACGCACCGCGCCGTAGCCATGGCTGAGCACCAGCACTTCGTCGTCCGACGCCAGCCGCAACGACCGCAGCACGGTGTTGCATCCGGCGGTGGCATTGTCGAGGAAGCCGATGTCCTTGCCGTCCGCACCGAGGAACGCACCCAGCCGCGCCGCCGCAGCCGCCAGCCCCGCGGGCAGCGTCTCGTGCATGAAGCGCGTGGGTTGTGCCTCCAGTTCGCGCCGCCAATCCTGTTGCGTAGCCAGTACAACGCGCGGCGTTGCGCCAAAGGAGCCGTGATTGACTGTCAGCCAACCCCAGTCGAGGGGCCACTCGTGTCGCACCGCGCGGCCGAGCAGCGACGGTGCGTTGGTCCAGCTCATGCGGACGGCAACAGCGGCACCGCGGCGTTCACCGATTGCTGTATGTGCGCGAAATGGTCCGGGTATTCACTGAAGTATTTGGTGGCCTTGAGATAGGTCTGGATACCTGGCACCGTCACGACGGGACCTGCCGGCGGATTAAGACTCTCCTGCCGCGTGCCTGACAGCAAAGCCCTCAGCGTGGTGGACGGGCCGGTCATGTTGACCCAGAGCGCGATGTTGAGCAGCCGTGGGAGTTGATCGTTTGACCGACCGTGTTGGCCGCGGTGATGCAAGTGTCCAAGCCCGCCATGACAACGTCCATGAGCGTATCATCCATGGCGTCGACCAGCGCGCGCCCACCATCGCAGGACAAAGCGCCGTTGGCCGTGCTCGTGTCATCGGAGGACAGCGGATTGCCGTTCGGACAGGGTCGACTGACTGCTTTCATGATCCGGGTAGCCGCGCCCGTGTCGGCGTCGTTGGCCTGCAGCGCCTTCAGCAATGTGGCGCGTGCGGTGGAGTTGCCGTCGGTGTCGCCCTGGCAGTCACCGAACGATGCGCCGCTGGTGCCGACTTTCGCGTAGGACAGCACGTAGGGCGACGCGTTGCCGGTCTCATTTGCCTTGATCGCACCCTTGATCGCGGGCACCAATACCGCATCGACCATGTTTTACCGCCTCCCAGTGTGCCGACGACGCCGCGGATCGCTGCGGAATGCCGTCGATCAGGCAATGACCAGCATCACACAGGCCGGTCGCCCAGCACCGTCACGCGATGGCCGGCGCGGGTGTGCGGCCAGTAGTCCCACATCGCGCGATGCTGCACGCAGCGATTGTCCCAGAATGCGATCGAGTTCTCCTGCCAGCGGAACCGGCACTGGAACAGCGGATTCTCGGCATGCGTCCACAGGTACTGCAGGATCGCCGCGCTCTCGTCGCGCGGCACGCCGACAATGCGCCGCGTGAAGCCGCGGTTGACGTACAGCGCCTTCTTGCCGGTGACCGGATGCGTGCGGATCACCGGATGTTCCGCGCGCGGATAGGTCGCCTTGTCCTGCACGCCGGCATAGGCGTAGGTGCCACGGTAGTTTTCCTCCCCGTCATGGATCGCGGTCAGGCCATCGAGGTAGGCCTTCATGCGATCGGACAGCGCCTCGTACGCCGCGTACATGCTGGCGAATAGCGTGTCGCCGCCGCGCGGCGGGCACTGACGAATATACAGGATGCTGCCCATCGGCGGGATTTCGTCGCACGAAACGTCGCTGTGCCAGCCTTCACCGTTGGCGCGCGGGCTGTCCTTGTCGGCGCGGATGATCATCAGCTCCTTGTGGCCCGGCGCGGAGGGCGCTGCCGGATGGATGTGCAGCTCGCCGAACTTGCGGCCGAAATCGAGGTGCTGCTCCTCGGTCAGGTGCTGGTCGCGGAAGAAGATCACACTGTTCTCCGCCAGCGCGCGATGGATCTCGTCCAGCGTGCGATTGCCGAGCGGCTTCGACAGGTCGACGCCGCCGACCTCGGCGCCGATGATCGGCGTCAGCTTGTCGATGGTGATGGTATCGTACGGCGCGCCGTCCTCGGCCAGGTGCCGGTAGCGGGGGCCGTTGTTGCCGCGCATGGGATCCATCATGGGTTTCCCTCCAGAAATGCAGCGATCGTCGGATCGGCCGCGAGCGCCGCGCGCTGCTCCGCGGTCGGAAGCTGAGGCTTGTCGCGCACCTGGTTGACCATGCACACGAAGCCCATCGGCTCGCCGTGCGTGGCGCGGAACTGGTGCCAGGTCCAGCCGGGGATGCTGATCAGGTCGAACGGTTTTACCGCCCGCACCGCGTCACCCAGCAGGCAGTGGCCGTGGCCGCGCAGGATCATCACGGCGTGCATGTGCTCGTGCCGCTCGAGGGTAGAATAGCCGCCGGCGTCCATCTCGAAGTAGCGCAGGTCGCAGCCCATCGCCGCCTCGTGGAACAGCACCTGGCGGGAGATCGCCTTGAACGGCGCCGCGCCGTCTTCCTTGTACGGCAAGCACGACACGTCGTCCCAGCGATAGTCGGGGTGGAACTCACGCAGGCTGGGCCATTGCTCGATATCCAAGTTTCCCCCTACCGATAGCTGTGTGCCGCGACCCGGCTGGTGAACGCGGCGGTCTCCGCGGTCAGGTGCTCACGCGCCGCGAGCAGGCTGCCGCCGATCAGAAGCATCGTGTCCGGCCCGTAGAAGTCAAGAATCTCCGGCACGCGGGCCAGCGCCATGCCGCCGGCGGGCACCGGCAGCGCCGGCCGCAGACCGCACAGCGGCGCCCGCGCGACCCGCGCAAGGCGGCGGCAGGTCTCCGGCGTGTAGCCGAACCGCCCGCCATGGGTCGGGAAGATCACTGCATCCGCGCCGAGCAGGCGGAACAGCTTGCCGAACAGCAGATCAGGCGCGACGCGCGATGCGCCGCCGAAGCTGGGATGCGCCAGGAAGGCGATGTCGGGAAACTCAGCGGCCAACGCCTGCAGGGTGCTGAATCCGGCCAGCAGCGGCGCGATCAGCACGGTATCGATGCCTTCCTCGCGGGCCAGAACGATTTGCCCGCGCATCGCATCGAGGCTGCCCGACAGGCTTGGCACGTAGCGCGTCGTATGTCCACGCAGCGCCGCGGCGCAGGCGCGTACACGGGGGGTGAACGGCGAATAGGTTTGATCGGCAAGTCCGTGGTCGTCCTTGATGAAATCCACTCCGCCGGCGGCAAATCGCGCCGCCAGCACAGCCAACTGATCAACCGACAGTCCTTGCGGCTTCAGCGCGGAGCAGGTCAGCGCCCGGCCCTCCGCCGCGGCGGGTCGACGCAGCCCGGCGATGCCGTGCCGCGGTCCGCCGAACGCGGCGGCAAGCTCCGGCGGGATCTCGACATCCGCCAGCACCACGTCGTCGTGCAAGGAGGTATTGCCGAACAGCATGTTCAGCAATTGCGCCGCGTCACCGCCAATCGTTGCGGTCGCCAGCGCGATCCGCACCGCGAACACGCCGCCGCCGAGATCGGCGATGTCGGCGACCTGGCCGACGATATCGCGCAGCACCTCCGGCGCCTCGATTGCCTCCAGCGGCATCTCGACGCTCTGTTCGACCGCGATCGCCTGGGCGCGGGCGGCGATCGTTCCGCTATCGGCACGCACATGATAGGTCGCGAGAAACCGCCCGGTCATATCCGTCGCAGATCAGACCGCCCGAACCAGGCGATGCTGCTTGCGACCAGCCGACAGCTTGATCGCACTGTCGCGCAGATCGGCTAGCGTGATGACCAGCGCCTCGTCGGTCACCGCCGCGTCGTTCACCCGCGCGCCGCCGCCACGGATCAGCCGCCGCGCCTCGCCGTTGCTCTTGGCGAGATCGGCCAGCGTAAACAAGCGGAAAGCCGGGATGCCGGCTTCCAGTTCGACGCGCGGCACGTCGACGCTGGGCAGCGTGTCCGCCGCCTCATGCTCCTCGAAGGCGCGCCGCGCGGTCTCGGCCGCCACGCCCGCCGCCGCCGCGCCGTGCAGCAGCGTGGTTGCCTCGGTGGCCAGGATCTTCTTCGCGTCGTTGATCTCGGCGCCTTCGAGCACTTGCAGCCGCGCGATCTCGTCCAGCGAAACATCGGTGTACAGCCGCAGGAACCGCCCGACATCGTCGTCGTCGGTGTTGCGCCAGAATTGCCAGTACTCGTACGGTGACAGCCGATCGGCGGCCAGCCACACCGCGCCCTGCGCCGACTTCCCCATCTTGGCGCCGGACGCGGTGGCGATTAGCGGCGTGGTCAGGCCGAACACCTGCTTGCCGTCGGTGCGGCGCACCAGTTCCGCGCCCGCGACGATGTTGCCCCACTGGTCGGACCCGCCCATCTGCAACGTCACGCCATAGCGACGATTGAGTTCGCGGAAGTCGTAGCTCTGCAGGATCATGTAGTTGAATTCGAGAAACGTCAGCGGCTGCTCGCGTTCCAACCGCAGCTTCACCGAATCGAAGCTCAGCATGCGGTTGATCGTGAAGTGCACGCCGACCTCGCGCAGCAGCGGGATGTAGCCGAGCGCGCTGAGCCAGTCGTCGTTGTTGGGCATGATGGCGTCGGTCGGTGCGTCATCGGGAGTGTTGGCAGCGAACTTCAGGAACGGGGTGAAGCAGCGCTTGATACCCTCCATGTTCGCGGCGATTTGCTTGTCGGTGAGCAATTGGCGGGCCTCGTCCTTGCCGGACGGGTCGCCGATTCGCGTGGTGCCGCCGCCCATCAGCACGACGGGACGGTGGCCGTGCTTCTGCAACAGGCGCAGGATCATGATCCCCACCAGGTTGCCGACATGCAGGCTGTCCGCAGTGCAGTCGAAGCCGATATAGGCGGACACCACGCCGGCGCCCAGCGCTGCGTCGAGCGCCTCGAGGTCGGTGCACTGGAAGACGAAGCCGCGGTCGACGGCTTCCTGCAGGAACGGGCTATACGGCATGGTTCTGCACTATACTGTGGGGCGGACTGGACAATACTCCCCCTCCCTCAAGGGGAAGGGGAGTCAAGCAGTTGGGGCGTTAGCACAGACGGGTGTGGGGGAAAATGCTGCGGGTGATCGGGCTGATGAGCGGCACCTCGCTGGACGGCGTGGACGCGGCCTGGCTGGAGACCGATGGCGAGCGGATCGGTACGCTGGGGCCGCGCCTGACCATCCAGTACGATGACCGGCTGCGGTCTGATCTGCGGCGCCTGCTGGACCACGCCCCAACGCTGGCAGTGGATGACCGGCGGGTGAAAACGGCGGCGGCGCGGCTCACCGAATACCATGCGCGCGCAGTGGCGGCGATCGGGCGGCCGGCCGATCTGATCGGCTTTCACGGCCAGACCATCCTGCACCAGCCTGACCGGAGCCAACCCGGCCGAGGGCGGACCTGGCAGATCGGCGATGCCGCGTGGCTGGCGTGGCGGACCGGGGTTCGGGTGGCGTGCGACTTCCGCTCGGCCGATATCGCGGCGGGCGGTGAGGGTGCGCCGTTCGCCCCGGCGTATCATGCGGCACTGGCGGGTGCACAGCCGCGGCCGTTGGCGGTGCTGAACATCGGCGGCGTGGCCAATGTGACCTGGATCGGCGGCGACGGCGCGCTGCTGGCGTGCGACACCGGCCCGGGCAACGGACCGCTGGACGACTGGGTCGCGCGCCACACCGGAGCAGCGTTCGACGCGGACAGCGCATTGGCGCGTCAGGGCGTGGTGGATCAGGCCGTGCTCGTCCGGCTGCTGGTCGATCCGTATTTCACCCGTTCCGCTCCCAAATCGCTGGATCGGCTTGATTTCGCCAGGACGATCGCCGCCAGTGGGCTTCAGGCGCTGTCGCCGGCGGATGGCGCTGCAACGCTGGTGGCATTCACCGCCGCCGCGGTTGCCGCAACGAAGCTGCCCATGCCGCCGCTGCGCTGGCTGGTCGGCGGCGGCGGCCGGCACAACCCGGCGATCATGGCGGCGCTGCGCGGGATGCTCGGCGCGCCGGTCGATCCGGTCGAGGCAGTCGGCTGGGACGGCGACGCACTGGAGGCGCAGTGCTTCGGCTTCCTCGCGGCGCGCGTCGCGGCTGGACTGCCGCTCAGTTTTCCGGGGACGACCGGGGTGTCACGGCCGCTGCCGGGGGGGCAGATCGCGGAGCCGTGACCTTGGGCGAGCCGTTGCCGAATGGTGTACTAGGCGGTGAAATCGTTGGGGGAGTCAGCGATTTCTCCGGTTGATATGACATGGCGAAACGACGAGGGCGCACCTACGGCGCGGACAGCGCCGACGCCCCGTTGCCCGAGCGTGCCGCGAGACCGCGGAACGCCGAGACCGCGCCGGCATGGCCGCATTTCGGACAGCACTGCCTGTGGCAGGCGCGGCAATACGCGCGGCCGCAGCCGGCACACGGTGCCAGCCCGGCCGGGGCGACAAGATGCAACGCCTCGTCGCACACCAGGCGCGGCCGCTCGGTCGACCAGCTTGCCTCGCAGGGTGGCGGCTCAAGCTGGCGCGCGAGCGGATTCCAATCCAGCGCTATCACCCGTTCGGCCTTGCGACGGCGAATCTGCACGGTCAACCGGTGCACGGGCATAACGAGGTCCAGCGTCTGCACCCAGTCCACCGTCACGCGCAGCGCATACTTGTGGGCCAGGTCGTCCAGTTTGGCGCGGTATTCCTGCGCGATCGCGGCGACGCGCATAGCCTCCCGCTGCCGGCCAGCGTCGCCGGCCGCCAGTTGCGCCGCCCGCCGCGACGCCTCGCGGTGCAGGTCGTTGTGGTAGGCGTGCAGCCGGTCCAGGTCGCGATCCAGGCGCCGGCGCAGCCCCGCGACGAAAGGCGCCAGCGCCGCCTCCGCCCGCAGGGGAAGCACGCTTCGCACAAGCTCGATCACCCGCGCGCGATCCCAGTCCGGCGGTAGTATCGCCTCGGCCGGCAGAGCGCTGTCCCCGTCATCGGTCGCCCCCCTGCCGTCGGCTGGGCCCCGGCCATCGGCCGGCTGCGCGCCATTTGCCGGGCGCCCGCCATTGGGCGGCCAGCGCACCGTCCGGTCCAGCATCGCCTCCGGCATTGCCCCGGTCGCCAGATTGATCGCCAGGCGCTGCGTGCCAGCCCGCTTCTCGTCAGCCAGCGCGGTGAAGCGGAAATCCAGCACCAGGTAACGGGTCCAGGCCGGGGCGGCGTCGAGCAGGCGGTAAGTGGCGTTCTCCAGTATCAATTCCTTCTCCAGCAACCGCTCGGCGTCGGGCGTCTTGCGCGGTCCGGGATCCAGCACCAGCCGGCTCCAGCGCCCGCGCTCGCCGACCACCCGCTCGAACCGGGCGAGCCAGTCGCTTTCGATCCCCACTCGCTGTGCCCCTTCGGGCAGGGTCGTGCCGAAGCCGAACCGGCAGAACTCAGGCACGCCCAGCGCCCGCTGCAACGGCGGTGGCGCCAGGACCTCCAGCCCGCCGGGTTCCAGCGGCTCGACCAGCGCGCCGTCCTCGGCCAGCAGGTCGGCGACGAAACCGTGCATGCGGCCTTCCTCAAGCGGCATCCAGTTCGCTCCCGAACAGTGCCTCATCCAGTTGCTTGGCGTCGGTGTATTGTCGCCGCGCCGCCAGCAGTTGGTCTTCCAGTGCGGTGAAGGCGGCGGCGCGGCCTTCCTCGGTGTTCTGCAGCCAGGCATCGAGGATCATCGAGGAAAAATCCTGCTGGTCGTCGATCTCGCCGAGGATGGCGCCGACCTCGCCGACCACCAACTCGAACATGTTGATCTTCTCATCGAGGATACGCAGCATTGCATCCTCGATGGTGCCCGCGGTCGCCAGGTTGAACACGAACACCTCGCGGGTCTGGCCGATCCGGTCGATGCGCCCGATGCGCTGCTCGATCGCCATCGGGTTCCATGGGATGTCGAAGTTCACCAGGGTGTTGCAGAATTGCAGGTTGCGCCCCTCGCCGCCGGACTCGCTGCACAGCAGCAACGTCCCGGACGCCTCGAACGCCGCCACCGCCGCGTCCTTCTCCGGCCCCGACATGCTGCCGTCGAACAGCAGCGGCGCCATGCCGTGGCGGCGCAGAAGTTCGGCCAGGTGGGTCATGCTGTCGCGGTGGTGGACGAACACCAGCTTCTTTTCGGCGGGGTTCTGTGCCAGCAGCTTCAGCAGCGCAGCCTGCTTGGCGCCGGCGGACACCGCCTGGTAGCGCACCAGCAGCGACGCCCAGCCCCGGTCCTGCGGGTGCCGCGCGGTGAACCGAGCGATCGCGGCCGCGGCGGCGGCCGGCGACGATCCGGCCGCGGACAGCAGATGCTGCACTGCCAGCCGCGCCTGCCCGCTGGTTGCCGCGCCGCGCGCGAGCACGGTGAGCTCCTGGTAGCACTCGGATTCAGTCGCGTCCGGCACCGCGCGGATGGTGGCGGCATGGCGGCGCGGCAGCCGCAGCGCGGCCAGCGCGCGGGTGTTGCGCACCATCACCCCGCGCATCAGGCCGCGCAGCCGGTCGCGATTGGCTGGCTCGCGCGGCTTGCCCGGCGTCATGTAGGTGGTGCGGAATTCCTTCTGAGTACGGAATATGCCGGGCTGCAGCAGGGTCAGCAGGTTGTACAGCTCCAGCAGGCTGTTCTGCACCGGCGTCGCCGACAGCAGCAGCAGGAAGCGCTTCTGCAGGGCGTTCACCAGCCGGTAGCTGGCGCTGGCCTGGTCGCGCAGGTGGTGGGCCTCATCGACCACCACCACGTCGTAGGCGCGCTGTGCGACCAGCTCGGCATGTTCGCGCCGGCGCGCCATGGCGATCGAGGCGATGACCTTCGGCTGGGCCCAGAAGGCGGCTGGATCGTTGCGCAGCAGCGCGTCGTGGGAGGTGACGCAGTCGATGCCGAATTTGCTCGCCATCTCGTCGCGCCATTGCCCGACGAGCGGCGCGGGCGTCAGGATCAGCACGCGCTCTGCCATGCCGCGCAGCATGTATTCCTTCAGCACCATGCCGGCCTCGACGGTCTTGCCGAGCCCGACCTCGTCGGCCAGGAGGACCCGGCCGCGGTACTGCTTGAGCACCTTGCGGACCGTTTCTATTTGGTACCAGTGCGCCTCTACCCCGTGCAAGGCGGGCAGGCACAGGAGTTCGTCGAACCCTTCCATCAGGCCGAGCTGGGTCAGCTCGGCACGCAGGCGGAACCATGTTGGATCGGGCGCGGCGCCGTCGAGCTGGATGGCGTCGGGATCGGCAAGCTCGAACGCCAGGTCGAGGGCCAGTTCCAATCGGGGTAGATCGGGGATGGGCGGCGGCGTGCTGGCGGCGGGTGGTTTCGGCTCGGTCCGGAGCGAGATGGGTGCCGGCCTGCTGGCGGGCTTGCCGTTCGGCGACCGTTTTCCGCGCACCTGCTTCGCGCGTGCCGGCGTCATGTCCGCCCGAGTCGTGCCGGGCCGGTTTGTGCTGGCCCGATTCGTCTCCGGCCGATTCGTTCCCGGTCGCGCCGCAAGCCCCTGGCGCGGGTGGGGGGTGCGGATCGCCGTCAGCTGCTGGACCAGCCAGGGCGCCATGGCCCGGCCGCCGACAAACCAGCCGTAGGCCTTGTAGGGGTCCAGCAGCCCGTCCCGCTCCAGTAGCATCCGGGCGCGCGCAGTGTAACCCTGCCGCGCCAAGGCCAGCGCCGTCAGCAGCGTTGTCGCGTTGTCCGAGTCGTATTTCCGCTCGAGGCGCTTGAGGAAGCCAATCGCCCGGTCCGGCTGGTCGGCCACTATTGCGGCCAGCGCGGCCAGCAACAGGAGCTGTTGATCGATCGGATAGGCCCGAAGGGCGGCTTCCGCGATGCGTAGCGCGTCGGGCGACAGAGCAGCCAGGGCTGGCTGGAGTTGCCCCAGCCAATAGGCCCGTGTGCCGGTTTCCGGGGCCGGCATCTTCGGCCGTTCGGCGAGACCCGGCAGCGTGGCCTGCCTGCGCCGGCCGACCAGGGATGCACCGCCATCCATCGTTCCCGTGTCCTTTGCCGTGGCGGCGCGATTAGACACTGCTGGGACGCTGGACGCAATATGTGGATGGTAGCACTGTCGGGACGTCAACATGTTGGGTGTCAGAGCGCCGATTGGGGGCAAGGGGAGGTATCCCCGTCATCCCGTGGGCCTGTACCCTCTGCACAGTAATTTCGACTGGTTGAACCGAGCGGCGGCCGAACCCACACTGCCAAACTCTGTCCGACGCAAGAGAGTCGGCTCAGGGTTCTGCCACGCCCTGAAAGAGTCGAAATGATTGTTCAGACGTGCCGGTATCCCTGCACGATGATCCTGACCGATTGAGCCTTCTCCGAGCGCAACTTGGGGGCGGCGCTCGCGTAGGTTCGCGGTCCCCGCTGCAAGCCTTGTGGCGCTGCAAGGCAAGAAAGGATTTTAACGCAAATGAAGGAAGGCGATACGCGCGAAACACGCAGATGGTTCGGTGTGGTTCACAGACAGAGAATCACGGGTTTGATTTCCAGTTTGTGCAGGCTGGTGCCAAACACGTTGAGCACGGTAAACACGGAGCCGACCTCGTGCCCCGGCGGCTCATTCAGGCTGTCGCCATCTGCGTGTTTCGCGTGCATCGCCTTCCTTTATCTGCGTTAAGATTCTTGCATTCGCAATGCGGCGAACGGACGCTGACGGAAGTGTTGACAGGCTGCAATACGCGCGAGCCGCGCAACTGTCTCAGCGCTGGACTCAAACCAGGAGCAAGCGGTCAAAACCTCTGTGTGGCGATACTAGCCTGGATTTCCACGGAGCAGAATTAGCCTAACGCGACGGCACGTGGCGGGCTACTGGACCAATCGGAGTGGCCGTCCGTCCCACCAGTGGCTTTTCTTCGGCTGTGCGCGCGGTCCCGGCCGCGCCGCGGCGAAGAGTTCCGGCAGTGGCCGTGTCGAAAGGTGTAGCAAAGCACCCGGAGGGCGCCTAGCGTATAGCCGAACCGGTGGGCGACCTC
>DASRQX010000105.1:0-3127 GCA_035696165.1 Acetobacteraceae bacterium | reverse complement strand
CGCGCTGGTGGCCACACTGCGACGGTTGGAACTTGATCGCTACCGGCCGCTGGCTCGGGCGATGGCGCCGAGCGGTGGTGAAGCAGCCGGCAGGTGACCAGCCGCGGTGATGCGACCGGCGCGGCGGCTGGATACACCTCTCCCGCGCAGATGTACAGACCGGGGAGATGGTGAGCGGAAGAGATGTAACACGCGGCTCCCGCCAGCCCGAACCCCAGCCTACCGCAGGCTCGCGTTCAGCTTGTCCAGCACCGCCGACCCGGGACACAACTCCGCCTCGCCCAGCGCGTTGAACGGCGTCGACACCGTGTTCATGTGCTGATGCAGATCGTTCGGCTCCGGATCGACATACAGCAGCCCGGTGACGATCTCGCCCGCCGCGTGGCGCTGCTGTAGCCAGGCCATCGCCGCCACCCGATCATGCACATTGTAGTCGTCCGCCAGCTTGCGCAGCTTGAGTGTGCTGCCGTCATGCTGGCGCACTGTCTCCATCGCCCCTGGCGCATAATCCACCGCGATCGGCTCGCGCGCGGTGATCACGTCGAGGAAGTTCACCGCCTCGTTATGCTCGCGCACATAGTCGAAGCTTTTCGTCGAGCCGTCGTGATTGTTGAACGCGACGCAGGGCGAGATGCAATCGATGAAGGCGGCACCTTCATGCGTCAACGCCGCCTTGATCAGCGGCACTAGCTGGCCCTTGTCACCCGAGAAGCTGCGGGCCACGAATGTGGCGCCAAGCTGCAACGCCATGCCGATCATGTCGATCGCCTCGTCGCTATTGGTCACGCCGCGCTTCGACTTGGCGCCCTTGTCGGACGTGGCGGAGAATTGCCCCTTGGTCAGTCCATACACGCCGTTGTTCTCGACGATGTAGACCATGTTCACGCCGCGCCGCATGACATGGGCGAACTGGCCGATGCCGATCGAGGCGGAATCGCCGTCGCCCGATACACCCAGATAGATCAGTTCGCGGTTTGCCAGGTTCGCCCCGGTCAGCACCGACGGCATCCGCCCGTGCACCGAGTTGAACCCGTGCGACGCCCCCAGGAAGTAGGTCGGCGTTTTCGACGAGCAGCCAATCCCCGACAGCTTGGCGATCCGGTGCGGTTGCAGATCGAGCTCGAAGCAGGCACGCACGATGGCGGCGCTGATCGAATCGTGGCCGCAGCCGGCGCACAGGGTGGAGATCGCACCCTCGTAGTCGCGCCGCGTGTAGCCCAGCGCGTTGGTCGGCAGGCCAGGGTGGTGCAGTTTCGGCTTGGCGATGAAGGTCATGGTGCGGCCTTGCGAAACGGAACGATCTTCAGGTCATCCACACGGTCGACAATGGCATCGACGATGAAGCGGGCGGTGATCGGCGTGCCGTCGTAGTGCAGCACACGCACCAGCTTCGCCGGATCGATGTCGAGTTCATTCATCAGCAACAGGCGCAACTGGGCATCGCGATTCTGCTCGACCACGAACACCTGCTCGTGCGCGGCGATGAACGCCCTGACCTCGTTGTTGAACGGAAAACCGCGCACCCGCAGCAGGTCGAGATGGATGCCGCGCTCGGCCAGGATCTCATCGGCCTCGTTCATCGCCGGGCTGGTCGAGCCGTAATAGATCACGCCGGTCCGGGTGGGTTCCTTCGCCTCGCGCACCACCGGCCGCGGCACGAGATTCCTTGCGGTGTCGAACTTCTTCAGCAGCCGCTGCATGTTGTCGGCGTAGGCCGGACCTTCCTCGGTATACCGCGCGTAGCGGTCCTTCGAGGTGCCGCGGGTGAAATAGGCGCCGCGCGTCGGGTGCGTGCCTGGCAGGGTGCGATACGGGATACCGTCGCCGTCCACGTCCAGGTAGCGGCCGAAATCCTTGCCCGCAGACAACTCCGCCGCCGTCATCACTTTGCCGCGGTCGAGCTTGCGGCTGTCGTCCCAGGCGAACGGCTTGGTCAGCCTCTCGTTCATGCCGATCTCAAGGTCGAGCATGACGAAGATCGGCGTCTGTAGCCGATCGGCGAGATCGAAGGCCAGCGCGCTGAACTCGAAGCACTCGTTCGGGTCTTCCGGGAACAGCAGCACGTGCTTGGTATCGCCGTGGCTGGCGTAGGCGCAGATCAGCAGGTCGGTCTGCTGGGTGCGCGTCGGCATGCCGGTGGACGGGCCGGAGCGCTGCACGTCGAAAATCACCGCGGGGATCTCAGCGAAATACGCCAATCCCAGGAATTCCTGCATCAGCGAGATGCCCGGCCCCGAGGTCGCCGTGAACGCCCTCGCCCCATTCCACGCGGCACCGATCACCATGCCGATCGAGGCCAGCTCGTCCTCGGCCTGGATGATGGCGAAACGGTGCTGCTTGGTTTCCGGATCGATCCGGTAGCGGTTGCAGTAGCGGGTGAATGCCTCGGCGAGCGAGGAGGACGGCGTGATCGGGTACCAGGCGCAGACCGTGGCCCCGCCATATACCGCGCCGAGCGCCGCGGCGGCGTTGCCCTCGATGAAGATGCGGTCGCCCACTGCATCGCTGTGGCGCAGCCGCAGGCCGATCGGGCAGTCGAGATTGGCCAGCGCGTAATCGCGGCCCATGTGCAGCGCCTGCACGTTGGCGGCGATCAGTTTGTCACGGCCGCGGAACTGCTCGGCCAACAGCTTCTCGATCGCCGCGACATCCATCTCCAGCAGCGCCGACAGCGCACCGAGATAGATGATGTTCTTGAACAACTGGCGTTGCCGCGGATCAGTGTATTCGCGGTTGCACATCTCGGTGAGCGGCACGCCGATCACGTTGATGTCGCGCCGGAACTTCGATGGGGGCAGTGGCTTGGTCGAGTCGTAGAACAGGTAGCCGCCAGGTTCGATCTCGGCGACGTCCTTGTCCCACGTCTGCGGGTTCATCGCCACCATCAGGTCGACGCCGCCGCGCGCGCCGAGATATCCCGCCTCGCTGATCCGCACCTGGTACCAGGTCGGCAGGCCCTGAATGTTGGACGGGAAGATGTTGCGCGGCGTCGCCGGGATCCCCATGCGCAGCACCGCCTTGGCAAACAGCGCGTTGGCGCTGGCGGAGCCGGAGCCGTTGACGTTGGCGAACTTCACGACGAAGTCGTTGACGCGTTCCAGGCGCGGCGCGCCCTCGGCGGTTACGC
>DASRQX010000104.1:0-34169 GCA_035696165.1 Acetobacteraceae bacterium | reverse complement strand
ATGAGGGCGAGAACCACGTTTTCGCCAAGTCCAATGGCGCGGCCAATGCCGCCTGGATGCCGAAAGACGAATCCAATCCGTATTTCACTTACGACCCCTCGAAATGCATCGTCTGCTCGCGCTGCGTGCGCGCCTGCGAGGAAGTCCAGGGCACGTTCGCCCTGACGATTTCCGGACGCGGCTTTGACAGCCGGGTCTCGCCCGGCATGAGCGAAAGCTTCCTCGGCTCCGAATGCGTGTCCTGCGGCGCCTGCGTGCAGGCCTGCCCGACGGCGACGCTGACCGAAAAATCGGTGATCGAAATCGGCCAGCCCGAGCATTCCGTGGTGACGACCTGCGCCTATTGCGGCGTCGGCTGCGCCTTCAAGGCGGAAATGCGCGGCGAGGAAGTCGTCCGCATGGTGCCCTACAAGGACGGCAAGGCCAATCGCGGCCACTCCTGCGTCAAGGGGCGCTTCGCCTGGGGTTACACCACCCACAAGGAGCGCATCATCAATCCGATGATCCGCGAGAAGATCACCGACCCATGGCGCGAAGTGTCCTGGGATGAGGCGTTCGACTATGCGGCTTCCGAATTCAAGCGCATCAAGGCCAAATACGGCCGCGATTCTATCGGCGGCATCACCTCGTCACGCTGCACCAACGAAGAAACCTACCTGATGCAAAAGCTGGCCCGCGCCGGCTTCCTCAACAACAACACCGACACCTGTGCCCGCGTCTGCCACTCACCAACCGGCTACGGCCTCAGCCAGACGTTCGGCACCTCGGCCGGCACGCAAGATTTTGACTCGGTCGAGCACGTCGACGTCATCCTGGTGATCGGCGCCAATCCGACCGACGGGCACCCAGTATTCGCCTCGCGCATGAAGAAGCGGCTGCGCGCGGGAGCAAAACTGATCGTCATCGATCCGCGGCGCACCGACCTGGTGCGCATGCCGCACATCGAGGCCGCCTATCACCTGCCCCTGAAGCCCGGCACCAACGTCGCCGTGCTGACCGCGCTGGCGCATGTGATCGTGACCGAGGGGCTGGTGAACCAGGAGTTCGTGCGTGCCCGTTGCGAAGACGACACCTTCGCCGAGTGGGCCGCGTTCGTATCTGAGCCGCGCAACAGCCCGGAGGCGGTGGAAAAGACCTCCGGCGTGCCGGCCGCCGCCATCCGTGGCGCCGCGCGGCTGTACGCCACCGGTGACAACGCGGCGATCTATTACGGTCTCGGCGTGACCGAGCACAGCCAGGGCACCACCTCGGTCATGGCGATCGCCAATTTGGCGATGGCAACTGGGAACATCGGCAAGCTCGGCGGCGGGGTCAATCCGCTGCGCGGACAGAACAACGTGCAGGGCAGTTGCGACATGGGCAGCTTCCCGCACGAACTGCCGGGCTACCGCCACGTCTCCGACCCCGCGGTGCGCGCGATCTACGAGAACGAATGGGGTGTCAAGATCGATCCGGAACCGGGTTTTCGCATCCCCAACATGCTGGACGCCGCGATCGACGGCAAGTTCCGCGGCATCTACATCCAGGGCGAGGACATCGCCCAGTCCGACCCCGACACGCACCACATCACCAGCGGTCTGGCCGCGATGGAGTGCGTCGTAGTGCAGGACCTGTTCCTGAACGAAACGGCGAACTACGCGCATGTGTTCCTGCCCGGCGCCACCTTCCTGGAAAAGGACGGCACCTTCACCAACGCCGAACGGCGCATCAACCGTGTGCGCAAGGTGATGGCGCCGCGCGCCGGCATGGCGGACTGGGAGGTGACGCAGGCTATCGCCAACGCCTACGGTCTGCCGATGCACTACACGCACCCGGCCGAGATCATGGATGAAATCGCCCGCACCACGCCGACCTTCGCCGGCGTGTCCTTCGCCAAGCTGGACGCGGAAGGCTCCGTGCAGTGGCCATGCAACGAAAAAACGCCACACGGCACGCCGGTGATGCACATCGATGGTTTCGTGCGCGGCAAGGGACGCTTCTTCGTCACCGACTACATCGCCACGGACGAAAAAGTCGGCCCGCGCTTCCCACTGCTGCTGACCACCGGGCGCATCCTGTCGCAATACAATGTCGGCGCGCAGACACGGCGCACCGCGAATGTCGTATGGCATCCGGAAGACTTGCTGGAAATCCACCCGCACGACGCAGAAGAGCGCGGCATCAAGGAAGGCGATCTCGTGCGGCTGGCCAGTCGGGTCGGCGCCACCACCTTGCATGCGCGCATCACGGACCGCGTCGCGCCGGGCGTGGTGTACACCACGTTCCACCACCCCGACACGCAGGCCAACGTGATCACCACGGAGTACTCCGACTGGGCAACGAATTGTCCGGAATACAAGGTCACCGCCGTCCAGGTGTCGCCGAGCAACGGGCCGAGCGACTGGCAAACCAGCTACGCCGAGCACAGCCGCGTCGCACGCCGCATCGAGCTTGTGCCGGCGAAATGACCCTGCCGCCACCCGCGCGTCGCGTCTCGCGGCTCGCCCTGCGCGGCGAGACGATGACGCGTGGTACACGGGAAATCCCCGAGGAAACCCCGATCGCGCTGACCTACAATCATTCCGCCTACGCCGTGATGCTGGCCAGCCCAGCCGATCTCGAGGATTTCGCGATCGGCTTCAGCCTGACCGAAGGCATCATCCGCCACAGGTCCGAGATCGAGGACCTGACCATCGTTCCGCAGGAGCACGGGATCGAGCTGCGCATGTGGCTGACGCCGGAGCGCGCCGAGCTGGCCGACACGCGCCGTCGCCGCTTCGCCGGGCCGAGCGGCTGTGGCCTGTGCGGCATCGAGAGCCTGGCCGACGCGGTGCGACCGCCGCCGCGCGTGACCTCGACGGCGCGGTTCGATGCCGGGTCGATCGAGATGGCCATGGCGGCGCTGCCCGCCGCGCAGGCGCTGAACCGGCAGACCCACGCGGTGCACGCCGCCGCATTCTGGCGTGAATCCCGTGGCCCCAAGGGACAAGGACCCAAGGGACAAGGACCCAAGGGACAAGGACTCGTCGCGCTGCGCGAGGATGTCGGCCGGCACAACGCGCTCGACAAGCTAGCCGGCGCGCTGGCCCGCCAAGGCGTCGCAGCCGACGACGGGATGCTGCTGCTGTCGAGCCGCATCTCGGTCGAGCTGATCCAAAAGGCGGCCATGCTCGGCGTTCCGGTCATTGTCGCGGTCTCCGCGCCGACCGCCCTCGCCGTGCGGCTGGCCAAGGAGGCCGGAATCACGCTGATCGGCGTGGCGCGTGCCGACGGGTGTGAGATATTCACCCATGCGGAGCGGATCATCCGTCCGGAACAAACCGCCCACCCGGAGCAAACCGCCTTCCGCGTGGTGCGACATGTCGCCTGACAAGCTCGACTATATGGCCAACCAGATCGGGCGTTTCTTCGCCCACCAGCCGCACGACAAGGCGGTGACGGCAATCGAGCTGCATCTGCGCCGGTTCTGGGACCCGCGTATGCGCGCGGGCATCGTTGCGCACCCGGACGGCGACGCGGTGCCGCTCGATCCATGGGTCCGCGAGGCGGTCGAACGCCTGAAAACGCAGCCGCCGACGTAAGGACGCACAGCTTCTCTCATCTTGGTGTGAACGATGAGGGAAGACGCCGCCGGCCACAACCGGCCAAGATGAGAATTGCTGTAGGATGGGTTGCCGGGTTGCAGACGGTCCCAAAAGGAGATAATAGCACCGGGAGGTTCCAAATAATGAGTGCAGAATCGCAATTTGGTGGCGTATTCAGTCGCGAACGGATCGTTGCTGGACCCGGCTTCAACCGGTGGATGGTGCCACCGGCCGCCTTGTGCGTCCATCTGTGCATCGGCCAGGCCTATGCGTTCAGCGTCTTCAACCTGCCGATGACCAGGCTGCTGGGGATCACCAAATCGACCCCGGATGATTGGAAACTAACCGATCTCGGCTGGATCTTCTCGATCGCGATCGTCTTCCTGGGGCTGTCCGCCGCGGTGTGCGGGCGCTGGGTGGAGGAAGGCGGCCCGCGCCGCGCCATGCTCACGTCCGGACTGTGCTGGAGCGGTGGATTCCTGATCGCCGCGCTTGGCGTCTCCCTGCACAATCTCTGGGTGATCTATTTCGGCTACGGCGTGGTCGGCGGCATTGGCCTCGGCCTCGGCTATATCTCGCCGGTCTCGACGCTGATCAAATGGTTCCCCGACCGGCCCGGCATGGCGACCGGCATGGCGATCATGGGCTTCGGTGGCGCCGCCTTCATCGCCTCGCCGTTGTCGGTATGGCTGATGCGGCAATTCTCCTCGCCCACCCATGTCGGAGTGGCCGAGACCTTCGTCGTGCTTGGCGTCGTCTATTTCTGCTTCATGATGGTCGGCGCGGCGATCGTGCGCCTGCCGGCCCCGGGCTGGCAGCCGGCTGGTTATGTAGCGCCCGCGCAATCGAAAAAACTGATCACCACCAACAACGTCTTCGTCTATGAGGCGTTGAAGACGCCGCAGTTCTGGCTGATCTGGTGGGTGCTATGCTTGAACGTCACCGCCGGCATCGGCGTGCTCGGCCAGGCCTCCGCGATGAGCCAGGAGATGTTCCCCGGCCGCATCACCGTGGTCACGGCGGCGGGCTTCGTTGGCCTGATGAGCCTGTTCAACATGGGCGGCCGGTTTTTCTGGGCCTCGGTCTCCGACTACATCGGCCGCAAGAACACCTACTTCGTCTTCTTCGCGCTGGGTTTCATCATGTATGCGACGGTGCCCTATGCCGGGGCAGCAGGCAGTGTCGGCCTGTTCGTGCTGTGTTTCTGCATCATCCTCAGCATGTATGGCGGTGGTTTCGCTACCGTGCCGGCCTATCTGCGCGACATGTTCGGCACCCGTTACGTCGGTGCCATCCATGGCATGCTGCTGACCGCCTGGTCGGCCGCCGGTATCTTTGGTCCGGTCCTGGTGAACTATATCCGCCAGTACAACCTCGACAACGGCATCCCGAAAGCCCAGGCCTACAATATCACGATGTATCTAATGGCGGCGCTGCTGGTCGTCGGTTTCCTGTGCAACCTGTTCGTCAAGGCCGTGCACCAGCGGCATCACATGCGACAGGACGAAGACGCCGACGTGCTGGCGACAGTCGAATGAGGAAGGCGGCGATGAACGCACAGACCACGAACGGGACGACGTTCCTTCACTTGACCCTCGTCTGGGGCTTCGTCGGCATTCCGCTGGCCTGGGGGGTGATCGAAACGCTGCTGAGCGCAATGAAGCTGTTCCAGTAACCCCGCCGCGCCCCCCCCCGCTTCCGCCCGCCTCTGGCGACGGAAGCCGGCGCGCGGCGTGGCGGGATGCATGGCGCTGGCTCGTAACTGCTTGGCATAGACTGGCGGATAGTGTCTAAAGCGCCCATCTCGGTCTGCCAGCCACGCACGGGCAGGATAGGCTGGACAATAATCAGCCGGCGTCCAAGCGCCGTACATGCAGGGAGGGCGCCAATGCTCGTCAGACGACCGGCTAAACTCGTGACTCGCCGCCAGGCGCTATTGGGCGCTGCAACGTTTGGCGCCGTCGGCCAACTCGGCATGCCCTACATCGCCAACGCCGCGGCGGCCGAACCGATCAAGATCGGTCTGCTGCTGGCCAAGACCGGCGACATCGCCGCGCAGGCGGAATACCTCGCGAACGGCTCGTACCTGGCGCTGGAAGAGCACGGCAACACGATCATGGGCCGCCCGGCCGAGCTGGTCTGGTACGACGAACCCAGCCCGCAGGGCTCGCAACAGAACATGCAGAAGCTGGTGCAGGAAGCCAAGGTGTGCGCCGTGCTCGGCGGCTCGCTGTCGTCCAACGCCCTGGCCGAGCAGGCAACCGCGGCGCAGCTCAAGATCCCTTTCGTTTGCAACAATGCCGCCGCCACCGCGATCACCGGTGCCAACTGCAACCGCTACACGTTCCGGCTCAACACTCCCGTCGCCGTGCAGGCGACAATGTTCGCGCCCTACATCATGGGCTACGGCAAGAAGTGGTACTTCCTCACCGCCGCGTTCGCGTTCGGCCAGGACATCGCCAAGTCGTTCAAGGAGCTGCTGACCAGGGCCGGCGGCACCATCGTCGGCGATGACAGCGTGCCACTGAACACACCGGATTATTCCTCCTTCATTCTGAAAATCCGCCAGGCGAAGCCCGACATGATCCTGGGCGGCGTGCCGGCCGGCGATCTGTCAACCTTCCTCAAGCAATGGAACGAGATGGGGATGAAGGGCAAGATCCCAATCTGTGAGATCGCCATTGGCGATACCGACATCTGGTCGGTGGGGCCGGATGCGGCGACCGGGCTGTATACGTCGCTATGGTGGTACCAAAATCCGAACAATCCGCCCGACGAGCAGAAATTCGCCGCCCAATACCTGAAGAAATACAATAAGCCGGCGGCCGACAAGGCGTGGATGGGCTGGGTCGCG
Source organism: Acetobacteraceae bacterium (assembly GCA_035696165.1). Taxonomy (GTDB): domain Bacteria; phylum Pseudomonadota; class Alphaproteobacteria; order Acetobacterales; family Acetobacteraceae; genus Palsa-883. The sequence continues at coordinate 27,752 of DASRQX010000104.1, read as the reverse complement.
GCCAAGTCGCTGTTCGAATCGATCGATGCGGCAAAATCAACCGAGCCCGACGCGATCATCAAGGCAATGGAAGACTGGAAAGGCGGCACCGCCGAGAGCCCCTATAGCTGGCGCAAAGGCGATCACCAGATGCTGCTGAAGAACCTGGTGGTCGAGGTGAAGCCGAAAATCACCGACAAGTGGGACTATTTCGACGTCAAGGGGATGGTTCCGAAGGACGCCGCGGACCTTGACAAGGTGTTCGGCGCGCCGACCGACGCCGGATGCCACATGACCTGAAGGCGGGGTTCGGCGAGACACATGCTCGACGTTCTTCTGTCGCAGGTAGCCGCCGGGCTGGTGCTCGGCGGCCTTTACGTCATGATCGCGATCGGCCTGTCGATCATCTTCGGCCTGCTCGGCATCGTGAACTTCGCGCACGGCAACTTCTTCGCGCTCGGCGCTTACTTCGCGCTAACGCTGGTGCAGAATTTCGGCTGGCCGGCGGTGATCCTCGCGCCGGTGCTGGTCGGCATCGTCGGCATGGTAGCGGAACGATTGCTGATCCGCCAGCTCTATGACAAGGAACCGCTCATCAGCCTGATCGTCACCTTCGCCCTGGCACTGATGATCGAGGCGCTGCTGCGGCTGATCTACGGCGGCATCGGCCAGCCGTTCAGCCAGCCGCCGATGTTCACCGGCATCTACCTCTGGGGACCGGTGCTGATCACCAAATACCGCCTCGCGGTGTTCATCTTCACCGTGATCGTGCTGATCGGCCTGTGGGCGCTCATGCAGTTCACCCCGTTCGGCCGCATCCTGCGCGCCGGCTCGCGCGATCCGGAGATGGTAGGCCTGCTCGGCATCCGCCTACCGCGCGTGCTGACCGCGGTGTTCGGCCTGGGCTGCGCGCTGGCCGGCGTCGCCGGCGTGCTGGCCGCGCCGTTGTGGACAGTGACGCCGTCGATGTCGACCAATGCGATCATGCCGGCCTTCGTGGTCGTAACGATAGGCGGGCTGGGGTCCTTCGCCGGCGCGGTAATTGCCGGGCTGATGGTCGGCGTGGTAACCGCGTTGACCATCCAGTTCCAGCCGGATGCCGCGAACGCAATGATGTACGTGTTCATGGCGGTGATCCTGCTGCTGCGTCCACGCGGATTGCTGGGCGAGCGGTGGGAACGGTTCGAGTGACGTACAATCTTTTCTTCTCCCCCTCCCCCTGCGGGAGGGGGTTGGGGGGAGGGGTTGGTGCCAGTATCGCACCGCGGCTGCGTCACGCCCCGACCTCTCCCCCCCCCACCCCCTCCCTCAAGGGGAAGGGGAGAAGCGTCCCACCGTGACCCTCCTCCGCCACCCCATCACCGCCATCCTTTTCGTCCTCATCGCTCTCACCCTGCTATGGCAGGCGATCGGCGCGCCGGTCGGCCTGATCACCCAGATCGCTATCTACACGCTGTACGGCGCCGGAGTGAACCTGCTGGTCGGCTATACCGGCCTCGTACCATTCGGCGCATCGGTGTTCTTCGGCTGCGCCAGCTACGCAGTCGCCATCTCGATGCTCCGATTCCTCAACAACGAGGCCGAGGCGCTCGCATTCGCCATCCTGTTCTCCCTGGTGCTCGCCGCCGCCATCGCCGTGATCATCCTGCGCCGCCGTGGGCTGTATTTCTCGCTGCTGACGCTGGCCTTCTCGCAGATCGCCTTCGAGATCGCGTTCAAGTGGACCGACCTGACCGGCGGCGAAAATGGCCTGCAGGGCGTCCCGCGCCCTTGGCTGGTCAGTGACGAAGCATTCCACGCCTTCACCGTCATCACCGTCACCGCCGCGATGTGGCTGCTGTGGCGCATCGCGCACGCTCCATTCGGCCGCGTGCTGGCAGCGTTGCGCGACAATGAACAACGTGTGCTCAGCCTCGGCTACAGCACGTTCCGCTTGAAGTTCGAAGCCTTCGTCATCATGGGCGGCGTCGTCGGCTACGCCGGCGCGCTGCTGTCGTTCATGCTGCGGGGCGCCTACGCCGACAATCTCAGTTGGCAGCATGCCGGCGACGCGCTGTTGATGACGGTGCTGGGCGGGGTGCACCAGTTCCTCGGCCCGCTCTGGGGCGCCATCACGTTCATTCTGCTACAGGATCGGCTGTCGACCATCACCGAAAGCTGGTGGCTGCTGTTCGCGCCGATCGTGATAGTGTTCGCGCTCGCCTCGCCCGAAGGCATGGTCGGCCTGGTGCAACGGCTGCGCGGGCGGCAGGAGTGGACGCTGACCCGGCGTGGCATTCCGCCGCGTCCCGCAACGATCAAGCCCTGGCATGCCGATGCGATACAGCTTGATCCCACCAAACCGATCCTGACGGTGCGTGGCCTGCACAAGCGGTTTGGGTCACTGGTGGTGGCGCAGGGGATCGACCTGGAAGTGCATCCATACCGGCTGCACAGCCTGATCGGACCGAACGGCGCCGGCAAGACGACGTTCTTCAACATGCTGACCGGCCTGCTGCGCGCCGATGGCGGCACGATCCACTTCGCGGGTCACGACCTGACGCGTCTGCCGGTGCACAAGCGCATCCGCCTCGGTCTCAGCCGTTCGTTTCAGATCCTCAGCGTGTTCCGCAACCTGACGGCGTTCGAGAATGTCCGCGTCGCCGCGCAGGCAGGCAGCGCCCATCGCCACGCCCTATGGCGCGACGCCTACGGCCTGGATGAGGTCAATGCGCGCACCTGGTCGCTGCTCGTCGCGGTCGGGCTGGCGGATCGCGCCGCGGAGCCTTGCGCCAACCTGTCGCACGGCGAGCGGCGGCTGCTCGAGATCGCCATCTCGCTCGCCACCGACGCGCGGTTGCTGCTGCTGGACGAACCGCTGGCAGGCCTGGCCGAGGCCGACCGCGAGGTGGTGGGCGCGCTGATCCGCCAGTTGGCCACGACCCACGCGGTGCTGCTGATCGAGCACGACATCGATCGCGTGCTGGCGCTGTCTGACCGCATCACCGTGCTGCACCAGGGCCGGCTGATCGCTGACGGCAAGCCGGCCGAGGTGGCAAACAACCCGGAGGTGATCACCGCCTATCTCGGCGCCGTACGCGAAACAATTGGCCTCGTTGACGCTCCGGAGGTGACGATCGCCGCATCAGCGAAGGATTTGCTGCGGCTGGAAGGCGTGCGCGGCGGCTATGGCGGCAGCGTGGTGCTGGATGGTTTGGATCTTGTCGTGCACGAGGGTGAGGCGGTGGCGTTGCTCGGCCGCAACGGTGTCGGCAAGACGACGACGTTGCGCGCGATCACCGGCACGGTGGCGAAAAGCGGCGGGCGCATCATCATCGATGGCAAGGACATCACCGCGGCGAAGCCATACGAAATCAACCGCCTCGGCATCTCGCTGGTGCCCGAGGGACGCCGGCTGTTTCCCAACCTGACCGTGCTCGAGAACCTGCGCATCGCCACGCGCCCAGGCGGCAGCTCGCTCGAGCAGGTCTACGAGTTGTTCCCGAAATTGCGCATCCTGCAACGATCCCGCGCCGAAAGCCTGTCGGGCGGCGAACGCCAGATGCTGGCGATCGCGCGCGCGCTGATGGTGCCTGCGCGGGTGATCCTGCTGGACGAGCCGTTCGAGGGATTGGCCCCGGCCATCGTCAAGGAGGTGATGGACGCGCTGGTCCGGCTGCGCGGCCGCGTCGCGATGGTAATCGTGGAGCACCACGCGGAAACAGTGCTGCCGATCACCGACCGGGCCTATGTGCTGGTGAACGGGCAGGTCGCGTATCAGGGCAGTGCTCGGGCGCTAGAGGCGGATGCCGCGCTTCAGGCGAGGCTGCTCGGCGTGGTGCACACCGAGGAACTGGCGGCGTAGCGGGCACACCGAGGGGATGGCGGCCTGGTCGGACACCGACACTCCCCCTCCCCTGAGGGCTTGGGCCGCGAAGCGGACCAAGGTTGGGGAGGGGTCAAGCTACCCAACCTCCCGCAGCCGATAGCCAATCCCCGGCTCGGTCATGATCAGCTCCGACGCCCCACCCAGCTTATGCCGCAATTGCCCGATATACACCCGTAGATACTGCACATCGTCGACATGCGCCGGTCCCCACACGGCGACCAGCAACTGCCGGTGTGTCATCATGCGCCCAGGATTGCGCGCCAGCATCGCCAGCAGATCGAACTCGCGCCGGCTCAGCGCAACCAGCGCCCCATCCACGCGTACCTCGTGCTTCAGCAGATCGACCGTCAGCGGCCCGGCGCTGAACATCGGCTGAGCGCCCTGCTGGGTCAACCGCCGGCGCAGGCAGGCGCGCAGCCGCGCCAGCAACTCACCGACCGCGAACGGCTTTTCCAGGTAGTCGTCCGCGCCGCCGTCCAGCGCCGCGATCTTCTCCGCCTCTCGCTCGCGCGCCGACAGGACCAGCACCGGCACCTCGCTGAACGCGCGCAACCGCTGCAACGCCTCCTGCCCGTCCATGTCGGGCAGACCCAGATCCAGCAGCACGGCGTCCGGCGCCCGCCCGGCGGCAAGCCGCAGCCCCTCGGCCGCGGTTTCGGCGCGCTCAACCTCGTACCCCGCCGCCTCCAACGCCGGCTTGAGGAAGCGGTGGATTTGCGCCTCGTCGTCGATCACCAGGATGCGGCCGAGACTCACATCAGTTCCAGTCAGTTGTGAATGAACAGCGGACGCGCGACCGTCGCCATCCGGCCCGGCGCCATTGCCAAAAGCGACTGAAGATAGTCCCGATCGCTGGTAAAGTCCTGGCCGGTCCAGGGAACCTTCCGTATCAATGAGGCGCGCGCGATCCAGGCCCCAAGGTCGTTCCCGGGCGGGTCGACCTTCCATCCGGAGTGGCTGTGCAGCATTTGGCACAGTGCGATATCGGCGGTGCTGCCCAGCGCGTGCAGCATTTGCTCGATATAGCCCGGCACATAGTAGTTGTCGTCGTTGCTCAAGCCGATGTAATCACCGCGGCACGCGTCCAAACCGCGCTGCCGGTACGGGTGTCCCCACCGCCCCAGCCTCTTCTCGGTCTCGACCAGGCGAATCCGCGGGTCATTCGTCTCCGCGATCAGACGCGCCGCGGATTCGTTAGGTCCGTCCGTTACCGCAACCAGTTCCCAATTGTCATGGCGCTGCCGCTGCATCGACAGAATGAAAAGCTTGAGCCGGTCGGGTGCGTACTTGATCCGCACTGCGATCGACACCAACGGATCCGGCTCGCGCGCGACGCCGGCTGCCTTCAGCAATTCCTGATTGAGCCGGCGATTATACGTGCCGTGGGCAAGGATCACTTGATTGTCCGTGCCACCGATCTTCAGAAGCGCGGCAAGCGCTGCCATGCTCCTGCCGACGCCGACCTGACACTGGATGACGAGATGCGGCATCTGCCGGTGCGTGTTGACGAACTGGAGTATCTGCCGCGCATCCTCCGCGCCCGGCGGCCGCACGCCGAGGAATTCGTCGGTCGTGTCATTGAAAATCAGGTCGAGCCTAGCGGCGACATTCGCCATGTCCTTGATGACGGCAAGCTGATCGCGCGCATCGGCCATGCAGATCACGGCGCTCTGACCGGGCAGCGGACGGGTCTCGATCTGCATGAGCGACCACGCGTGAACTTGCATCCATCCTATTCCGACAAAAGCACCGGCGCCGCCAGGGTGCATCGTAACGCGTAGTCACTCTAACGCGGGTTCTCGACGCATGGCGACTGTACATAACATCCTCGCCCTATAGCGTTAACCGGAATACGTGTCACCACGGGTCATACCCGGCGTCGGAAAGCTTGACCCACCGGCGCCACCTACCTCGTCATGCCGGCGAAGGCCGGCATCCACGACTTTGTCGCAGCAACAAATTCGTGGATGCAGGCATGCGCCGGCACGACGGGGTGGGTGCGGTACCATCACCTCGCAGACGGACGTGACGGCGCGCGGGACGCGGTCGCCACCTTCTCATATCGCCACTGGCAGGGTCAGCGTGATCAGCGTGCCGGGCGCGCCATCGGCCGGCACGTCGGGACGCGGGCTTTGCGCCTCGATCGTTCCGCCCATCGCCTCCATCAGGCCGCGGGCGATGGCCAGTCCCAGACCCGTTCCAGGTCCCACGCGATCCTGTCGCCGCGCGCGATAGAAGCTGTCGAACACATAGGGCAGATCGCCGGGTGCGATCCCGATGCCCTCGTCGGCGACCGACAACGCAACGCGATCACCGGCAGGCCGACCGGATACCGAAATGATCCCGCCCGGTGGGGAATACTTCACCGCGTTGTCCAGCAGGTTCACCAACACCTGCTCCAGCAACGCCGGGTCGGCCGCGGCGCGCGGCAGTTCAGCGGGCAGATCGAGGCCGACATGCGCGGTGCCGGGCACCCGGCCGATCGCCGCCTCCACCACCTCGGGCAGCGTCACCGCGGCAATGCGCGGCGCGACCTCGCCGGTCTCCAGCCGTGTCATGTCGAGGATATTGGCCAGGAATCGCGTCATCCGCCCGGTATCGTCCTCGATGCTGCGCAGCAGGTCCGAGCGCGTGGTGTCGTCCAGATCAGCCCATGCCTCGCGCAAGGTCGACGCCGCGCCGCGGATACCGGCCAGCGGCGTGCGCAGGTCGTGCGACAGTGAGGACAACAGCGCCGTGCGCAGCTTCTGTGTCTCCTGGTGCGCCGCGCTGCGGGCCGCGTCGTTGGCCAGCCGCACCCGCTCCATCGCCACCGCCGCCTGGTCCGCCAGCGCCATCAGCGCCTGCAGCAGCGGCGGGTCGACCTCGCCCTCCGCGCGGATGCCCAGCAGGCCAATCGGGCCACGCACGGTGCGCATCGGCAAAAAACGCCAGGCGGAGGACGGCAGCGTGGCGGTGCCCTTGCCCGCCTGCTCCTGCTTGCCATAGGCCCAGCGCGCCGCGGCCCAGGCGGCGTCGTCGATCGTGTCAATCGGCGGCGCCGCGGCGCGAATGTTCAGGTCCTCGCCGAGCGCCGTCATCACCACCGCCGTGCCGGCAATGTTGGCCCCTTGGCGGGCGATCTCCTCCAGCATCTCCGGCTCGGTTGTCGGCTCGCCCAGGCTGCGGCTGAACGCGCCGATGAGTCGCAGCCCCTGCACCCGGCCACGCGCCGCCCGCACTTCCTTGCGGACGCGGCTGGCCAGCGCGCCGGTCACGCCGCCGACGCCCAGGAACAGCACGATCGCCACCACGTCGCGCGGCTGCTCGACGGTCAGTTGATACAATGGAGGAATGAAGAAGAAATTCCAGGACATGAAGCTAAGCACCGCGGTGAACAGCGCAACGCGCAGCCCCCAGGTGACCGAGGCGGCGACCACGGCGGCCAGGAACACCATCCCCAGCGCCTCCTGCGACACCACGCGCACCAGGATCTCGCAGATCCCCGTCACCCCGGCGACCAGTGCGACGGCGCCGGCCCAGGCGAACCAGGGTTCCGGAAATGTGATCCAGGGCCGTTTCGTCTCCGGCACCATTGGCGCGGGCACGATGTGCAATGCGTAGGCCGGCGCGCGCCGCAGCAAGCTGTGCGACAGAGTGTGGCCGATCATCCGGCGCCACAACGGCGGCCTGCCGCGGCCCATGACGATCTGCGTCACGTTGCGCTTGCGCGCCACTTCCAGCACCGCGGCGACGAGATCCTCGCCGTGCGCGATTTCGATCTCGGCCCCGAGTTGGGCGGCGATCGTAATCGCCGCGCGCACGTCGCCGGCGACGCCCGGCCGTTCCACGCTCAGCGCAATCAGTGGCGCGTGCAGCGCATCCGCCAATCCCTTCGCGTGACGCACCACCGCTTCGGACGCATGGTCGGTGCCGATCAGGGCCAGCACGCGCTCCCCGGCCGGCCACGGCCCCTCGATCGAGCGGGCGCGCATGTAGCCGGTGACATCGGCGTCCACCCGCTGGGCCACGCGCCGCAACGCCAGTTCGCGCAAGGCCGCCAGATTGCCCTCGCGGAAGAAGCCGTCAATGGCGCGGCGCGCGACCTCGGGACGGTAGATGCGGCCCTGCGTCAGGCGCGTGCGCAGTTCGGCCGGCGGCAGGTCGATCAGCTCGATCTCGGCGGCAAGGTCCAGCACGCGGTCGGGCAGCGTCTCGCGCACCCGCACCCCGGTGATCCGGGCGACCGAGTCGTTCACGCTTTCCAGGTGCTGGACGTTCAGCGTCGCCCAGACATCGATGCCGGCGTCCAGGACTTCCTGCACGTCCTCCCAGCGTTTGTGGTGGCGGCTGCCGGGGGCGTTGGTGTGGGCCAGTTCGTCAATCAGCAGAAGCTGCGGGTGACGCTTCAGCGCGCCGTCCAGGTCAAATTCCTCCAGCACCTTGCCGCGGTAGGCCACCGGGTGGCGCGGCAGCACCGGCAAGGTGCCGATCTGCGCCTCGGTCTCGGCGCGGCCGTGCGTCTCGACCACACCGATGACCACGTCGATGCCCTCGGCGCGCCTGATCCGGGCGGCGGTCAGCATCTCCCATGTCTTGCCGACGCCGGGGGCGGCACCCAGGAACACCTTGAGGCAGCCGCGCCCTTCGCGGGCGGCGGCTTCGATCAGTGCGTCCGGATCGGGCCGGGAGGTTTCCCGGATGTCGGCGGGCATGGCGGCCACTCTACACCAAGGCGAGGATGACGCCGAACGCTACTCGACCGAAGCTACTCGCCCGGGGTTACTCGGGGGCGATGCGCTGCCAGCTCAATTCGCGATGCTCGGTCATGTCGCCCCTCGGGCGGGGCGGCGGGCGCAGGATCATGCGGTCGCCCTCGAACCGCACCTCGCGCACCTGGTCGGTGCCGAGCCGCGCGGGATCCGAGGCGGCATCGACGCGGGTGACCAGGCGGCTGCCGTCGAACCGGTAGTTGCCGCAGTAGGAAGCGTAGTCGCGTGCGGTGCCGTCAGGCAGGGACGGGCGGCCGTCGCACAGCACCGCCATCATGCGCCCGTCGGCGCTGAAGGTGACGCGGCCCATGAGTTTGGGGCCGTACGGGGATGGTAGGGGATTGCCGGCGCTGTCATGCGCCGCGGCGGCGACCAGCTTCCAGGTGCCGACGACGCTGGTCATGTGGGGGTCTCCTGGTGGGGCGTTGCGCTCGTGTTGATGCTAGGCATTCTGGTGGCGACATGTGCGTTGGATCTATCGCAAGCAAGTTTCACCACGGAGGCACGGAGACACTGAGAAGAATTGTATGCGTGTCGTGTTTTCCCGGACGTCGCCGCTGAAGACAGCTTTAGACAGGTTTCGACCTTGCTTGAAATTGGCAAAAATGTCCATTATGTCCATATTTCTCAAAAGAGGCCGCCCATGGCGCAATGGCAGACCGCGGACGCCAAGCAACGCTTCACCGAACTCGTCGAAGCCGCGAACGGCGACGGCCCCCAGGTGGTGATGCGCCACAAAGACCCGGTCGCCGTGGTCCTCTCGCCAGCAGAATACCGGCGTCTGGTCAGGCAGGCGGACGCCAATTTCGCGGACCTGCTCGGTCAGTCCCCGTTTTCCCCAGAGGATATCCAGCCGGTGGGAATGAGCCTGACCAGCAGCTGAGATGCCGTGGTACATCGTCGATACCAACGTGCTGTCAAACCGGAGTGGCACCGTAAGCGATCCCAACGTTGCCGTGTGGCTCCGACGTTACGCCAGGCGGGTTCGTATCAGCGTTGTCACCGTAGCCGAGATGCATCGCGGGTTGCTGCTTCTTGAGGCAAGGGCTGCCGCGGCTACCGATCGCAGGGTGAAAGCCAGATTGATCGCTGCGGTCAGGCCAAAACGCGCTTGGTATGACGCGGTTCTGGACCGGTTTAGCGACCGCATCGAGCCGATCGACCGCCTGGTCGCGGAGAAGTGGGCCGAGGCGTCGGTTCGGTTTCCGTCATTGCGCGACGGCGACAGGGCGATTGCCGCGACCGCGATGGCAAAAGGCTACGGCTTCGCAACCAGAAACCTGGGCGACTTAAAGCGCGCCGGTGTGCCGTTGGTAAATCCGTTCGACCCCGACACATGGGAAGACGACCAGGACGATGACCCGGTATCAGCGTCGTTACGGAAATAGAAGCGAAGCAAACCAGATTCACCACGAAGTAAGCCAGCCGCCGGCCGCTGGCCTACTTCGTGGTGAAAATTGCTCCCTTGCAAACCGTGCCAAGCGCAGGACCGAGGATTATTATAATACCGCCCCGCGCCAATACCTTCTACTCCGCCGCCGCCGCCGCCCGGAACCGCCGCGCATAAACCAGCAGCGCATCGTCCGCCGCCGGCTCGATCGCTGCAAAATCCTGGTGCGCGATCCACTCCGGCCGCGTCGGCGTGCGGATGTAGTTGGCCACCGAGTTCAGCGTCAGGTACACGATCTTTCGCGGATACGGCGTGATGTTGCCCGCCGAGCCATGCACCAGGTTGCCGTGGAACATCAGCACCCCACCCGGCTTGCCGATCGGCGAAACGATCCCGCCGGCATGCACCAATCGCGTCACGGTTTCATGGTCCAGCGTCCACAGCGGATACGAGGTCGTCGCGAGGTCATGCCCGGCATCGAACACCCCGTGCTTATGGCTGCGCGGCACCAGCATCAACGGCCCGTTGATCGCCATCACCTCATCGAGGTAGACCGCGATATTCATCGCGCGCGGCTCCGGCATGCCGTCGTCGCGCTGCCAAGTGCCGTAGTCCTGGTGCCACTGCCACACATCGCCGTCGAACGCCGCCTTCGCGTTGATCTTGTATTGATGCATGTAGAGACGGTCACCGAACACCTGCTCCACCGGGCAGATCAGCCGCGGATGCGCACCGAGCAGGCGAAACGCCTCGTTGTAGGTGTGCGCTGCAAAGGCGGTGCGCGGCGCACCCGATTTCTCGCGCCAGATCTCCTTGCGGTCGGTGCGATACAGCGTCTCGGCCTCGTCGCGCAGCACCGCGACCTCCTCGGGGGAAAAAACCTCGGGGAAGAACAGCCAGCCTTCTTCGTCGAACTGCCGCAGTTGCTGGGCGTTGAGTTGCATATCGACCTCCTCAGACCGCGAGATAACCGCCATCGACCCAAAGCTCAGCGCCGGTGATGTACGACGCCTCGTCGGATGCCAGGAACAGGATGGCGTTCGCCACCTCGTCCACCTCGCCGGCACGGCGCAACGGCACGCCCTTCAGCATCGTCGCCCGCACCTCGGGATCGGCGGTGGCGCCCGAGGTGCGCATCGGCGGCATCAGCCCAGGATGCACCGAGTTGGCACGGATGCCGTCGGCGCCGAACTGCACCGCTGTCGACTTGGTCAGCGTGCGCACCGCGCCCTTCGACGCGTTGTAGCCCATGTGCGTCATCGTCTGCCCGGCATTGCCGGAGATCGACGACAGGTTGACAATCGATCCGCCACCGGATTGCTTCATCGCCAGCACCGCGTATTTCGTCCCGAGGAACACGCCCCGACCGTTCACCGCCAGCAACTGGTCCCACGCCGCCGTGTCCAGCAGGTCGGACACCGCGCTGCCGCTGATCCCCGCGTTGTTCACCAGGATATCCAGCTTGCCGTAGCGCGCGACCGTGTCGTCCACCACCCGCTTCCAGTCCGCCTCCTTCGTGACATCCAGCGCCATGAAGACGGCCGCGCCGTTCGCGGTCACGATGTCATCGGCCACCTTGCGGCCCTCGGCGTCCAGCATGTCGGCCACCACCACCTTGGCGCCCTCCTTGGCAAACCGCCGCGCCGTCGCCGCGCCCATGCCGGACGCCGCGCCACTGATTATCGCCACCTTGTCCGCAAGCCGCATTGTCGTTTCCTCCGTCCCGGAACCTTGCGTCTGACCGCCACGACACACTGCCATGCAGCCCCCCGGCTTGGCTATCCGGCCGCAACGCGGCACGATAGGCCAACATCGCTTTCGCTGGAGAACACGCGCATGGCCCATCGCGGCATGAAGTTCGGCATCTTCCTCGCCCCGTTCCACCGCGTGGGGGAGAACCCGACGCTGGCAATCAGCCGCGATGTCGAGCTGCTGGAATGGCTCGACGAGCTTGGCTACACCGAGGCCTGGATCGGCGAGCACCACTCCGCCGGCTGGGAGCTGATCGCCTCGCCCGAACTGATCATCGCGGCCGCGGCCGAGCGCACCAAGCACATCAAGCTCGGCTCCGGCGTCACCAGCCTGCCCTATCACCATCCGTTCCTGGTGGCGCAGCGCTGGGTGCAACTCGACCACATGACCCGCGGCCGCGCGATGCTGGGTTGCGGGCCGGGCGCGCTGACCTCGGACGCGTTTATGCTGGGTATCGAGCCGTCGACGCAACGTCCGCGCATGCTGGAGGCGATGGACGCCATCATCCGGCTGCTGAAATGCGAAGAGCCGGTCACCATGAAGACCGACTGGTTCGAGATGCGCGATGCACGGCTGCACCTGGCGCCGTACAGCGACCCGTGCTTCGAGATCGCGGTCGCCAGCACAATCACCCCGTTCGGCATGATCGCCGCGGGCACGCACGGCGTGGGCGTGCTGTCGATCGGCGCCGGCCTGCCCGGCGGGCCGGAGGCGCTGGCCGACCAATGGAAGATCGCCGAGGACGCCGCGGCGAAGAACGGCAAGAAGATGGACCGCAAGAACTGGCGCGTCGTCGTCAACGCCCACATCGCCGAGGACGACGAGCAGGCCCTGCGTGAGGTCGCCAAGGGCGAGCGGATCGAGACGCAGACCTATTTCGAGGACACGCTGGGTCGTCCGCCCGGCCGCGCTGACGATCCCCTGCGCGACGGGGTGAAGATGGGCACCACGCTGGTAGGTTCGCCGGACACGGTGACCAAGGGCATCCATCGGCTGCTGGAAAACAGCAAGGGCGGCTTCGGCGGCATTCTGTTCCGCGCGCATGAATGGGCCAATCGCGAGCAGACACTGCGCAGCTACGAACTGTTCGCCCGCTACGTGATGCCGCGCTTCCAGGGCTCGCTCGATACGGTCGCGGGCTCGCAGCAATGGGCGCGAGAGAACCGCAAGCAGGTATTCGGCGCAACCCCGGAAGCGGTAAAGCGCGCCTTCACCGACTACGGCCACGCCGTGCCCGAGGAGTTCCGGTCTCGCACCATAGGCGCCCGGGACGAGTAGCACGTAATAATCTTCTTCTCCCCCTGAGGGAGGGGGTTTGGGGGGAGGGGGCGGCGCGGTACAATGGCCGCGGCGCGAACCTGGCACCAACCCCTCCCCCAACGCCCTCCCTCAAGGGGAGGGGAGAGTCCGCTCCTGGATCAAGCCGCCGCCCTCAACCCCTCCCCCGCCGCTTCCTTGATCATATCCGCGCCCTTCTCCGCGATCATGATCACCGCCGCATTCGTATTCCCCGAAACCATCGTCGGCATGATCGACGCATCCACCACGCGCAGCCCCGCCACCCCGTGCACCCGCAACTGATCGTCCACCACCGCCATCGGATCGCTGCCCATCTTGCAAGTCCCGATCACATGATACGTCGTCTGCCCATTGTTCCGCGCAAATTCCAGCCACTCCGCGTCGGTCTGCACCCCCGGCCCCGGGTTCATTTCGTGCGCGCGGTACCTGTCCATCGCCGCGTTCTCCATGATGCGCCGGGCGATCTTCATCCCCGCCACCACGGTCTGCCGATCCAACTCCTCGGCCAGGAAGTTGGGTCTTATCGCCGGATCGGCCGCCGGATCAGCCGACTTCAGATGGATCGAGCCCTTCGACTCCGGCCGGCACTGATAGGTCGTCATCGTCATTCCAGGCTCGCTGTCCAGGATGCGCGTCGCCGCCGTGGCATAGCTGGCATGGGCGAAATGATACTGCACGTCGCATTCCTCCAGCTCCGGCCGCGTCTTCACGAAGCCGTAGACGATCCCGGCGGTGTAAGTCAGGATTCCCCTGTGCAACGCGAAGTACTTGATGATCTCCTTGACAAAGTTCAGTCCGCGCGTCTGCTCGTTCAGCGTGATCGGCAACGTCCCACGCCAGTTCATGCGCGGCGCGAAATGGTCGCGGTAGTTCTCCCCCACCCCCGGCAACTCATGCAGCGACGCGATGCCGAAGCCCTGCAGCCGTTCCGGCTGGCCGATGCCCGACAGCTCCAGGATATGCGGCGACTTCACCGATCCGGCGGACAGGATCACCTCGCGCCCGCAGCGCGCCACATGCGCCTGGCCGTGCTGCGTATAGGCCACGCCGACCGCGCGCTTGCCCTGCAGCATCACGCGCGTGGTCAGCGCTTCCGTCTCCACGCGCAAGTTCGGGCGTGATCGCGCCGGATCGAGGAACGCGCGCGCCGTCGACCAGCGCCGCCCGTCCTTCTGCGTCACCTGGTAATAGCCGAAGCCCTCCTGCTTGCCGCTGTTGTAGTCTGGGTTCTTCGGATAACCCTCGGCCGCGGCGGCATCGATCACCGCATCCAGGATCTCGTGGCGCTCGATCATGTTCGCAACATTCAGCGGTCCACCGCGCCCGCGGGTGTCGTCGCCACGTCCCTCGAAGTTTTCCGATTTCCTGAAATACGGCAGCACGGAATCATACGACCAACCGCGATTCCCGAACTGCGACCAGGTGTTGTAGTCCAGCGGATTGCCGCGCACGTACAGCATGCCGTTGATCGAGCTCGACCCGCCCAGCGTTTTGCCACGCGGGATCGGTATCGTCCGGCCGCGGACACTGTCCTCCGGCTCGGTGCTGAAGCACCAGTTGTAGCGCGTGTTGTTCAGCAGCTTGTTGAAGCCGACCGGGATGTGGATCCAGAAATTGCGATCCTTCGGCCCCGCTTCCAGCAGCAGTACTTTGTTGCGCGGGTCCTCGCTCAGCCGGTTGGCGAGCGTGCAGCCGGCCGAACCGGCCCCCACGATGATGTAGTCATAGTCAGCCATGTGATGCCCCTCCGTCGCGCCAGCCTAACCCCAGCGCGCAAGGTGTGGAAGCACCGGTCGCAACGATCGACAGTCCGGGGCCTTGAAGTGGTCGCAAGAACATTCGCCACAGAGTCCACGCAGAAGAGCAGCGGTCCCTGCGCCACGTAATGGGCTGCAATCAGCAGGCGCCAGAGCCCGTTTTGCTCCGCGCCCATAGTTCCCGTGTCCGCGCTTCAATCTCGCCGAATGTCGGTTGGCGGTGGTGGCCGTTCACGATGGGCCCCGGTTCAAACCGATGCTCGATGATGCACGGCCTGGTTCCGTCACCAGTTTGTGCCGTTGCCGACCGAGCGGAGACTAGAGCCAAGCCAAGAGCCAGGGCGCCAATGAAGACCGCGGCGACCAGGAACAGGGTCGGCCGGTGCAGGAACCGGATCACCTGGTCGAAATAACGCAGTTCGGAATTGCCATCGGTTCGCAGCATCTGGATATCTCCACTGATGAGGGCCGCCGTCACGCGATCTGGCGGCGATCAATTGACCTAGGTATCGACTGGCGGCATGGACCGCCGTGCCATTGGTCTGGGACGCGACGACGCCGGCGCAGCGTCTGCGTAGCGCGCATCTAACAAACTGACGGGACTGATCGCTGGCGGTGGTGGTGATTAGTTGAGAGTCGCTTCAGTTGTGGGTTGGTCCGACTTTGGTTGCTCGTTGGAGCCAATCGCGCCGTGTCGCCGGCGCCGTGCTCCATCGGAGCGCAGCGAAACGACTGCCAGGACATCCTTGGGGGGCGGATTAGGCGAGGTGACCACCAGCAAGTTGCAATTCACCCGCCTGTCCATCAGGCAGTCCGCGATTGGATCCTTCGCATGCAGTTCGCGCACCAGGAACAGGCCCACGACCAGCAGCAACAGTGTGATCGCCACAGCGCAGAGACTCGCCGTCTGCCGGTTGGCAGCTTCGTCGTCTGTCTCATCGAGCAGATCGGGGTGTTCCTGCTGCACGCTAATTCGCCTTGGTCTCGGCGCCAGTTTTTCGTAACGTCCGAAGGTCCGGATGGCAGCGCCGGTCAACGACGCCCGCCGCGTCACGCTTCGGCCGCTCGACCATCAACACCACAGCCAGCTCCACCGCGCGGGTTTGATCGATGCAGTGGTACGTGCGGCAGCGGAACAAACCTTTCGATATGGCTGGGGACAAGCTGTCCGGCCGCGCCTGTGCGATCAGTGGCAGGATCACCACCCATGGCGTCACCGGGCCGAGTGCCAATGCAGCAGCTACGATGGACCGTCGCATAGTCCGTTATCCTCATCTATTAATCCGCATGCGCAACGTCAACTGCCTCGAGGGTGGCCAGCTACAAGGCTTCCGATCCGACCTCGCTGACACCTGGCGAATTGCCTTAAGGCAGGCGTTCACTCCGAAGTATGACGCTCTATCGTCGTCTCTATTTTAGGCTGCTATGGCCGTCAGTCAGTTGTGTCGGAAAAGATGGCTGCCAAGACGCAAGCCACAGCAAGTAACAGAGATGCTGCGACAATGACAACGCTCGTGAAGTGGAACAAGGCTGCTCTCCCTGAAGACGCACAAACCAGTCGGCCGCGCTGAGAGACAGAGAGTGGCATTCAGACAGCGCGCACACTCTGAAGTGTTTCACATCTCTTTCGCTAATCATTTATAGGGACATAAATTCCTGCGTGACGGCGCTTCGCGCCAAATGTTCGAAGAACAGCGCCAACAGTGGAGTCAGACATGTCGGAGCCAACTCCCCTTCGCACACCCTAAAAGACGCTCCACGATCAATAACAATAGGTTGCACCATACACAGTCAGATAGCATTGCCCGTATGCGTAGTATCCGGGATAATAATCACCGAACAAGCCACCGTGCCTAACCCCCCCCCCGAACTCCGCGTCCGCCAAAAAAAGCCCCGGTCGTGAACCCCCCCTTCGTGAAAACCTCCACCGTGAATGCCTCCGCCACGAAAACGCCCACCATGAAAACCTCCGCCGTGCGCCGCAGCAGTTCCAATGCCGATCGAGGGGATGAGCGCGATGGCGACAAAGGCGGCAGTCATCAACAGCTTGCGGTTCATTGGACACTCCTTTTTGCATTCGCCAGCCGATTGCGTCATCGGATATCCAGCAGCCAAGGTCTCATCCCGCGCCCCAAAAAATTCCTGCCTGCTACATCCCCGTTGGCCTCAGCGCTGTAGGCCGGCGGTACGGGAGCCCACACACGAACTCCGACCCGGCCGATGGTGAACAGCTTGGGCGTCTGCGGGCCGGCAAGCGAAACGGAGCATGATTGAGCCTCGATTGACGTGAATGGCGGGCGTGGGGCCTGGCCGTCACCGTCACCCGCATATGCCGAATTGACGCCAAGGCTGAACACCATGGCGACCGCACGAAGCATCAGCATGGTCTTCATGATCGCTGTCCTCGTGTTTGGTCAGCCGTTGCTGATGGACGACGGGAACTGGAAAACCGAAGCGGCATTGCGGGTGCGGTGAGGGTGACGGTGCCGAGCACGACGCCCAAGACAGCCAGGGCGGCACAAGCAAACTTCTTCATAGTGCTCTCCGTTGGTTTCCGCGCCGCGGATTTGGTTACCCTTTCGGCAGCGAGTGCAGTGCTTTCGCATCGGCCTCACCGATAGACGGAGAGTGGCATTCGGACAGCGCGCACGCTCTGAGGTGTTTCACACCGTGAAAATGACCCCGTCGATGCTCCTGCTGCCATCTCGCATGAAACGAACGGAACGTCCCTTTGGTACGCATGGGAAGAAAGGGCAACGTCCTGGGACCACAATCTTGAATGAAATAACGACCCGCTGATCCGTCAGATGTGTGCGTTTGGTCGGTACCGACCGGCCTGCCCGGAAATCTCGGTGGCCCGCGAATAACCTGGCCAGGTCTACTGCCTTTACCCCCGACGCGCCGCGACAGATGATGGCGTTTCGCTCGTGGCGCATCCTGCCTTCTTCTACGGGATCTTGGAATCTCCGTAGTGAACCCCGCTTCCTTGCCGCAGGCCGCACGCGTGGTAACGTCACACCATCAACGCAGGGGAGAAACGCCGATGGACTTCAAGGGTAAAGTCGCGCTGATCACCGGAGCCAGCAACGGCATCGGCCGCGCCACCGCAATCGGTTTCGCGCGCAACGGTGCCAGGGTCGTCGTGGTCGACCGCGACGCCGCCGGCGGGGAAGCGACCGCCGGCGTGATCCGCCAGCAGGGCGGCGAGGCGCTGTTCGTCGCCGCCGACGTAACCAGTTCCGCCGACGTCCAGGCCTACGTGAAAGCCGCGCTCGACGCCTACGGCACTATCGACTGCTTCCACAACAACGCCGGCATCGAGGGCAAGATCGCGCCCACCGCCGAATACGATGAGGCAATGTTCGACGCCGTGATGGGCGTGAACGTAAAGGGCGTGTTCCTCGGCCTGCGCCATGTGCTGCCGGTGATGATCGAGCGCAAGGGCGGCGCGATCGTCAACACCGCCTCGGTTGCCGGGCTGATGGCCTCGCCTGGCATGCCGGCCTATGTCGCCTCCAAGCACGCCGTGATCGGTCTGACCAAAACCGCGGCCGGCGAGGTGGCCAAATTCGGCGTGCGGGTCAACGCCGTGTGTCCCGGCCCGATCGACACCCGCATGATCCGTTCGGTCGAGCAACAAGTCAATCCCGCCGATCCCGCCGCGGTCGGCGCGCGCTACCAAGCCAGCATCCCGCTCGGCCGTTACGGCACCGCCGACGAGGTCGCCAACGTCGTGCAATTCCTGTGCTCGGACCTCGCGTCCAACGTCACCGGCGCGCAATACGTCGTGGACGGCGGCCGCACCGCGACCCCCGGAGCCGCCACCATCATGGCTCAGCCACGATGACAGGTATGCAATGATGGGCGCGCGATAGCGGACGCGCGACGGCCGGACTCGCGGGTGGCGGCCGCGGCCTGACAGCGGCCGCCGCTACGCGCATCCCGCGCCTCGGCGTCCAGCTGTCGCGAGCGGGCTTGGGCGACTCAGCCCAACCCTGTAGTGTGCCATGGCATGCACAAGACAATCCAAACGCCCACGCTGGAAATCGCCTATCTGGAAGCCGGTCCATCGGGCGGCCCGCCGGTCGTCCTGCTGCACGGCTGGCCATCCGACCCGCACGATTGGGACGGCGTGGTGCCGCCGCTCGCCAAAGCGGGCTGCCGCGTGCTTACCCCGTGGCTGCGCGGCTACGGGCCGACGCGTTTCCTCGATCCCACCACGCCGCGCTCCGGCCAGCAGGCAGCGCTTGGCACTGATCTGGCCGATTTCATGGACGCGCTGGGCATCGACCAGGCGATCCTGGGCGGCTACGACTGGGGCGGCCGCGCCGCCTGCGTCGTCGCCGCGCTGTGGCCGGAACGGGTGCGCGGCCTGGTCTCCATCACCGGCTACAACATCCAGAACATTCCGGCCTCGGGCCAGCCGGCGTCGGCGGTGAAGGAGCTACGCTATTGGTACCAGTGGTATCTCAACACCGAGCGCGGCCGCGCCGGATTGCGCGCCAATCGCCGTGATATCGCCCGCCTGCTCTGGCGCCTTTGGTCGCCAAATTGGAAATTCAGCGAAGCAACGTTCGAACAGACCGCCGCCAGTTTCGACAACGAGGACTTCGCCGAGGTCACCGTCCATTCCTATCGCCACCGCTTCGCCAACGCGCCCGGCGACCCCGCCCTGGAACACCTAGAAACGCGCCTGGCTGCGCAACCCACAATCACCGTTCCCACCATCGTGCCGCACGGCGGGGCCGATGGCGTCGACCCACCGGACGGCTCCGAACACGATGCGCGCCATTTCTCCGCCCGCTACGAACGCCGGGTGGTGCCTGTCGCCGGTCACTTCCTGGCACGCGAAACCCCGGAGCCGGTGGTGCAGGCGGTGCGCGACCTGCTGGCCTGATCTCGGGCGTTGGCCCGGTATGGTAGCGACCGTAGGGTTGGTAAGCTGTTGCGCCACCCACCACTTTCGACGCACCGCTGGCGGCGTGGAATGAAACAGGCAAGTGAAGCGAGAGCTTACCCACCCAGCGGCGGGGGGCACCCGGACGCATCCGGCGGCTCCTGTCGGCATCCCGCAATTCGGAAGGTGTTCGTCCGGAAGGTTCTTGCCTCTTTTGAGTTGGTTAGGCGTTCCGGCTTGAGCGCATTGGGTCGAGAACGAGTCAATTCCAAGCGCCGGGTCGCAAGTTATCCCGCGTAGGTACCGCGGCATGCCATATCAAGTTCGACGCCGGTGTCGCAACGCCGCCGCGCGAAGCGCCAATCGCCTGCCTTCTCGGAGCCTGCCCCCGGGCGCTTGACCCGGGGGATCTCTGCGCCTCTGCGATCTCTGCCGTAATGCTTCCTTGCGTGCAACAGGCACAAGTGCGCCCCCGTCGAAACGACGCCCTGCCGCCCACAGCGAATTTGTCGTGCGGTTTGCACTACCGCATTAACACAGAGATCGCAGATGCAGAGGGCGCAGAGAAGGCAAGACCATGGCGCTTCGCGCAAAGCACATGACCGTGGTTCTTCACGTTCGTCCCGCGGTACCCGATGGCGTCCATCTCGCATCGCTCGCCGACGCCGAGAGAGTCTTGTAATGATTGATTAACCTTTCGGACGGACTCTAAGTGCGGGGCGCCGCCTTACTATTGAAGTCGCCCTGGCATCGCCAGCACAGCCGAAAACACCCTCGGTACGATGGCTAAACGGGGACGCCGCTGTAACGTGCACCGATCCGGGGAGGCAAGCCATGTCAGACCAATTCACCGAAGTCACCACCGAAGGGTGGCTGCAGCGTCTCGGCGGCAGCCTGGTGGCCGCGCTGATCGGCCTGATCCTGGTGCCGGCCAGCATCGTCCTATTGTATTGGAACGAGGGCCGCGCGGTGGACGCGATCCGCGCACTCGAACGCGGTGCCTCCGCCAATGTCGAAGTGGACGCGACGCGGGTGGACCCGCAAGGCAACGCCAAGCTGGTGCATGTCTCCGGAATGATGCAGCCGACCACGCCGGCCCGCGACCCCGTCTTCGGCGTCACCGGCGACGGGCTGCTGAGGCTGTCGCGCTCGGTGGAGATGTATCAGTGGAAGGAGGAAACCAGTTCACATTCCCAGCAATCGGTGGGCGGGTTGAAGACGACACAAACCACCTATACCTACCAGCATGCCTGGTCGGATGAGCCGATTGCGTCGGGCCAGTTCAAGGTGCGTGACGGCCATCTGAACCCACCGATGCAGGTGCGATCGGCAACGTTCAATACTGCCGAGGTCAAGGTCGGCGCTTATCGGGTTGATCCGTCGCTGCTGGACAAGGTAACGACTTTCACCCCGCTCCAGCCGCAATCGGCGCCGACGGCGGGCTATCAGGTGTCCGGCGACGGATTCTACCAGGGCAAGAACTCGGGCCGGCCGGCGATTGGCGATCTCCGGGTGACCTTCACCGCCATTCCCACGCAGACCGTTTCCGTGGCCGGCGCGCGGTCCAATGGTGTGCTGACGTCATACCGGGATGCCATCGGCTACATCATAGCGCCGGCGGAGCCGGGCGTCGTCCCCGCATCGGCCCTGTTCCATGACGAACAGAAATCGGAGGGCCGGCTGACCTGGATCCTGCGTGGCGTCGGTTTCGTCATGATGCTGATCGGCTTTGTCTGCATGACCCGGCCGCTGACGATACTGTTCGCGGTGCTGCCGTTCCTTGAATCGCTAGTCGGCGCCGGGGCCTTCCTGGTAGCGCGCACACTTGCGGTGCCGATCACGCTGTTGACGATCACATTCGCCTGGGTCGTGCATCGGCCATTGATCGGCGGCGCGCTGCTGCTCGGTGCCGTTGGGGCGATGTACCTGCTCAGCAGGCTGCACCCTCGGCGCCGGGTGCCAGCGGTGGCCTGAGCAACGCCGGCGGCAGGCACCGAACATCGCCGCGCCAAAGTGCCACTGGAAGACCCGGCCGGCCAGAATTCAGGGGGCGCCGGCATCGCTTGCTGACATGTCAGTTCGATGCAATCATCAACATCATCCTTTCAGCACGCTCGGACAGGCACCACGTTCATGCAGGACGGCATTCACGGTTTCTGGGTCGCAGCGGCGACGCCGCTTGACGCGGCCGGACAGATCGACACCGCGCTGCTGGGCGATCACGCAAGGGCGCTGTTCGCCCAGGGCTGCGACGGCCTCGTGCTGTTCGGCACCACCGGAGAGGGCACGTCGTTCTCCGCGGTGGAGCGGATCGCGGCGGTGCGTGTGCTGCTAGCCCAGGGCATCGTACCCGAGCGCATGGCACTCGGCGTCGGGTTTCCCGCCATCCATGACGCGGTGGGGCTCTGCCGCGCCGTGCTGGCGGTCGGCCTGACCCAGGTGCTCGCGCTTCCGCCGTATTTCTACCGTGACGTGACCGAGGACGGCGTGTTTGACGCCTACGCCAGCCTGGTCGATCAAGTCGGCAACGATCGCCTGCGCCTGACGCTTTACAACATTCCGCAGGTGTCCGGCGTTCGTGTGCCACCCGGCGTGGCTGCAAGGCTACGGTCGCACCACGGGCAGGTGATCGCTGGGGTTAAGGACAGCAGCGCCGACTTCGCCCAGTTCCGCGCCTTCTGCGCCGCCGCCCCGGACCATGCCGTCACCGTCGGGGCCGAGCCCGATATCGGCCGCGCGTTGGCCGAGGCCGGAGCCGGAACGATCTGCGGCATGGGCAATGTCGCACCCGACCTGGTCCGCGCGATGTTCCGCCCGAACCCGCCGGTGGCCTCGACGCAGGCCGCGTGTGGGCTGGTCCGCGGCCCGTTCATTGCGCTACTGAAAGCAATGCTGGCGGCGCAAAGCGGCAATGCGGGCTGGCTGAACGTGCGCCCACCGCTGCGTCCGGCAACGCCGGCCGACGGAACGCAGCGCCTGACCCAGCTCGACGCGCTGACGCGGCAATGCGCCGCGTAACCGACGCGGCGGCGCACGCGCCGCCGCTGAAACTGCGCGACCGCGCCTATGAGAGTTTCCGTCAGCACCTGCTGGCGCTGGCCATCCGGCCGGGCCAGTTCATCTCGCAGCGCGAGCTGGTCGCCCTGACCGGCCTGTCGCTTGCGGCGATCCGCGAGACGATCCCCAGGCTGGAGGCCGACGGCCTGATCGCCACGGTACCGAAACGTGGCCTGCGCATCGCGGCGCTGGACCAGAACCTGGTGCGGAACGCGTTCGAGCTGCGGCGCATCCTGGAATGCGAGGCGGTCGCGGTGTTCACCCGGCATGCCAGCAACGCCGAGATCGCTACGCTGGTGGCGGCGCACCAGGCGGTGCTGGCGCAGTCGCGCGCGGGCGATCGTTCGAAGCAGTTGCTCGATCAGGCGCAGACCACCGACTGGGCGATGCACGACGCGCTGATCGACAGCCTCGGCAACGAGCTGGTGCGTAACATCTACCGCGTCAACAGCATCAAGGTGCGGCTAGCGCGGCTGGAGCAGTCGCTGCTTTCCGAGGCGGTGCTGATGTCGGCGCTGCATGAACATTCGCGCGTGCTGGCGGCGATAGCGGCGCGCGACGTGACGGGGGCGCAGGCGGCGTTGCGCGCGCATATAGAAAGCGCGCATCTGCGGGCGCTGGGGATCTCGGCGGGCGCGGGTCGCGCCGAGCCGCACGCGTCGTCGGTCGATCCGACAGCGCGATCAAATTCCAACCCATGAAATGGGCCGATCTTATGTCAGCGCCCTTATACCAGCCGCCCTAGACAATTACGCACGGGCCGCTACCTCCGTCATGCCGGCGCAGGCCGGTATCCACGTCTTGCCTTCGTCGCAGTAAAGACAAGTCGTGGATGCCGGCCTGCGCCGGCATGACCGTGGGCACGAAAGAGTCGATCATTCGAGCGCCTGGTATTACGCCGCGATCTCCCGGCGCTCGGCGGTGGCCAAGTAGCGTGTGATGCATTCAACCTGGAGGACAATGTCCGTCGCACCGTCGAAGCAGGCGAAAAGATCGGCGGGTAACAGGGCGTCGCCATCGGTCCAGCGAATATCAAGCTCCGGCTCGTATCCATGAAAGCCTTCGCTCAGCCGGTCGTCGGCCGCTTCGATCATGCGATACCGGGCACCGGCCAAAACCGTCACGCTCCGCACCGCGATCCCCAGCACCCGCGGATCGCGCGCGAGGCCAAGTTCGTCCGGCGCCGCCGCGCGCGATACGACACGCACGTCCCGGCATCCCCCCTCCGGCGGCTTATGGAAGGCATAATTCGTACCTTCAACGCGCACGGGATCCACCCGCCGGCCATCCACCACCAGATGCAGATCGGGGTCGTCGGTCAACACGAGCCCCGGACGTGGTCCAGAACGATTGAGCAACCGGCGCCAGACCTGATCGACCATGGCGCCGCCGATCAGCACCGGTGCGCAGGGTGCCTGCGCATCCGCACCCCAGCCGTTGTTGGTGTTTCGGAACAGCCAGCGATTGCCGTCGTCGCGATAACTCTCGGCCGGGGCGCCGTTCGCGATCAGCACATCATGTGTCGCCAGTTCGACATGGTAGACCGACACTTCCTGCGCCCGGTCATCCCACTGGATGGAGCGGTGGTTCACCAGGAACTCGACCGGGATCAGCACGCCGTCGATGAACAACGAGTGGCCCTTGGTCACTCGCAGATCAGCGTTCGGCACATTGTCGGCCAATGCGCCCCTGCGCACGATCACCGGCGTTGCGGCATTGCGGCGGCCGCGTGTCGCCAGCACCCGCCCGGCACCGATCCAGGTGATCGGCCGATGCTCACCACGCCACGTCACGACGGTATCGCCGGCGGCAAGTTTCTCCACCCGAACGTCGCCCGATGGTGTTCGGATCAGGGCGCCTTTGCAGAAACACAGGGTGAAGGTGATCTCCTCCAGACCGGTGCTCGTGTCGGGTGCTGCCGTGAAGCTGACCGGCGTTGGGCTGCCGGGCAGCGTGCTCGACAGGTAGGTGATGTCGGAAAAAACGGTGGTCCCGACGTCGGTGACGACGGTCAGGTTGCTGGGGCCGTAAGTCACCGAGGTCACCGACGTGCCGGGCAGTTCAATCGCGTCGCCGACGCCGACGTTGCCGAGCAGTGCGACGACCGTGCTGCCGGGATTGACCAGCGCAATCGTTCCGGTATCGGACGCGCTGTCGCCGAGATTCAGCAGCAATTGCGACGACGCATTGGGCGTCGGCGACAGCACGACCATGCCGCCATCGGCAGCCTGATAGATCGCTCGCGGGTCCGTGACGGCGTTCAGCGTCGTGACCGCATTGGTACCTTCCGCTCCGATGAATGCGCCACCGAAGCTCAAGGCGTTGATGGTCACGTCAGCGGTGCCACCGTTCAGCAGCGTATCGGCTTCGATCCCACGACTTCCGGCTTCCCCCACCGACATCGTCGCTATGGTCAGCGAGCCGCCAACGGCAAGATATCCGGTCGGCAGCGTCAACCTGTCGAGGAACAGGCTGCCGATGTCGTCGTAGCCTCCGGGGTTGCTGGGTGAGCTTCCGCTTACGCCGAAATTCACCACGTCGCCATCGCTCGGCACGACGTTGGTGGTCCAGTTCGCCGCGTTGCTCCAGACGAATTCCGACGAGCTGCCAACCGTGCTGGCGGCGCCCTGCTGAAAGGTGAGGCTCGTCTGGCCGGTGAAGGTGATCCTTTCCAAGCCGCTGATGGGGTCCTCCGACGCGGTGAACCCGGTCGGCGTCGATCCTGCCAGATAGGTCACATCGGAGAAGCTTGTTGTGCCGCTCGTTGTCCGGATGGCGATGCTGCTGGCACCGTAGGTCACCGAAACGACGGCGCTGCCCGGCAGCGCGATGGAATCCCCGATCGCCACGTTGGACAGCAGGCTGCTGACCGTACCGCCCGGATTGCGGAACGCGAACGTGCCGGACGGCAGTTCGCCTGTCCCGTGCGAGTTCTGGTAGTAGAACCCCGCATTGACCGGACCTGGGCTGCCGTGCGGCGCCGGGTTCAGCACCAGCTCACCGTGCTCGTCGACCTGGTAGATCTCCCCCGGGTCGGTGGCGCCCAGCACATAAGTCAGCGCGTTGGAGCCGAACGCGCCGACGCGGCCGTCGGTGGCGCCGCCGAACCCGCCGACGGTCAACGTCGCCGCCTGGCTGCCAAGGTCGGTATCGCTGAACACGCTCGCCACGGTCGAGCCGAAGCTGACCGTCCCGACGCTCAGCGATGCACCCACCGCGGCGAACCCGTTGACCACATCCAGGCTGTCGAGGAACAGACTGGCGATGTCGTCGTAACCGCTCGGGTTGTTGGAACCGCTGACGTCGAAGGTCACCGCGGCACCGTCCCCCGGCACCACCAGGCTGACCCAATTCGCTGTCGTGCTCCACAGATACTCGCCGTTGGTGGGCGCCACCTGTTGAAAGCTGTCGGTCTGGTCGCCGGTGAAGGTGATCCTTTCCAATCCGGATACCGGATCCGTCGCGGCGGTGAACCCGGTGAAGAGTTCATTGGCCACATAGGTGGCGTCGGAGAAGGTCATCGTCCCCAGATTGGTAACGATGCCTAACGAGTTCGTCCCGTAGGTCACCGAAACGACGTCGCTGCCCGGCAGCGCGATGGAATCCCCAATCGCCACGTTGGACAGCAGGCTGGTGACCGTGCCACCCGGATTGCGGAACGCGAACGTGCCGGACGGCAACTCACCGGTCCCGTGTGAGTTCTGATAATAGAACCCCGCATTGACCGGACCTGGGTTGCCGTGCGGCGTCGCGCTCAGCACCAGTTCGCCGCCCTCATCGACCTGATAGATCTCCCCCGGGTCGGTCGCGCTCAGCACATTGGTGAGCGCGTTGGCACCGAACGCGCCGACTCGGCCGTCGGTGGCGCCGCTGAACCCGTCAATCGTCAGTGTCGCCGCCGCGGCACCCAGGTCAGTATCGCTGAACACGCTGGCCACGGTCGAGCCGAAGCTGACTGTCCCGATGCTCAGTGACGCACCCACCGCGGCGAACCCATTGACCACATCCAGGCTGTCGAGCGCCAGACTGGCGATGTCGTCGTAACCGCTCGGGTTGTTGAACCCACTCACGTCGAACGTCACCGCGGTACCGTCGCCGGGCACCACCCCACCGACCCAGTTTGCCGTCGTGCTCCACAGGTACTCACCGTTGGTTGGCGTGACCTGCTGGAAGCTGTCGGTCTGTCGGCTGGCGAAGGTGACCCGCTCCAGACCGGTGACGGGGTCCGCCGCCGCGACGAAGGCGGTTGGCGCTGAGCCCGCCAAATAGGTCACGTCGGAGAACGTCGTCGTCCCCAGGTTGGTGACCACGTTCAGCGACCCCGTCCCGTAGGTCACCGAAGCGACGTCACTACCCGGCAGCGCGATGGAATCCCCGACCGCCACGTTGGACAGCAGGCTGCTGACCGTGCCGCCCGGATTGCGGAATGCGAACGTACCGCTCGGCAACTCGCCGGTCCCGTGCGAGTTCTGGTAGTAGAACCCCGCATTGACCGGACCTGGGTTGGCGTGCGGCGTCGCGCTCAGCACGAGTTCGCCGTGCTCGTCGACCTGGTAGATCTCCCCCGGGTCGGTCGCGCTCAGCACATTGGTAAGTGCGTTGGAGCCGAACGCGCCGACGCGGCCGTCAGTGGCGCCGCTGAACCCGCCGATCGTCAGTGTTGCCGCCGCGGCCCCGAGGTCAGTATCGCTGAACACGCTGGCCACGGTCGAGCCAAAGCTGACCGTTCCGATGCTCAGCGATGCCCCCACCGCGGCGAACCCGTTGACCACATCCAAGCTGTCGAGGAACAGACTGGCGATGTCGTCGTAGCCGCTCGGGTTGTTGGACCCACTCACGTCGAACGTCACCGCGGCACCGTCGCCGGGCACCACCCCACCGACCCAGTTTGCCGTCGTGCTCCACAGATACTCGCCGCTGGTTGGCGTCACCTGCTGGAAGCTGTCGGTCTGCTGGCTGGCGAAGGTGACCCGCTCGAGCCCGGTAATGGGATCGGCCGCCG
>DASRQX010000103.1:0-2127 GCA_035696165.1 Acetobacteraceae bacterium | reverse complement strand
ACAACCCTGGCAACAGATTTGCGCAACAACCCTGGAAACAGTTTGCTGCGCCAAAACTCGCCGCTGGCATCGGCCGGTGGAGACCAGGCCCTGCCGATGAGAGCGGCGGTGGCGGTGGACGCGTCTTTTGCGAAATATTTCCGCCAAGACGCGGAATGCTTCAACCCATGACCGTGCGGCCGGTGCCCAAGTTGTCGCTGGAGCAAATTGGCGCGCCCTACTGGACTCGAACCAGTGACCCACAGCTTAGAAGTTCCTGGGTTATTCAATGAGTTCAATGCTCGGTTGTCATAACTGGCCTCCTCGGTTGGCTCCCACCCGCTAGGCGGACAGTGATCTGCCAACCGCCGGCGCGCAAGCGGGGCGGCTCTGCTCGCCGATGTCCCAGAACACGCCGACCATCAGCCCTAGGCCGTCGCGGAACAGCGATCCCAATCCGTGCTCGTCGGGTCCGTGCTGGCCGCAGCCACCGAAGGATTGCGGTGTCCACATCACGGGAACGCCGAGCACCTGCTTGAAGTATTCCGATGGTCCCGAAGCATCGATATTTGGGATGATGTTCGGCGGCCGACCGGCGGTCTGGTGCATCGAGCGCGCGACAAGTCGTACCCAGGGATCGTCGGGGTCGGTGCGCGAGGCGGGGAAGGCATCGCGTTCGGTCACCTGCACGATCTGCACCACGCCGAGGTCATGCGCGTCCAGATGCGCGCGCAGTGCTGGGACGATGGCCTTGGCCTTCACGTCCACGGTGTGCCGGATCTGCACGCGGGCGCGGGCGTTGCCGGCTACGGCGTTCACCGGTCCTTCAGGTTGGCCGGAGATGCTCGCGAGGACGATCACGCTCGTCCACATGTAGATGCGCTCGGAACGCGACAGGCCCGGCTCACCCCAACCGGGGTCTGGCACCGGCATACCGGGCAGGTCTTCGATCAGGACGTCGCGGATGGCCTGGCGGACGGAGTTGGGAATGACGGGGGGGATCCAACCCGGCACCAGGATGCGGCCGCCCTGCGAGACGTTATTGGCAATGGCGTGCGCCAGGATGACGCCTGGATCGGCGAGGAGGCCGCCCAGTGACCGGAATGATGGCTGCCCTCGCGGAGATCGACGACAAGGTCGATGGCAATGCCGCCGCGGGTGCCCAACGTAATGCCGGGAATCGACCTGCTCTGGCGCGGTCCGTCGAGTGCGATGAACACATCGGCGGCGCAAAGGTCGTGATGCTGGCGGAGGAACGGCAGCAATCCGGGGGAGCCGGCCTCCTCGCCGGTCTCGACCATGATCTTGGCGTTGAAGCCGAGTCAGCCGCGTTCAGTCACAACGGCGCGCAGGGCCTCGAAGGCGAGCAGATGCGGGCCCTTGTTATCGACCACGCCGCGGCCGTAGATGCGGTCGCCCTCGACGGTAACTGTCCAGGGGTCGAGGCGGCCCGGGCGCCAGCGTTCCGACATGGCGCGCTCCACGTCGCCGTGGCCGTAGATCAGCACAGCCGGCAGCGAGGCATCCTCGACGCGTGTGCCGATCAGCACAGGACCGTGGATGGGATCGGGATTGTCGAGAACCTGGGTGGCGAAACCCACCTCCGCGATCATCGGTCCGCAAACGTCGCGGCAATAGCGTTCCAATTCCGGCTTGCGTAGCGGCGGATGGCTTTCGGTCGGAACGGCCACGAGTGCACAGAGGCGCTCAATGAAGCGGCCATCGTCACACGGCGGAAGATCAGCGGCGGAACCCGGAGCGAGATCGGACGGGATTGCCGCGACGCGTTCCTCAGCCTCGCCAAGACCTGTGACAAACCTGGCATCGCGGTCTGGGATTATCTGGGCGGCAGGCTCAAAGTGGTGGGGGCCGCGATCATTGAACCGCTCGACCATTACGTCAGGGCGAGACTCCGCCCCGCCTGACTGGTGGCCGCGCCAATATTCTTGTTCCCGTCACCAATTTGATCGTTGGCGTTCGCAGTATGCGGCGCCTGCGTGCCAAAAGTTTTCTTGATTACGCACCTTCCTCAGCTACCTCCCGTCTGGGATAAACTGCGCTAAATCAATAGTTTAACGTTTGAGCGGCGGGACCGACCTCGTCCACAGCTGTCTTTCAGGCGAAATGCCCTGGTGGCCGTCTTCCCCA
>DASRQX010000102.1:0-23571 GCA_035696165.1 Acetobacteraceae bacterium | reverse complement strand
CGCCAAGGGAAACCGGGACCGCATACCGGCACCCTACGCCGCACGTCTCTACAGGGTGTGAACGCCCGTGCTAGTGTTTTGCCGCCGAAGTCCATTGCGCCGGCGACCGTTGCAAGGGCCGGCAGGAAGCTGAAAATAAAGAGCTAATACCTCCCATGACCGTCCGCACCCGCTTCGCCCCCAGCCCAACCGGCCTGCTGCACATCGGCAGCGCCCACACCGCGCTGTTCAACTACCTGTTCACGCGCCACCACGGCGGCGAGTTCCTGCTGCGCATCGAGGACACCGACCGGACCCGCAGCACCGACGCCGCCACCCAAGTGATCCTTGACGGGCTCGCGTGGCTCGGCATCACCCACGACGGTCAGACCGTATTCCAATCCGCCCGCGCCGCCCGCCACGCCGAGGTGGCGCACCAGATGCTCGCCGCCGGCCACGCCTATCTCTGCTACTGCACGCCGGACGAACTGAAGGCGATGCGCGAGCAGGCCGTCGCCGAGAGCCGCCCGCCCCGCTACGACGGGCGATGGCGTGATCGCGACCCTGCCGAGGCGGCCGCCGGCGTCAAGCCGGCAATCCGCCTGAAAGCCCCGCGGGACGGCGAGACGGTCGTCGAGGACCTCGTGCAAGGCACTGTCCGCGTCGCCAACGCCGAGCTGGACGACATGATCATCCTGCGCGGCGACGGCACGCCCACCTACTTGCACGCCGTCGTGGTGGACGACCACGACATGGCAATCACCCATGTCATTCGCGGCGATGACCACCTGACCAACACCTTCCGCCAGGTGCAGGTCTACCAGGCGATGGGCTGGGACCTGCCGCGCTTCGCCCATATCCCGCTGATCCACGGCGCCGATGGCGCAAAACTCTCGAAGCGCCACGGTGCGGTCAGCGTGCTGGAATTCCGCGAGCACGGCTACCTGCCCGAGGCGCTGTGCAACTACCTGCTCCGACTCGGATGGGGTCACGGCGATCTGGAAATCATCAGCCGCGACGAGGCGATCCGATTGTTCGACATGGATGGGGTCGGCCGTGCCCCGAGTCGCATGGATTACGCCAAGCTGACCCACCTCAATGGCGTCTATCTGCGCCAGGCCGATGACGACCGTCTGACGCGCGGGGTGCTCGAGCGGCTGGCGCACCGGCACGATCTGTCGCTCGGCGCGATCGCCGCGGGGCGCGTTCGCGCCCTGATGCCTGAGTTGAAGGAGCGTGCCAGGACGTTGGTGGAACTGGCTGACAGCGCTGCGTTTCTTGCCCGCACTGTGCCCCTGACGTTCGAGCCGAAGGCCGCCGCCGTGCTGACCCCGGAGGCGAAGCTGATGCTGCGGGATGTCGCTAAAGACCTTGATTCTACAGATTTTTCTCAAGCGGCGCTCGACGCCACGCTGCGCTCGTACGCGGAAAAGTCGGGTCGGAAGCTTGGCCAGGTCGCACAACCTCTGCGCGCGGCGCTGACCGGCAGCACCATCAGCCCGGGCATCGATGCAACCCTGGCCGCCCTTGGCCGCGACGAAGCATTGGCCCGCATTGCCGCCGCCGCCGCGTAGCGCATGGGAGCCGTCCGCGAACCGAAGTTGACTTACATCAACACGCCGCAAGAATGATCCGCCCCGACGCGCTGCGGTGGAACCAAGGAATGCTGAGACCGGACGGACGCTCGAATCATCTTGTGCCGTTGGTGGTCGGTGTTGTGCTGGTCGGCATGGCCGCGCTGAGCGGGTCACTCAGCCTGGCGGGCCCGGTGCGTGTCAGCGGCCCAGCGGTCGGCGATATCGTGGCCTTCGATGCCAATCTCGGCGTGCCGGAGGACTTGCCGGGCAGGCTGAGCGTGGTGCGGGCGGATGGCACGCCTTGCCAGCTCGACCTGCAGGTGATGCAGCGTGTTCATGGCAGCCTGATTGTCGATGCGGCGACCAGCGGGGTCGCGACAGGCGGGTCGCCGCCGTCGTTTCGGTTGCATTGGACGGGGGCACACAGCAGCCTGGATGCTGGCGATTGCGGGGCCACGGCGGAGATCGTGGCGTCGGACCGCGTCATGGCGGCGCTGCTGGTCGCCACGGGTGGTGTTGGTGTCGGGCCGGGGAAGCGGGCGCTGCCGGTGTATTTACTGGGGCACACGCCCAAGGGTGGTCAGTAGCCTGTCGGCCCACTGATGCCACAGTCATCTGAGGGCCTGAGGCGGTTCGAATGTCCGCAAGACGCAAGGCGGGCGTCCTGCCATGTGGCGCTGACCCGACGGTGCTCTATGCCAGTATCTCGTCAAGGCCTCCGGCGTCGAGGACGCGCAGGCCCCATTTCTGCAGCGCGACGGAGTCGGCGGTGGCGATGCGATCTTTGGCCCAGCCGGGAAGCGCACGGAACCGGCGCTCCAGCAGGCGCAGCAGCAAGGTCGCTTCGCCCTCCCGACGGCCTTTCTGCCCGCCCTCCTGCAACCATTGCTGCTTCCAGTTCTCCGCCCGTGACGCCAGCATATTCCGTACCTCCAACAACTCCTGTGGCACCAGAACCTGCGGAGCGCGCGGCCCCATCATGCCGCCCAGCAAGTCGGCAAAGACCGACCGCAGCGTCGCAAACCCCGGGTAGCGCACGAACCAAGCCAGTACCGCGTCGGCGAGGGCAACAACCTGCTCCGGGTCGGGCGAGCTTTCCAACCGGAACAGCAACGCCGGGAGTGCGTCACGCCGCTCCAGGTCAGCTTCTCCGAAGGCGCCCTCGTCGATCATATGGTAGCGCAGGTCCGGCTGCCACCGCCACAACGGCGAGTTCTCCGGCAGGCCGATGAGGGCGTGCAGCGCCACTGGTGCCACCCAGCGACGGTCGCCATTGTACAGGACGACCGGCAAAATCGGCGGCAGCCCGCCATCGGGCGGCAGCCGCTGTTCCTTCACCAGCTGCTGCCACAGTAGGCCGGCATAGACCAGCGCGCGGAGCGCCATCCAGTGGTTGGGGGTGGACTGGAACTCCAGTAGCAGCACCAGATAAGTATCGCCGCCGTCGCGCCGCGGGATGCGCCAGATCATGTCGCCGTCGCGCCGCTCGCTCGGCTCGGCGTGGAACTTGGCGTTCATGCGCTCCATGCGGTCCAGATCAAGGTCGTCGAGCCAGGGCCCGGCGACGAACTTGCGCATCATGGGCCACCATGCCGGGAATGGCTGACCAGGTGGTGATAGAGCGCATCGTGGGCCGGCATGCCGACTGTCTACCACTGCGAGCCTGTGGTAGCGTCTCGGCTTGAGACCGGCCCCGGCCCGCGGCGGTGGCGACGCGCCGTTGACGTCCCGCCGCAGTTCCGGCAACCACCGCGCGTGGCCTACTGGCAGAAACACCTCCTGGCGATCGAGGGGCTGACGCCGCCCGAGATCGGGCATCTGCTCGACGTCGCCGAGAATTACGTGTTGCTGAACCGGTCCGGCATGACCCAGCGCGATCTGCTGCGCGGGCGCACGCTGATCAACCTGTTCTTCGAGGACAGCACCCGCACCCGCACCAGCTTCGAGATCGCCGGGAAGCGCCTGGGCGCTGACGTGATCAACATGTCGGTGTCAACGTCCTCGGTGAACAAGGGCGAGACGCTGTTGGACACCGCGGCGACATTGAACGCGATGAATTGCGACCTGCTGGTGGTGCGTCATGACCAGTCGGGGGCGCCGAACCTGCTGGCGCAGAAGGTCGATGCGGCGGTGATCAACGCTGGCGACGGCACGCACGAGCACCCGACTCAGGCGCTGCTGGATGCGCTGACGATCCGCCGACGCAAGGGCAGGCTGGAGGGGCTGGTGGTGGCGCTGTGCGGCGACATCCTGCATTCGCGGGTGGCTCGATCGAACATCCACCTGCTCAGTGCGATGGGCAGCCGGGTGCGCCTCATTGGTCCTCCGACGCTGATCCCGGCCGAGGCGGCGCGGCTTGGGGTGGAAGTGTTCCACGACATGGCGGCCGGGCTGGCGGGGGCCGATGCGGTGATGATGCTGCGCCTGCAGAAGGAGCGGATGCAGCGGGGGCTGGTGCCTAGTGCGCGGGAGTATTTCCGGTTTTATGGGTTGGATGCGGCGAAGTTGGCGGCGGCGAAACCGGATGCAGTGGTGATGCATCCCGGGCCGATGAACCGCGGCGTGGAGATCGACAGCGCGGTGGCCGACGACCCCGTGCGCAGCGTGATCAAAGAGCAGGTGGAGATGGGCGTTGCCGTGCGCATGGCGGTGCTCGACACGCTGTCGCGCGTGAACCGGCGCAATGTTGCCTGATACGTTGTTCAGCGGGGTCCGCCTGCTCGATCCGGCGAGCGGGCTGGATGTCGTGGGCGACCTGCTGGTGCGTCATGGCGTGATTGCCGATTTCGGCCGGGCGCTGGGTCGGCCGGATGGGGTCGGCGTGGTTGCCGAGGACGGCGCGGTGCTGTGCCCGGGCCTGGTCGACATGCGCGCGGAGTTGGGCGAGCCGGGGTTCGAGTATCGCGAGACGATCGCTTCGGCGTGCTCGGCTGCGGCGGCGGGCGGCGTTACCACGGTGGCGGTGCTGCCCAACAGCGCGCCGGCGATCGATGATCCGGCGCTGGTGCGGGCGATGCGGGCGCGCGGCGACGACACCGCCGGCCTGACTATTCTGCCCTATGGCGCGGTGACCCGCGGCTGCCGCGGCGAGGAACTGGCCGAACTGGGGCTGCTGCACGAGGCCGGCGCGATTGCGTTCACCGATGGCGGGCGGGCGATCGGCTCGTCACGGATGATGCGCATGGCGCTGTCTTATGCCAGCGGCTTCGGCGGCATGATCGTGCAGCACCCGGAGGACCCTGATTTGGCCGCCGGCGGTGCCGCCACCGAGGGCGAGCTGGCGACCCGGCTTGGGCTGCCGGGGATTCCCGCGGCGGCCGAGGCG
The DNA here is from genome assembly GCA_035696165.1 of Acetobacteraceae bacterium. GTDB lineage: Bacteria > Pseudomonadota > Alphaproteobacteria > Acetobacterales > Acetobacteraceae > Palsa-883. The sequence continues at coordinate 18,690 of DASRQX010000102.1, read as the reverse complement.
ATCCAGGTGGCGCGCGACATTCGCCTGGCTCGGCTGACCGGCGGTCGGGTGCATTTTGCGCATGTCTCGACCGGGGAGGCGCTCGCGCTGATCCGCGCCGCAAAGGCCGAGGGGGTTGCGGTGACCTGCGATACCGCGCCGCCGTATTTCGACCTGAACGAGACGGCGATCGGCGAATTCCGCACTTACGCGAAGCTGTCGCCGCCATTGCGGTGTGATGCGGATCGCCAAGCGGTGGTGGCGGGATTGGCGGATGGCACGATCGATGCGATTGCGTCGGACCATCAGCCGCGCGATGCCGACGACAAGCGCCAGCCGTTTGCCCAGGCGGCGGCGGGCGGGTCGGGGCTGGCGACGCTGCTGTCGGTCACGCTGGCGCAGGTGCATGACGGGACGTTGTCGCTGGCGCAGGCGATTGGGCTGCTGACGGGTCGGCCGGCTGGCGTGCTGGGGTGTGAGGCCGGGCGGCTTGTGAAGGGCGCGGCGGCGGATTTGTGTTTGTTCCATCCGGAGCGGGCCTGGCAGGTGGAGGCTGGGAAACTGCCCGGCAAGGCGCAGAACACGCCGTTCGACGGGCGGGCGCTGGAGGGGGTTGTGCTGGGGACGTGGAAGGCGGGGCGCCGGGTGTTTGGCGCCTAAGCGGGATCACGCCATGGAATCGGCTGTCATCGGCCATTTCCGCCGGGCTCAAGAGGGCTCGAGAAATTCGACAGGCCGTCACGGGCTTTGCCGGCATCGTATGATGCGTAATCTGTTCAGCAACGTCATGGGTTCGCCGGGGTCGTTCCGACATCATTCGGGCGGCGGATGCCACGGCGAAAGAGCAGCCGGCGAGTGAACATAAGGGTGCGCTCGTGCGGTGACCGGGGGGCGCCGCTCGCTTGTCGTTCGGCGGGCCTTGCGCTTGAAGCGATGATCGCTACTTTCTCGCCGCACAATGTTATGAACCGTGCAATCTCCGTTAGGTGTGAGAACGGTGATCGAGATGAACAGGCTCCCCTGCCGCCGTCTGTCCCAGCACTTGCTGTCATGGTACCAGCGCTTGCTGTCGGGTCGTCGTGGTCAACGGTCGCTGTGCCGCCCGCAACGGCGAGGCGCGTCGCCGTCTCATGGTGAAGATGTTTCCATTACAGGCCCCCGCGCAGGCATCGCAGCGGCGGGCATCGTAGCCAGGGCCTGCATACCTGGACGATTGTGCCGCCCGGCGCCTTGCTCGCCGCAGATCTGGACTTCCACGCGAGCCAGCATCTCGGCGCGACAATCGACCTCACGCAGATGTTTGTTATGGAGGTCCGCATGAAGCTGTTGGCCGTCCATCCAAGTGGCCTGATGTACACACGGGTCTTCCTGACTCTGGAGCCGCTGGGCCTGGAACTGGTCGCCGGTGCGGCGCGCGCGGCCGGGCATGACGTACGCATCGTCGATCTGCAGGTGGAGAAGCCGCGCCGACTGTGGCGATTGATCGACACCTGGCGGCCGGACGCGGTGTGCCTGGCAGGCAATTACCTGGCCAATGTCCCCGAGATCATCGACACCGCGAAGGCGATCAAAGTCCGGCTGCTGGGTTGCTTCGTTTTTGTCGGCGGCCACAGCGCCAGCTTCGTTGCCGCCGACCTGCTGGCGCACGGTGCCGGCGCTATCGACTGCGTCATCAAGGGTGAGGGCGAGACCGCGGTCCCGCGCCTTCTGCGGGCGGTGCAGAACGGTGACGCTCTGACCGATGTTCCGGGCGCGGTCAGCGCCGCCGGCGAAGGGCCGCCGCCGCAATTCGTCGAGAGCCTGGATACGATCCGCCCGGCGCGCGACCTGCTGGCCCGGCGGCGGCGCTACTTCATCGGTACACTGGACCCCTGCGCGTCGATTGAGTTTGCTCGCGGCTGTCCGTGGGATTGCACGTTCTGCAGCGCCTGGACGTTCTATGGCCGCAGCTACCGCGTCGCCTCGCCCGAGGTGATCGCCGATGAAATCGCCCGGCTGCGCGAGCCTGGCGTGTTCATCGTCGATGACGTCGCCTTCGTGCACGCCCGCCACGGCTTCGAGATCGGCGAAGCGATCAGGCGCCGCGGCATCCGCAAGCAGTATTACCTGGAAACGCGCGGCGACGTTCTGCTGCGTAATATAGATGTGTTTCGTTTCTGGCGCGATCTGGGCCTGAAGATCATGTTCATCGGATTGGAGGCGATCGACGAGGAAGGGCTGCAACGATTCCGGAAACGGATCGACCTGGATCGCAACATGCAGGCGCTGGAAGCGGCACGTTCCCTGGGTATCTCAGTCGCAGTCAACCTGATTGCCGACCCGTCCTGGGACCGCTCGCGCTTCGAAACAATACGGCAGTGGTGCCTGGATATCCCTGAGGTGGTGAACATCAGCGTCACCACACCTTATCCCGGGACCGAGATCTGGCAGACCGAGGAGCGCAAGCTGACGACCCGCGACTACCGGCTGTTTGACATCCAGCACGCCGTGCTGCCGACCACACTGCCTCTGCCGGAGTTCTATGCCGAACTGGTGAAGACCCAGCAAGTGCTGAACAGCAAGCATCTTGGGGTGGCGGCGGTGCGCCATACCTTGGGGATCGCCGGCAAGCTGCTGCTGCGCGGTCAGACCAATTTTCTGCGCATGATCTGGAAGTTCAACTCAGTGTTCAATCCAGCGTTGCAGATGGCCGATCATGCACGGCCGGTGCGGTACGAGCTGCCGCTGCGCCCGGAGTTTGCAACGGTGGCCGACAAGCGCGCGCTTTATGTGCACAAGCCGGCTGGACGGCGCGGTCGTACTCTGGACGATGCCACAGAGCAGTTTGTTGACACGACCCGCGTTGGTGCTGGTTCAGGATGAACGGAAAGGCAGCGTTGCGGGACTCCGGCCCGCGCTGACGTACGCTCAGCCGACGGCCAGCAGCTCGTCCAGCATCAGCGGGCAGGTGACAGGTGGCAGAGACCGGCCCGGGTGCCCGCACGTCCATCGTCTCCGGCAGCGCGCGCAGCGCGTCCGTGTAGAGCCCGGGCACATCGAGACGCTGGCGCATCGATGGTGCGAATGCCCGGCGTGCCTGCGCCCGGAACAGCCTTGCCTCCGCCCGCCAGCCTGAAACGAACGTCGTCGTCGGCCAGGCCTCGGCCTTCAGTATGTGAACCAGCGCCTGCAACAGCAGTGACTCGACCGCACGCAGATCGCTGCGTCCCACGCTTTCGACCTCCTCGATGATGTTCGGCCAGTCGGGGCGCTCGTTGACCGGATCGCCGGCCGCAATCCGCCGCAGCAGCGGCGCGTTGCATCGTTGCGACCATGGCGTAGTCAAAGATATTCCGCATGCAGTCTCCGGGCACGGTCGTGGACTCGGCGACGAGAACGTCGCCACTCGGCAACACATCGATCCAGCGGGGACGCTTGAGACCGGTCGCGAATGCATTGACCTTGAGCCCGGGGGTTGCGGCCGGTGTCTGCCCATGGGCCCATCCCTGGGCGGTCGGCATCTTGAGTGTTGGGATGCGACCCTGTGGTTTTGCCGCCGGAATCGCCGGCGTGCTGCCCCAGGCCGGCTCGGGCGAGCCGTACGCCACTCGCCGCAACAGCAGCGGCGTACCGCCGACCAACGCGACCGTCCGCGCGAAAACATCAGAGAAGCTCAATGCACTGTTCCGCCTGGGCACTGTTCCCCCTGGGTACTATTCCCCCCGGTCGCGCGAACGCTAGCCGAGGCCAGCCTGCATTGGAACCGACGCTGAGCAGGTTGCGCGGCCGGCACCGGACACCAGTGGTCCTGCCGCATGTCCGGAGCAGGTGTCGCCACACCGAGCTGAACCGAATATGTTTCGTCCACTAGCGCGTCATCCGGGTGATGGTCTCGATCAGTTCCTCGACCTTGTGACGCTGCTCCACGATGTCGCCAGAGCTGAACGCCCCAGCGACACAATGCGAGACGTGATCTCGCAATACCTGTTCCTCGACCTTGTGCAGCGCGGCCCGGACGGCATTGATCTGGGTCAGAAGATCGACGCAGTAGCGGTCCTGCTCGACCATGCGCTGCAAGCCGCCGACCTGACCCTCGATGCGTTTCAGGCGGGTGATGACGGATGTCTTGGTGGTGTCGTGCATTGTCGGACTCTCATATCGGTGCGGAGTCTTGATACCTTACCCTGGAGGGGTATATAGGCCCCATCACCCGCTATGTCACCCACCGACGCAATCGGCGGGCGCAGGCAAGGAGCGCCGCGATGGACGAGATCGAACACACGCATCACCACCACCAGCACGCGGTGCAGGATACGGTCACCGCGCCGGCGATCGATCAGGTGTGCGGCATGAAGGTCAACCCGGCGACCTCGAAGCATCGCTTTGAGCACGCCGGGCAGATGTTCTATTTCTGCTCGCCGCGTTGCCGCGAGAAATTCAGCGCCGATCCCGGTGTGTATCTGCGGCCGAAGCAGGCGGACGCGGCGCGCGTGGCGCCCGCCGGGGCCATCTACACCTGCCCGATGCACCCGGAGGTTCGCCAGACCGGGCCGGGCAGTTGCCCGATCTGCGGCATGGCGCTGGAACCATTGGTCGCGACGGCGGACGATGGGCCCGATCACGAACTGATCGACATGACGCGCCGGCTTTGGATCGGCGCGGCGTTGACCGTGCCGGTGGTGGTGCTGGGGATGGGCGGGGACATGCCCTGGCTGATGACGCTGGCGCCGCCGCAGCTGTCGGGCTGGGTCCAGTTGCTCTTTGCCTCGCCGGTCGTGCTGTGGGCCGGGCTGCCGTTCTTCCAACGTGGCTGGGCCTCGGTGGTGAACCGCAGCCTCAACATGTTCAGCCTGATCGCGCTGGGCATCGGCGTGGCATATGTCTACAGCCTGGTCGCGACGCTGGCGCCGGGCGTGTTCCCCGCGGCGTTTCGCGGCATGGACGGTGCGGTCGCGGTTTATTTCGAGGCCGCCGCGATGATCACCGTTCTGGTGCTGGTCGGCCAGGTGCTGGAACTGCGCGCCCGCGCGCGGACCGGCGGTGCGATCCGCGCACTGCTTGACCTGGCGCCGAAGGTCGCGCACCGGCTGACAGCGTCGGGCACCGATGAAGCGATCCCGCTCGATCAGGTGCGCGAGGGCGATCGGTTGCGCGTGCGCCCGGGCGAGGCGGTGCCGGTCGATGGCGTGGTGCTGGGAGGACGCAGCGGCGTCGATGAAGCGATGGTCACCGGCGAGCCGATGCCGGTGGTGAAAGCCGTCGGCGACAAGCTGATCGGCGGCACCGTCAACGGGATCGGCGCGCTGGTGATGCGCGCCGACAAGGTGGGCGCTGACACGATGCTGGCGCGCATCGTCGCCATGGTCGCCGAGGCGCAGCGCAGCCGCGCGCCGATCCAGCGTGTGGCGGACACGGTATCCCGCTATTTCGTTCCGGGAGTAATCGCTATCGCCGCGCTGGCGTTCGTTGCCTGGATGCGCTGGGGGCCCTCCCCTGCCCTGCCCTATGCGCTGATTGCCGCGGTGTCGGTGCTGATCATCGCCTGCCCCTGTGCGTTGGGACTGGCAACACCGATGTCGATCATGGTCGGTGTGGGCAAGGGCGCAATGGAAGGCGTGCTGATCAAATCCGCCGAGGCGCTGGAGCTGTTGGAGAAGGTCGATACGCTGGTAGTGGACAAAACCGGGACGTTGACCGAGGGCAATCCAGCCGTGATCGCGGTGCGGCCCGCGCCGGGTGGGACGGAAGCGGAGGTCCTGGCGCTGGCGGCGAGCCTGGAGCAGTCGAGCGAGCACCCATTGGCCGCCGCGATCGTCGCCGCTGCCCGAGAGCGGTCGTTGACATTGCACAAGGCGACGGAATTTGCGTCGGTGACCGGCAAGGGTGTGCACGGCACGATCGACGGGCGGGCGGTTGCACTGGGCAACGCGGCGCTGATGCGGGAACTTGGCGTTGGACTGGCTGAGATGGAAGCGCAGGCGGACGCGCAGCGCCGGGGCGGCGCGACGGTGCTTTTCGTGGCATTGGACGGCGCGCGTGGCGGCGTGATCGCCGTCGCCGATCCGATCAAGCCAACCACCGGGGCGGCATTGCGACGGTTGCGCGACGAGAACGTCCGTATCGTCATGATGACCGGTGACAACCACACCACCGCCGCGGCGGTTGCCAGCCAGCTCGGCATCACCGACATCGAGGCCGACGTGCTGCCGCAGGACAAGCATCGCATCGTGAAACGGCTGCGCGCCGAGGGACGCGTCGTCGCGATGGCCGGCGACGGCATCAACGACGCACCCGCGCTGGCCGAGGCGGATGTCGGCATTGCCATGGGCACGGGGACCGACGTGGCAATCCAAAGCGCGGGCGTGACACTGGTGAAAGGCGATCTTGCCGGCATCGCGCGTGCCCGCGCATTGAGCCAGGCGACGATGCGCAACATCCGGCAGAACCTGGTGCTGGCTTTCGTCTACAATACTGTCGGCATCCCGGTTGCCGCCGGCGTGCTGTATCCGTCCTTCGGGTTACTGCTCAGCCCCGTCATTGCGGCCCTGGCGATGTCGCTTAGCTCCGTCTCGGTGATCGCCAACGCGCTTCGCCTGCGTCGCGTGGGGTAGCAGACACGCCCTCGGCACCATTGCCTGAACCGAGAGAAGGCCAGGGGCTTTGCCCTTGGACTCCACCAAGGGGCGCTGCCCCTTGGATCCCCGCCAAGGGCTGGCCCAGTCCCCCCTCCCGTACCCCAAACAAAATGGATGGATTCAACAGGCTATGCCTTTAGTGGGGGTCCAGGGGGGTAAAGCCCCTTGCGGGCTTCAGGGCAGAGCCCTGACCCTGCTTCGTTCAGGCAATGGTGCCGAGGGCGTGTCTGCTACCCCAGGCGGCGACGGTACAGGGCGATGAGCCGTTCCCAGTGTCGTTCCGCAGCCGGTTTGTCGTAGCACCAGCGCTGCGGGAACGCGAAGCCGTGGTGTACGGCGGGATACATTTCCAGTTCGCCTGGGTTGCCGGCGCGTTCGAACAATGTGCGCAGTTCGTCGACCATTGGCAGCGGTGCCAGTTCGTCGTGTTCGGCGCAGGCGATGTAGAGCTCGCCTTTGGCTTTGCCCAGGTTCAGATGCGGGCTTTCCTCGGCGTCGCTGACCAGCCAGGTGCCGTAGAACGATGCGGCAGCGGCGACGCGGTCGGGGTAGCGTGCCGCGGCGGCGAGCGCGTAGGGGCCGCTCATGCAGTAGCCGTGCGCGCCGACCGGGCCGGATTTTACGGATGCATGGCTGTCGACGAAAGCCAACATGGTGGCGATGTCGTCCATGACCGGTGGGATGGTCATCCTGGTGCGGACGGCGCGCATGCGTTGCTGTTCCGCGCTGCCTGTCGTGAGTACGTCTGGTCCGTAGATCGTATCGCGTCCGGCTCGGTAATACAGGTTCGGCAGCAGAACGGTATAGCCGACGGTGCCAAGGCGGCGTGCCATGTCACGCAGTTCCTCGCGGATGCCGGGAGCGTCCATCAGCAGGAACACGGCGGGGAATGGGCCGCTGCGGTCCGGATGACAGATGAAGGTTTCCATTGCGCCATCCTTGGTGGCGATGTCCAGTGTCTGTTCGATCATCGGCGGCATCCTTCGGCTGCTTTGTCGTGCGTGGTCGGATTGGGGTAGGGTTGCACGGCGGCTATTCGGGAGGAAGGCGATGTTGACGATCGAGCCGACAGGCGCGGTGCTGGGCGCGACGGTGCGGGGCGCCGATTTGTCACGGGAACTCGATGAACGCACGTTCGGGCGGATCCTGCGCGGACTGGGGGATCACGGCGTGCTGCGGTTTCCTGATCAGCGCCTGGACATGAACGAGTTGCGCCGGTTCTCGGAACGGTTTGGCGAGATCCAGGGGCCGAGCGCGGGAACGCCCGAAGTCGCGAAGGCGAACTACGCCGAGGTGGGCGTCCTGTCGAATATCAGGGAGAACGGCGCCTATATCGGGCTGCCTGACGCCGGGCAGGACTGGCACACCGACATGTCCTATCGCGACGTGATGGGGTTCGTGAACGTGCTGTATGGCATTCGCATTCCGCGCCGCGACGGGAAGCCGCTGGGCGGCACGGAGTTCTCTAACATGCACGCGGCGTACGACGCGCTGCCGGCTGAGATCCGTGTGCGGCTGGCCGATGCCACGGCGACACACAACTTCGAGAAATTCTGGGAGCACATGCGCCGCGACAAAGCCAGCACGCGGCCGCCGATGACCGATGAGCAGCGGCGGCGGCGCCCGCCGGTGGTGCATTCGCTGTTCCTGACGCATCCGATCACCGGACGGAAGGTATTGTATTGCAATCCCGGCTACACCACGCGGATCAATGAGTTGTCGGAGCACGAGAGCGCGGCGATGATGACGTATCTGTTCGACCATCAACTGCGGCCGCAATTTCGTTACACGCATACCTGGACGGAGAATGATGTGCTGGTGTGGGATCACCTGGGCACCATTCATCGCGCGATCGCGGATTATGCGGCCGATGAGATCAGGCTGATGCGGCGCTGCCAGGTGATGGCGACCCGGGTGTTCGATCCGGATTTCCTACGCGCGGCGCAGGAGATTGCGTAATTTATCTATCTAACCTAACGAGCGAATTCTCAAAATCAGACGCGGCCGAGCCTGTCATCTGAGCAGGCCCAGCGCGCCGAGGGCCGCGCCGGTCGCGAGCACGATCAGCGGGTTGAGCCGGGTCAGCAGAAGCACCGCTGTCGCGGCGCAGGTCAGTGCGGCGGTCCGCCAGCCGGTCGTCGTGCTGCGGGTCAGCCACACCGCACTCGCGATGATCAGGCCGGCGGTGACCGGCAGCAGACCGCGTTGCACCGGCGCACGCCATGGGGCGTCGCGGAAGCGGTGCCACAAATGCGCCGTGGCAAACGTCACCAGCGAGGACGGCGCACAGAGCGACAGCGTTGCCACCAGCGCGCCACCGACACCGGCCACGCGCCGGCCGGTCAGCGTGGCGACCAGCAGAATGGGGCCCGGCGCGGCCTGCGCGAGCGCGAAGAGCGAGGCGAAGTCGTGGCAGTCATCCAGGGATGCACCTGCACCACCTGGCGCTGCATTTCCGGCAGTATGGAATTGGCGCCGCCCAACGTGGGCAGCGACAGTTGCGCGAACACCACGGCCAGGGCGCCAAGCGTGCCGAGGTCGCTCGTGCGCGGGTTTGTCCGGGAAATCGCCAGGTCAGCAGGATGGCGACGGCCACCAGCACCAGCAGCAACGGCGGCAGCGGCCAGCACAACGGCGCGATCGCCACCAAGGTGATCAGCGCGACGCCGACGCCAACTGGATGGAAGCGCGACGGTGCCGCGATTTTCAGCCCCGCCGCGAACGTCAGTGCCGATGCGACGGCGGCCAACCCGGCGAAGCCGTGCGCCACGACCGGAAGGCCGCGGTATCGGTCGTAGAGGAAGCCCAGCCCGATCACCACCGCCATTGGCGCCGCCATCAGGCCGGTGAACGCGACAACCGACCCTGGTGCACCGGCGAACCGCGCGCCGACCGCGACCGTGAGATTGATGATGTTGCCGCCTGGCAGTCTCTGGCAGAGACCCAGTAGCTCGGTGAATTCGGCGGCGGTCATCCAGCGCCCCTGTTCGACGATCATGCGCCGCGCCCAGGGCAGCATGCCACCGAAGCCGCACAGGCCGATGGTGAAAAAGCCCGTGAACAGGGCAGCCAGGCTTGGCGGAGGACGTGGTTCGCTCATATGGGTTGGATATCGGCTCGCAGGCTGGCGGGCAATTGGCCCGGCTGGCAATTTGCCAGGCTCGCATTTCGTAACGACAAGGGACAGTCCGACGATGTGGTGTTGGCGAGATTGCCGGGTGTGGCTGATGGGGATGCTGACCGGGTGCATCGCGCTTGCCCACGCCGCCAACGCAGCTTGCGTTGTCGCCATGCAGGAAACCGTGCCGGTGGACATCGTGGCGGGCGTGCCGGTGGTCAGCGTTCAGGTGAACGATGTGGCGCTGCCGTTTGTGCTCGATACCGGTGCGCAGCGCTCGCTGGTGACAGATGCGACGGTGCGGCGCGCTGATCTGCGGCTCGATGAGTGGGCGAGCACCACGGTCAAAGGGGTCAGTGGCTACGAACGCCACCGCAACGCCGATCCCACGTCGCTGCGGCTGGGCGGCATCACGCTGCGACGGCGCACGGTCGCCGCCGATTCGACGTTGACGGTTGGACCGTTGCCGGAGTCGGCGCTTGCCGGACGGGAGGTCGCCGGCCTGCTTGGCGCTGATTTCCTAGGTAGTTTCGATCTCGATATAGACTTGCCGGGCCGGCGCGTGACGCTGTACCGCGTCGCTGGTTGTGCCGGGCGATTCCTGCCTTGGCAAGCCGGTTATGACATGATTGTCGCCGGGCAACCGTTCCGCGATGTATTGATCATGCCGGTCGAGCTCGACGGACGTACGTTGCGTACGGAGATTGACTCTGGATCGGGGATCACGCTGCTGACCGCCTCCGGCATCGACCGCATGGCGCTGACACCGGGTATGCTGGCGGCTGATCCGGCGGGGGCGATGCACGGCGTGGGACGGTTTACCGTCGGCACCCGCCGCCACGATTTCGGCACGCTGCGCGTGGGTGCGGAACGTATCGACAAACCGGCGATCTGGGCGGCGCCGGTGCATATTCTTCCGATCGTCGACATGCTGCTTGGCGCGGATTGGTTACGCCAGCGTCGCGTATGGGTGTCCTATGCCACGTTGCGGATTTTCGTGGCGACGGCGCCTTGACGAACGCTGCGCGGGTCTACCGCGAATGTGCTTTCCTTCCGTGGGATAGGGTCATGACCGGCTTCCGTCGAACACCTGTCGGGTTGCCCGATCGTCTCGACCAACTATTGTGCGACCGATCGCAAACGCCATCACACCGCAAGAACAAGGCTCGTCCATGCGCTTTCATTCCCGCCGGGCCGTATTGGCTGGCGCCGCCATGCCACGCCCGGCGGTGCCGCCGGGTTCATGGCGGTGCCGATTGTCGCCTTTGTGGTGCTCGGCAGCGTGCTGGAGGGCATTCCTGCGATCGCATTGTTTGGCCCATTGCTGTTTCCGTCAACCCGCGCCATTAGCATCCATGATGTTCATTACGACATGATGATGTTCCTGGCGATGGGCATCGGGTTGTTCGCGCCCCCCTTCGGCGTTGGTTACTAGCGGCCTGCGCTATTGGCCGCGTGTCGCCCGCCGCGGCGATGCGACGCAACTGGCCGTATCTGCTGACGGTGCTGGCGGGATTGGTGGCGGTGGCAGCGGTGCCGTGGTTCAGCGTCAGGCTTCTTTAGCGGACAGCGGGCGAGGTATACCGCCGCGGCGTTGTTGCAACCCTGAGTCACTTCTCAACCCCGGATTTTCCGTGCTTTTATGTGCGCGACGCTCGGAGACGCGAAGGGGCACGCGGTGGAGGAGTGGCTAACATCCGTCGGTCTTGGCGCGCGCATTGCCGCGTTTCGCGATCAAGGCATCGCCGCCGATCAGCTTGACGAGCTGACGGATGAAGACCTGCGCGAGCTCGGCTTGACGATCGGCGAGCGCAAGCGTTTCCGCCGCGCCCTGGAACAACGCCAGCCCGCCCAGCAGCCCCGCGTGATCGCTACCACGCGCGCCGAGCGCCGCCCGCTGACGATGATGTTCGTCGACGTGGTGAACTCGTCATCGCTGGGCGAACGACTGGAACCCGAGGATCTGCTGGAGGTGATCCGCCGCTATCGGGAATTCTGCGGCGCGGCGATCATGCGCTTTGGCGGGTTGATTGCGCGCCTGGTCGGCGACGGCATCTTGGCATATTTCTGTTATCCGGTCGCCAACGAGAACGATCCGGAGCGTGCGGTGCGGGCGGCGCTCGACATCGTGCGCGGTATCGGCGCGCTGGTCACGCCGGCCGGGCAGCCACTGTCGGTCCGCATCGGTATCGCAACGGGACGCGTCATCGTGTCGGACCTGTTCGCCGGCGGTGAAGCCGATCGCCGGTCGATCATCGGCTCGACGCCAAATCTCGCTGCCCGGCTGCAAGGACTTGCACCACCGGGCGGCATTGTCATTGCGGAAGAGACCGAAGCGAGGGTGCGCGGGCTGTTCCAGTGCGAAGACCTTGGCAGCAATGAGGTGCGCGGCTTCGCCCACCACCACCGCGCCTGGCTGGTGCGCGATGAGGTTTCCAGCGACCAGCGTTTCCCGCCGTCACGCCGCCCGGTGCGGTTGACGCCTTTCTTCGATCGCCGGGCCGAGTTCGCGGTGTTGACCGAACGCTGGGCGCGTGCGCAGAGCGGCGAGGGGAACGTCGTGCTGCTGGTTGGCGGCGGCGGCATCGGAAAATCCCGGCTGGTCGAGCATTTCCTGACTGAGCGGCCGAATATTCGCGTTGAGCGCATTGCTGCCTCGCCATTCGACGAGGACAGCCCGCTGCATCCGGTGATCTTCCTGTTGCGTAACATCGCCAAGATCGATGACGAGGAATCGCCAGCGGCACGACGGCAGATGCTGGCCAAGGCGCTTGCCGGCAGCGAGGCCGAGCGGGCGGACGCGGCGCCGCTGCTCACGGAACTGCTGGGTATCCCGGCCGAGTTTCCCGCGCAGACGCTGGCGCCGGCGGTGCTGCGTGAGCGGTTGCTGTCGATCTTGCACGCGCAGCTTCGTCTGATGGCCGAATCGGAACCATTATGTCTGGTGGTCGAGGACCTGCATTGGCTCGATCCGACCTCACGCGAGCTGCTCGATCGGGTGATCGGCAACATCGTCGAAAGCAAACTGCTGCTGGTGCTGACGACACGGGATGGTTTTGACGCACCGTGGATCCGCGGGCGTGACACGATGGTGCTGCAGCTCAAGTCACTGTCACCGGCCGATGTCGATATCATGGTGCAAAGCCTGTTCGGCGGCCGGGCCGTTCCGCCGCCGCTGGCGCGGTTGATTGCGCGGAAGACGGACGGCGTGCCGCTGTTCATCGAGGAGGTCGGCCGTTCCGTGCTGCTGGCGCAGGCGGAGGCAGGATCGGACAGCGCGTTGTTCGAGATCTCCGAGCAGGCGATCCCGGCGTCGTTGCATGAATCGCTGATGGCGCGGCTGGATCGTTCCGGTATCGCCAAGGACGTCGCGCAGATTGCCGCGGTGGTTGGGCGTAGCGTGCGGTGCGACGTGCTCGCCGCGGTCGCCGCGATGCCGGCCGCGGCGCTGAACCAGCCGTTGGCCACGCTGGTGGAGGCTGGCGTTCTCTACCCTGACACCGTGGGCGGCGATGAAGGCTACAGCTTCACTCATGCGCTCCTGCGCGATGCCGCGTATGATAGCCTGCTGCGTGACGACCGGCAGTTGATCCATCTGAGGGTTGCGCGCGCGTTGCAGCGGCGCGATCCGACGGTGGCTGTGCAGCAGCCGGAATTGCTGGCGCTGCATTTGTCTGAAGCTGGCCAGGCGGAGGAAGCCGCGGGCCTCTGGCTTGAGGCGGCACGGCGCAGCCTGGCGCGCTCGGCGCTGACGGAGGCGACACGCCTGCTGCGGCGTGGCCTGTCGGGGCTGGAACGGCTGCCGGCAAGCCGCAACGTGCTGGACCTGCGGGTGGCGCTGATGGCGCTGCTCGGCCCGGCGCTGATAGCGCTGCGTGGCCCGGGAGCCGCGGAGACGCAGGACCTGTACGCAAATGCGTATGCTTTGTGCAACGACATGGCCGAGGATCCGTCGCATTTCCCGATCTATTGGGGGTGGTGGCGGCTGTCGCGCGATTTTCGCGAGAAGCGGCAGCGCGCCGCGGCTTTGATCGACCGCGCGGAGGCGCGCGAAGACGCCGAGCTGCGGCTGCAGGCACATCATTGCAATTGGGCGACGGATTATGCCGCCGGCGATTTCGCCCGTTGCTGCCAGCATATTGAAGCCGGGCTGCAGATCTACGCGACGGGGGATTTCAGCCAGCACGCGCGTCTGTACGGCAACCATGATGCCTGCGTCTGCGCGCATGGCGAGTTGGCGCAGGTACGCTGGATGCAGGGTCGGCCGATCAGCGCGCTGGAGAGCGAGCGGCGCGCGTTGGAGTGGGCCGACACGCTGGATCACCTCGGCACGCGGCTGCACGCGATGGACATGCGCCTGCTGCACCGGGTGTATCGGCGTGAATTCGACACCGTGTTCGATCTGGCGGGCGAACTGGTTACGCTTACGTCCGAGCTCGAGCTGCAGGATCATCGTGCCAAGGGGATGATCTTTCGTGGCTGGAGCGTGATGCTGCGCGGTGATCCCGCCGCCGGATTGCGCATCCTGGAGGATGGGTTCACCCGCCAGCAGGATATCGGCACCATGGAGGATTTCTCGCTGTATCTGTGCCTGCGGGCGGAGGCGATGACCGCGGCCGGGCAGGCCGAGAAGGCGGTAGAGATGCTGCGGCGCGAACGCCTGGCATTTGCCGAGCGGGGTTTCGGGTTCTGGATGCCGGAACTGGTGCGCGTGCTGGCGGACGTTACCCTGGCGGCGGATCCGCTTGCGACGGATGAGGCCATAGCGCTTCTGCAAGAGGCGGGGCGGCTGGCCGAGGCGCAGGACGTGCCGATGCTCGGGCTGCGCATCGCCACCACCGCCGCGCGGCTTGAGTTGCGGGAGGGCGGCGCGTGGCCGGCGGCGGAGCGGCTTCGTCTGGCGCTGGCCCGGGTTGGTGAGGATGACGATGGCCCCGACATTGCGGCGGCGCGTGCATTGGCCCGGATTGTAATGGTAGCTTGACCAACCGCCCCGCCCATCATGGCCAGCGAGGGCCAGTCACCCACGACTTTCCTTTGTGCAGCAAGCAAAGTCGTGGATGACCGGCCTTCGCCGGCCCTGCCGGGATAGGGTGTCCGACCACCTGCCGGATTGATTGAGACCGCAATGACTGGAGCGGATGACACGGTCGGGGATGGCGCGAAGCTCTACCGCGCGGGCACGCATCGGGTCACCGATCCGGCGACGACGCTGGCACGCGTGCTGCCGATGGCGTCGCGCATGGGCATCACCCGGATCGCGGTACTGACTGGGCTGGATGTGGTGTGCATTCCGGTGGTGGCGGTGACGCGGCCGAACTCGCGCTCGATCGCGGTGCACCAAGGCAAGGGCGTTACGCTCGCCGCGGCGAAGGCGTCGGCGATGATGGAGGCGGTCGAAACGTTTCATGCCGAAACGATGATGCTGCCGCTGCACCTGGCCGCGCATGATGAGTTGGTGGGGGCGGTGGATCCGGTGGCGCTGCCGCTTGCGGCCGGCCGTTCGTTGGGCGATGCACGTATTCTGTGGGTCGAGGCGCGCGACCTGATCGGCGGCGGCAGCCTGTTCGTGCCGCACGAGATGGTGACTGCCGATTACACATATCCGGCGCCCGCCGCGTCGGGATTTTTCCAGGCCACGACCAACGGGCTGGCATCGGGCAATCACTGGCTGGAGGCGGTGCTGCACGGGCTGTACGAAGTGGTGGAGCGTGACGCGATCGCGCTGTGGCGTGCCGGCGGCGAGCGTGCGCGCGACGTGCGTGCGATGGCGCTGGATAGCGTCGATAGCGCGGTGAGCCAGGGGCTGCTGGCGTGTTATCGGGCCGCCGGGGTTGCGGTGCGGGTCTGGGACGTGACCTCGGATATTGCGCTGCCGTGCTTTGTTGCGTTGGCGGTGGCACCGGACGGCGCGGATGGGGTGGAGCCGGAGTTGGGGTCCGGCTGTCATGCCGATCGCGACATTGCGTTGTCCCGCGCGCTGAGTGAGTCGGCGCAGGCGAGGCTGACGCGGATTTCCGGAGCGCGGGATGATTTCGCGCCGGACGGCTACGATGATGTTGCTCGGGCGGATCGACTAGACCTGGCGGGAAGGTGGATGCGCGCGCCAGCGCGGCGGGACTTTCACGATGCACCAAACTGTGCCGGCATGACGTTGCGGGATGATCTGGACACGGTGCTAGCTCGGCTTGAGGCGATCGGGCTCCGCCAGGTGGCTTGTGTGGATTTGAGCCGCGCGGAGTTCGCCATTCCGGTTGCGCGCATGATTGTTCCTGGACTGGAAGGGCCGTGGACCCCGGCGGGCGGAGACTATACACCGGGCGCCAGGGCGCGGGCGGTGGCATGGTGAGCACGGTCGTCTTTCTGGGGCCGACACTGCCGATGCAGGATGCCGCTGCTTTGCTGGATGCGACGTTTCTGCCGCCGGCGCGGCAGGGCGACATGTTTCGCGCGGCGCTAGCATATCGTCCGCGTGCGATCGGGTTGATCGACGGCGTGTTCCTCGACGTTCCGGCGGTGTGGCATCGCGAGATTTTGTGGGCACTCAGTCAGGGAACGCATGTGTTCGGTGCCGCATCGATGGGCGCGCTGCGAGCGGCGGAGCTGGCGGCGTTCGGCATGCGTGGTGTCGGAATGATCTTCGAGGCGTATCGCGCGGGGGCTTGGCCGGGCGACGATGCGGGCTTCGAGGACGATGATGAGGTTGCGGTGATCCATGCGCCGGCGGCGGCCGGTGGTGCCGCGCTGTCCGACGCCATGGTCGATCTGCGCGCGAGCCTGGACGCGGCGGAAGGTGCCGGCGTGATTGGTCATGGCGACTGTAAGGCGCTGGTCGCGGCAATGAAATCGCTGCACTTCCCCGCCCGCAGCTTTATCCGATTGGATCGGGAAGCTCGGACGTTGCTGGGAGAAGCGGCGGCGGCGCGGTTGAGCGACTGGCTCGCCGGCAATCGCGTGGCGCAGAAGCGCCTGGATGCGACCGCTATGCTTAAGGAAATGGCGCGACTGTTGGCGGACGATCCGGCACCGTTTCGCGCTTCATTCCGCTTCGAGCGCGCCCTGGTGTGGGAGCAGTTCGTTCGCGTAGCCGCGGTCCCGGACGAGGCGGATGCGCTGGTGCTGGAGGAGCTGCGCCTGGATCCCCCTGCCCGTCTGGCGGCGGAGCGCGCCGCGCTTGGGCGGATGGTGGCGCCGGTCGAGCCGTCGGACATGGCCGCGATACTCGACCAATTCCGCACGCGGCAAGGGTTGTGGAACCGTGCCGATCTTGACGCTTGGATGCAACGTAACGCACTCGACACGTTGGCGATGGAGCGGATACTGCAACGGGAAGCCGCGCTGGACGCGGCGGCGCAACTAGCGGGGGCGGACCTGCGGACCGCGATGCTGGAGCATCTGCGGCTGGCCGGGCGGTTCGAGTCGCTGCTGGAGCGAGCACGGGCGAAGCGCGCGGCGCTGTGCGACCGGGCCGCGGTACCTCCCGCCGGGCCGGCGACGGCCGCAGTGGTGGACTGGTATTTCACCCGGCTGGGGCAGCCCCTGCCCCGCTCGGTCGCTGCCTGGGCGCGCGAGCAGGGCTGGGCGAGCGATCAGGTCTTTACGCAGGCGGTCTGGCGCGATTATCTGTTCGCGGAGGCGACGCGATGACGGCACCGATGGGCGGCACGCGGTTCCGGCTGTTTCCCGCCTACGCGGCGGGTTATGCCGAGCCGGAAACGATCGAGGTATCGCCACGGCCCGGGGAGATCGGCGCGGGGCCGTCGGACCCGTGGATGTACGCGGTGCATCCGCTGCGCAAGGACGACCCGTACGATCCGCCGTCGAGCGCGCCGCCGTTTCGTGGCCCGGCCTATCCGCCGGCGCTGCCGGGACCGCACGGCCATTTCGACCATATCCCTGCCGATGCGCCCGAATTCCTGGCCGCGCACCTGTACGGCACGGTGCGGCACACGCTCGACATCTGGGAGTTCTACCTGGGTCGCAAGGTGGTGTGGTGGCACGCGCCGCGCATTCCGCGGCTGGAGCTGATCCCGTTCGTGCAGTGGCAGAACGCCCATTCCGGCCCGGGCTTCATCGAGATGGGCGAGAAGCCAAGTCATTCCGGGCGCGAGCAGCCGTTCTGCTTGAATTTCGACGTGATCGCGCACGAGACGGGCCATGCCATCTTGTTCTCGATGATCGGCGTGCCGGAGGAAGGCGACGCGTCGGAACCGTTTTTGGCCTTTCACGAATCGTTCTCTGACCTGATCGCACTGATCGGCGTGATGGAAATTCCCTCGGTGACGCGCCGGCTGCTGACGCAGACTGGCGGCAATCTTTATGTGCTGAACATCGTCAATCGGATCGGTGCGATTTCCGATACCGAGCAGGTTCGTCTCGCCTCCAATACGAGGACTATGGCGGATGTTGTCGGTCTGCATATGGCGCCGGACGCAAGCTGGAACGATCCGACCGGTCAGCAACGCAACCAGCACGCGATCGCGGAGCCGCTGACCGGCGCGGTGTTCGATGCGCTGGTGGAGTTGTACCAGGACGGTTTGGCGGAACGCGGGCTGATCGCACCGGAGGCGGATGCGCGCGGGTGGACCCGCAACGATGTGGAACGGTCGATGGATGCGGTGCATGCCTGCTCCGCCGCTGCTTTCGCACGTTTCGCGCAGGGGTTTCATGCGGCGCTGGATGACGCGCGGCATGTCGTGGCGCGCTGCATGTCGCACGTGATCCTGACCGTGCGGCCGGAAACGCTGAGCTTCCCGATCGTTGCCGCGCGATTCCTGGAGGCGGCCGCCGCGCTGGGGCAGGCGCGTCATCTGCCTGCGTTGCTCGATCATTTCCTGTGGCGTGGCATTGATCCCAGGCCGGTGCTGGGGATCGCCGTGGTGCCCGGGGCCGGCAGTCCTCGGCTGTCGCGTGGGCGCCTGTTGCCTTGGAATCAGTCGCCTTGGGGCGAGCGGCGCGGCCGGTTGTATGTGGCCGAGG
>DASRQX010000101.1:0-9090 GCA_035696165.1 Acetobacteraceae bacterium | reverse complement strand
CGATGGGCCGTTATAAGGCTCTGATCGGACCGCGGATGCGAGCACGCGGCTTCGCTGCCCAGCAAGCTGAGGCTGCCATCGGCGTGGCTGTCCTGAACCGGATGCTGGCGACTGGACGCCCGAGATCCGCCCGTCGCCAGCGGGCCATCGCTTAAGCCACCCAGGCTGGGGTCATCTCACCCTCTATCCGCCAAGTGCACCAACGCCGGTCGGCACGTCCTCGGCGAGGAACAGCAGTTGCACGGGAGCGGCCGCCGCGGGAGCAGCCCGCGCGCCGGAAGACGTCGCCACCGTCGCCGCCATCAGAATGGCGCCGAATGCCCGCCGCATGAGCCGACTCCCTGATTGTGCAGCGTCGGCAGGTATTATCACCGCGCCATGAATGCCGCTCCGCCTCGACCCGCCAGCCCGCCTTGCGCTGCATTTTGCTGGTGGCGCTAGCAAGGCAGGGCACCTAGATTGGCGACCATCTGGTTGACGATATTCCCGGCCCGGTCCACAGGCAAGCGATGAATGCAGATCTGACCCAGGATTTCGTGGAGCCTGCCCAGGCACCGCCGCGCTCGACCGCGGCGGTGGTGGGTCTGCTGCGCGACGGCATCGTCAATCGCCGCCACCTGCCCGGCAGCCGCCTGCGCGAGCGCGACCTGGCCGAGCAGTTCGGCGTCTCCCGCGCTTGCATCCGCGAGGCGCTGGGCGTGCTGATCGAACGGCGGCTTGTGGTGCGCTATCCCAATCGCGGCGTGGAGGTTACGCGGCTCGGGCGCGCCGAGATCGTCAGCATTTACGAGGTGCGGGAATATCTCGACGGGCTTTGCGGCCGGCTCGCCACAGAGCGCAGCCGGCCCGGCAGCTGGCAGGACATGGTGGAGCTGTTCGCCGAGCCGGCGGCGCGGGCGGTCGAGCAGGGCGACATCGAGCGCTATCTTGGCTATCTCGACCGGCTGACAGCGCGGATGGTCGACGCCGCCGGCAATCCGGTGCTGAAGGAGCTGCTGAACGCCCTGGCCGACCGGGTGGCCATGCTCGACCGCCGCAGTGTGCTGCTGCCCGGCCGGGCGGAGTGCGGGCTGGCCAATCATCGTCTGGTGATCGCGGCGATGAACCGGGGCGACGCCGACGAGGCGGAGCGGGAAAAGCGCCGCAGCCTGCGCGAGGCGCGCGACGTGCTGCTGCGCTACGAAGCCCAGTTCGATTAGGACCCGTCAGGAATCAACCGAGTGATCTGATCTGTTGCCGGGTCGGATCGTGTAGTTCCATTCGCCGTGGAAGCCGTCACGGGTAATGTTGATTGCGTCCATCTCTTCGTCGGACACGGCGATGCCCTTCGGATAGGCGTTCAAACCAGCTGTGTAGATCCACTCCGGTTGGATGGGTTTGTGTCCATTGATTCACGCGCGCTCGAGCAATCGAACGCGCGTCGAGATGCGGCCCCGAGTCGCGATGGCCTAAGTTAGCAAAGGCCGCAGTTCCGCTCGGGCCTAGAGGTCGCGCTGTCCATCCATCATACGCTGGCGCGAGCGATGCAGATGGTAGCGCATCGCGAGGTCTGCTGCCTCACCGTCGCCACGCGCGATCGCTTCGGCGATCGCCTCGTGTTCCTCGACGACGCGCCGCGCACGCTCCTTCGATCCGGTCCGGGTGATGCCAAGCGCCACGGTCATCGCGTGTTGGACGGTC
This sequence comes from Acetobacteraceae bacterium, assembly GCA_035696165.1. Lineage (GTDB taxonomy): Bacteria > Pseudomonadota > Alphaproteobacteria > Acetobacterales > Acetobacteraceae > Palsa-883. The sequence goes on along the minus strand of DASRQX010000101.1, from coordinate 7,410 downwards.
TTATTCAGCATCTCCAGAATATCGGCGAACAGATTGTTGCCGCTGGCGCGGGCGATCGCCAGGTGGAATGCGTAATCCGCGTCCGCCGGCACCCCGCTGCCGTCGAATGCCACACGCAACGCGTCCAGCGCCGCGCCGATGCCCTCCGTCTCGACCGTCGTGCGCCGCAGCGCTGCGAGCCGCGCCGACTCGCCCTCGAGTGCGATGCGCACTTCCTGGCAGCGCAGCATGCCCGCGACATCCGAGACCTTTGCAAGGCGCGTGAGATGCTCGGAGGGCCGCTTCTGCACCACTGTCCCCGAGCCCTGACGCGTCGTCACCAGCCCGTCCGCGTGCAGCCGCATCAGCGCCTCGCGCACGGTCGGGCGTGACACTCCGAAAGCCTGGCAGATCTGGTTCTCCGACGGCAGCTTGTCGCCCTCCTTCAGCGCGCCGGAGACGATCTGCTCCAGGATCTGTCCGTAGAGCTGGTCGCCGAGCCGTTCCCGCGGCCGCGGCACCAGCCTGAGATCGTTCATCCGCTCCTCCTCCACGGTGGTCCTGAGGCCAGGATTTCTGGTGTGCACATTTCTCTTGATACCAGTATGTAAGGCGACTTGACAAGCTAGAAGTTGTCTGACAGGTTTTGCGCGTCCCGGCCGCCAAATGCCATGAACCGAACGCAGCCGGGCACCAACCGCCGACAACGCGACAGCATTGCGCGGGCGACCGGCCCACCCGGTGGCACGCGCAGGGGAAGACAACAATGCCGTCGGACGCAATCAGCGACAGTCTTGCCGCGGACCTGCTCACGCCGGCTGATCACACCCATCAGGAGACGCACCAGTGCCAGCCCCCAACCCGAACTTCCTCGCCGCTCTTCCGGGGATATCAGGCATCCTCGTCACGCCGTTCGACGCCGAGGACCGCATCGCGCCGCAACGCCTGAAGCCGGTCATCGACCGCGCCATCGCCGCCGGTGTGCACATACTCACCGCCGACGGCAATACCGGGGAGTTCTACGGTCTGACCACCGCCGACGCCGAGCGCATGGTGCACGACGTCGCCGAGCTCGTCGACGGCCGCGTGCCGCTGGTCGCGGGCGTCGGGCGCAGCATCGTCGACGCCCTCGCCCTCGCGCTCGCCCGCGCGTCGCGTGCCGCCGGCGCGGCTGCGCTGATCGTGCACCAGCCGCCCGATCCCTTCGTCGCCCCGCGCGGCGTGGTGACCTAAGTGCGGCGCGTCGCCGACGCTGCGCAGGGCCTGCCTGTTGTGCTGTATCTGCGCAATGACGGCATCGGGCTGGATGTGATCGAGCAGCTCTGCCGCATCCCCGAGATCGCCGGCGTGAAATGGGCTTCGCCGAAGCAGTTGCGCCTGGCGGAGGCGATCCGTCGGGCCGATCCACGCATCGTCTGGGTCGGCGGCCTGGCGGAGACCTGGGCCCCCCCGCTTTGCGCTGTCGGCGCGCGCGGCTTCACCTCCGGGCTGATCAATGTCTGGCCGCAGCACTCGGTGGAGATCCACTCAGCCCTCGCCGCCGGCGACTACGCGCGCGCCAACGCACTGATTGCGACGATGAGCAGCTTCGAGCAACTGCGCGCGGAAGAAGGCAACGGCACCAACGTCTCCGTCGTGAAATCGGCGCTGGCGTTGCTGGGCCAGGATTGCGGCCATGTGCGCCCGCCCGGCGCGTGGCCTCTGACCGAGCGGCAGGTCGGCGAACTTCGCCACCTTCTCGCGGTCTCGGGATTGCTGCCCGGCCCGCGCGCCGCGACTGCCTGAGAGACGAACAAGCGTCGCCCGCGCGCAAACCGGGGCGGATCACCATGAGACCCGAAGCGTGCACACGTAACATCGGAACCTGATCGCGATTCATAAGCGGCACGAACAGCGCCCTTAGGACCAATCCGCCTGAGCACCAACACATCGTCGAAACGCCGATACCCGAGAGGAAACAAATGAACGCGTCCGCCACATCAGCCACCGACAAGCCGAGCACTAACTACCGCTGGGTGATCTGCGCCCTGCTGTTCGTCATCACCACCATCAACTACATGGACCGCAACATCCTCGGCGTGCTCAAGCCGACGATCCAAGGCGACCTGCACTTCACCGAAACCGATTTCGGCAACATCATCTTCTTTTTCTCCATCGCCTATGCCATCGGCTACGCTGGGATGGGCTGGCTCACCGACAAGATCGGTGTCCGCCTCGGACTCGCCGCCGCGGCGTTTCTGTGGTGTCTCGCCTCCACCGCCCACGGCATGGTCGCGTCCGTCTCCGGCTTCATTCTGGCGCGCATCGTGCTCGGCCTGGGCGAAGGCGGCAATTTTCCCACCTGCATCAAGACCATTGCGACATGGTTCCCGGTGCGTGATCGAGCCTTTGCCACGGGCATCTTCAATTCGGGCAGCAATATCGGGGCGATGCTCGCGCCGCTGATCGGCGCGCTCGTCGTCAGCCTCGCGGGTTGGCAGGCCGCGTTCTACGTCACCGGCCTGGTCGGGCTGCTGTGGGTGGTGTTCTGGCTGGTGAACTATCGGGATCCGGCGCAGCACCCAAAGGTCTCGCCGAGCGAACTAGCCTATATCGACCGCGACCCCGAGGTTGCCACGCAGAAAGTGCCCTGGGGCAAGCTGCTGACCTACCCGGGAACCTGGGTGTACATCGCCGGCGGCGTGCTCACCAATCCCGCATGGTGGTTCTACAACAACTGGGTGCCGAGCTTCCTCAATTCAAAGTTCCATGTCTCGCTGTTCGCCGTCGGTCTGCCGCTTGTGCTGATCTACCTGCTCACCGACGTCGGCTCGATCGCCGGTGGCTGGATCTCCTCGAAATTGATCAAGCGAGGCATGGACGTGTTCCCCGCCCGCAAGATCACGCTTCTCATCTGCGCCGTATGCACCCTGCCGGTCTACATGGCGCCCCAGCTCGACAGCATGTGGGCCGCGGTCGTGCTGATCGGCATAGCCATGGCGGCGCACCAGGGTTTCTCCGCCAACCTCTTCACGCTGGTCTCAGACACCCTGCCGCGTGGCGCGGTGGCCTCCGCGGTCGGCCTCGGCGGCGGCATCAGCTCCATCGCCGGTGCCTTCTCGGCCGCCGCCGTGGGCCGCGTGCTCGATGCCACCGGCAACAACTACACGGTCGTGTTCTTCGCCTGCGCCAGCGTCTACGTTATCGCCACCGCGATCATTCACTTCATCCTGCCGAGCAAGCGGGCCTCACTGGTCGCCGCTACCGTCCCGGCGGCGATAAGCTAGGTCCACACACGATAAACGCCCGCGGCACCATCCGGTGCCGCGGGCCAGGATCCGGAGATCCAACATGCCAGCCGATGTTTGCCCACCCCAGGCCAATCCATCCGCGCCCCAGACATCGGCGCCCAAGACATCCGCCACGCTGCGCAGCGCGCGCTGGTTCGGCCCGGCTGATTTGCGCTCCTTCGGCCACCGCTCGCGGGCGATGCAGATGGGCTACGCACCAGACGAATGGCAGGGCAAGCCGATCATCGCCATCGTCAACACCTGGTCCGACCTGCAGCCCTGCCACGTCCACTTCAAGCAGCGCGTCGATGACGTGAAGCGCGGCATCCTGATGGCCGGCGGCTTTCCCGTCGAACTCCCCGCTCTCTCGGTCTCCGAGAGCTTCGTCAAGCCGACGTCGATGATGTACCGCAACATGCTGGCGATGGAGACCGAGGAACTACTACGCTCGCATCCCGTCGACGGCGCGGTGCTGATGGGCGGCTGCGACAAGACCACGCCAGGTCTGCTGCTAGGTGCCACCAGCATGAACATCCCGGCGATATCCCTGCCCGCCGGGCCGATGCTACGCGGCAACTGGCAAGGCCGCACGCTCGGCTCCGGGTCGGATAGCTGGAAGTACTGGGATGAGTTGCGCGCCGGGAAGATCACCGAGCAGGACTGGCACGGCGTCGAGGCCGGCATCGCCCGCAGCTACGGCACCTGCATGACGATGGGCACCGCGAGCACAATGACGGCCATCGCCGAGGCGGCCGGCATGGTGCTGCCCGGCGGCTCGTCGGTGCCCGCCGCGGATGCCGGGCATATCCGCCTCGCCTCGGAGACCGGACGGCGCATCGTCGACATGGTCTGGGAAGACCTTACGCCGCAGCGCATCCAAACCCGACCGGCGTTCGAGAACGCGATTGCGGTCGCGATGGCGATGGGCTGCTCGACCAACGCGATCATCCACCTCATCGCCATGGCGCGGCGCGCCGGGATCGACATCGGACTCGACGATTTCGAGCGCTGCTCCCGCCGCGTGCCCGTGATCGGCAACGTGCGCCCGAGCGGCACGGCCTACCTGATGGAGGATTTTTTCTACGCCGGAGGCATCCGCGCGCTGATGGGTGAGATTAGCGGGCACCTGCACCTCGACTGCCTCACCGTGTCGGGCCGCACGATCGGCGAGAACATCGCCGGCGCGAAAGTGTTCAACGACGACGTGATCCGCACGACGAAGAACCCGATCTACGCCGAGGGCTCGCTCGCGGTACTGAGGGGCAACCTCGCACCCGACGGCTGCGTCATCAAGCCCGCGGCGATGGACCAGCGCTTCCTGAAGCATTCAGGGCCGGCGCTGGTGTTCGACGATTATCCCACGATGAAAAAGGCGGTCGACGACGAGACGCTCGACATTACCGCCGACCATGTGCTGGTGCTGCGCAACGCCGGCCCGCAGGGCGGCCCGGGAATGCCGGAATGGGGCATGCTGCCGATGCCGAAGAAACTTCTGAAGCAAGGCCATCGCGACATGCTGCGTCTGTCCGACGCACGAATGAGCGGCACCAGCTACGGCGCCTGCGTGCTGCATATCGCGCCGGAGAGCTACATCGGCGGCCCGCTCGCGTTGCTGCGCGCCGGCGACATCGTCAGCATCGACGTGCCCGCGCGCAGCATCCGCATGGAGGTCAGCGAGGCGGAACTCGCGCGTCGGCGCGCCGCGTGGACGGCGCCGCCGAAGCGCTTCGAGCGCGGCTACGGCTTCATGTTCACGCAGCACATCCAGCAGGCCAATGAAGGCTGCGACTTCGACTTCCTGCGGACCGAATTCGGCGCGCCGGTGAGCGAACCTGCTATCTACTGATCCGAAGCGAAAGGCAACGACAAGTGGGAAAGTTGAGCCCGGAAACCCGCGACAAGCTCCGCGGCGTCAGCACTGCGACACTTGCGAGTGCGCTTTACAAGCGCGGTTTGCGCAATCAGATGGTGCAGGACGTGCGGCCGCTCGGCGCGCCGAAAGATGGTAGCATGGTTGGAGAGGCTTATACGCTTCGCTACATGCCGGCACGCGAAGACCTTAATCCGATGACGGTCTTCCGCGACCACAGTCATCCGCAGCGCAAGGCAGTCGAGGAATGTCCGGCTGGCGCGGTGCTGGTGATGGACAGCCGCAAGGACCCCCGCGCGGCGTCGGCCGGCGGCATCCTGGTGACACGGCTTATGGTCCGCGGCGTGGCAGGCGTGGTCACCGATGGGGGGTTCCGCGATTCCGCGGAGATCGCGATGTTGGATATCCCATCGTATCATAATCGTCCGTCGGCGCCGACCAACATCACTCTGCACCAGGCGATCGACATCAACGTTCCGATCGGCTGCGGCGACGCGCCGGTTTTTCCCGGCGATGTCGTGGTGGGCGACCTCGACGGCGTGATCATCGTGCCGGCGGACATCGTGGACGAGATCGCGAACGACGCCGTGGAAATGACGGCGTTCGAGGACTTCGTCATCGATCGTGTGCGTGGCGGTCAAAAGACACTCGGCCTGTATCCCCCGACTGACGAGTCCAATCTCGAAGCCTTCGAAGCTTGGCGGAAACAGAACGGCAGGTAGCGCGCGAACGCGGTTCGCAAATCATTGACAGAATACAGCGCGGCAATCGAGGAGTTGGCACAGCGGCGGTCCTAACCGAGTTCGCCATATTGCCGGTCTTCGCCGTTGACGGCACGGACGGACGTAACTTCGCCGTCGTCCAGCCGACCTCGGTAGCCGACGCCCCCGGCGATAGCCGTTACTTCTCATAGCCGTTACTTCTCTCGGGCAGCTCTCGAACTGCATGCGGGAGCGGAGTTTCTCTCAGGACGTTTCGCCGCCTCCAATGATTCCGATGTCGGGATCTTCATCGGTTCGGGTTCACTGTCGATCCACGCAGGGACGGGCCGTCCCAAACCCACCCATGACTGCCCCGGGGGAAGGTCGCCGGGGTTCATGCCCACTTTCGGGAGATGAACCGCTCCGATTGAGCGACCGCCGAGCGCGCAATCCAGAATGGCTGGAGCTGGCCGTGACGGGACAGGCCGCTTTGGAGTGTGCGACTGCAATAAGCAGACTCCGGACGCGGTGCCGACGGCTTTGCTTCGTAAGAGAGAACCACTCTTTGAGTATAACCCGAGGTCGGCATCCGTGCGGGGCTCCGACCTCGGGAGCAATCATGGGGCCTGTCGTCAGACCGACGAACCAGGGATTCGCGCTATCTCGATTTGGTCGCCTAGACGACGGATGCGCAGCACCTGCTGTTGCTCGCTTATGGCAGAGGGAACCGAGATCAACTGCGACTGGCCAGGCATTAACACCGAGGAAAAACGCACCACAGCGTGCTTTTCTCCATCGTCATTCCGCTCGATTACCGAGTCGACGGTAGTCACCACGTGCCACCCATCGGACTGCTTCACCCAGTAGGTGATGGCTGAGGCGTTGGCGTCCAAGGCGGTCGCCGCGGCCTGGCCCTCGCGCACCGCGTGATCATGCTTCGTGGCGGTTAGCGCGGGCGTGGCGGTTGCCAATGCGACTGCAATGACGCCAGCAAGACCGGCCGTCTTTGCTAAGTTTGTCATGTTACGCTCCCACTGTTCGGGAATGCCCGACGTTGTATCGATCGGCCGGGGCTGCACGTGAAAGCCTGCCGGACATCGCCTGCCGCGCTGCCTCAAAGGCGTCCCACTCGGCCTTGTCGGCGAGAGCTGGAATGGTGACCGTTTCCCCTTAGTCGAGCCCGGCGAGGGCAGCGTCGACCATGTCCTCGGCGGACATTACAATTTCGGCGCGCCTTGGTGCATGAATGGATCGCTGGATTCGTATCACCTCTCGTCGCGGGTGTCAGCGGATCCGTACGGTGGCCGGCATGCCGAGCGTCGTCATCCGGTTGAGCACGTTGCACCCAATTTTTGTCTCGGTCCGCTGATTGGGCAGAGTCCGGGCGCGAAGTCGCCGGCCGACAATGGTCTTGTAGCGATACATTGCGGTTTCGACCAGGCTTTGGCGGTTGTAGCCTGAACGACGCTGCCATCCCATGCGCGCGTGTTTTTCAATCTCTGCAATATGTCGATCGCGCTGCGTCGTTGTTGATTCGTTCGGAACTGCCGTCGCCCGAGGTGGAATGATCACCGCGGCTTCGGGATGACGT
>DASRQX010000100.1:0-5093 GCA_035696165.1 Acetobacteraceae bacterium | reverse complement strand
CGACATGTACAACAACGTCCCCTGTGTCGGTCACGCCAACCCGCGCGTGGTCGAGGCGATGGCACGCCAGCAGGCGACGCTGAACACCCACAGCCGTTACTTGCACGAAGCCGTCGTCGACTTCTGCGAACGCCTCGCCGCGCTGCACGGCCCGCAGATCGAGAGCGTCGTCCTCACCTGCAGCGGCACCGAGGCGAACGAGGTCGCGCTGCGCATGGCGCGGTTCGCCACCGGCAAGCACGGCATTATTTGCACAAACGCAACGTATCACGGCAACAGCGAGCTCGTCGGCGCGCTCACCCGGCTCGGCCAATCGCCCTCCCCGAACCCCTCGGTCCGCGCCTTCGCCTTCCCGGAAAAATTCCGCCCGATCGCGCCCGGCCTGAGCGAGGACGCGCTGTGCGAGGCGTACCTGGAAAAACTCGACGCCGCGATCGCCGAGCTGCAAGCCTCCGGGGAAGGTGTCGCGGCCATGATCGTCTGCTCGATCCTGGCCAACGAAGGCCTGCCCGACATCCCCGCCGGCTTCATGGCCCGCGCCGCGGCGAAGGTGCGCGACGCCGGCGGCCTGGTGATCGCGGATGAAGTGCAAGCTGGCTACGCCCGCACCGGCCATTGGTGGGGCTACGAGGTGACCGGCTTCACCCCTGACATCGTCGTGACAGGCAAACCGATGGGCAATGGATTGCCGATCGCCGCCACCGCCGCGAGCCGCGCGCTGGTCGAGACCTTCCGTGCCAAGACGCGCTACTTCAACACCTTCGCCTCCTCGCCGTTGCAGGCGGCGGTCGGCATGGCGGTGCTGGATGAGATCGAGCAACGCAACCTGCTCGGCAACGTAACCACCGTCGGCACCGCGCTGAAGGCCGCTCTGACCCAGCGCAAGGGCGCCAGCGACGCGATCGGCGACGTGCGCGGCCACGGCCTGTTCATCGGCATCGAGCTGGTCAGGCCCGCGGACAAGGCGCCCGACACGGACCTCGCCAAGCGGGTGATCAACCGGTTGAAGGACAAGGGCTTCCTGATGAGCAATGCCGGCGCCTTCGCCAACGTCGTGAAGATCCGCCCGCCGCTGCCGTTCTCGCAAGCCGACGCGGCCGCATTCCTGGTCGCCTGGGACGAAACGATCGCCGAACTCGCGGCATGACGACGGAGCCCCTGACCACAGAACCCCTGACCACGGACCCGGGCCAGGCCTACGCACTGGCCGCCCGCCAGGCGCTCGCGGCGTTCGGTGTCGAGCCCGCAGACCTGCACTTCGTGCGCCTGAGCGAGAACGTTACCTTCCGAGCAACCGATCGACGCGATGGGTCGCCGCTCGTGCTGCGGCTGCATCGCCCCTGGTACCACGACATCGCCGCCCTGCGATCGGAGCACCTGTGGACCCGCGCCCTGGTCCAGGCTGGCATTGCGGCCCCCGAGCCGCTGCTGACGCAGGAGGGGGAAAACTTCGCCCAGGTCGAGATCGCCGCAACCGGGGAACGGCGCTGGGCGGGCCTCGCGCGCTGGAGGGAAGGCGAACTGCTCGCCGATGTGGTTGCGCGTGAAACCGACAGCGCCGCGAACGCACGCCACTTCGCGCGCATTGGCGCTATTATGGCAGCGATTCATGACCAGGCGACCGGGTGGAAACCGCCCGCCCAATTCCAGCGGCACGCGCTCGACGCCGACGGGCTGATGGGGCCCGAACCGTTCTGGGGTCCGTTCTGGGACCATCCCATATTCTCGCCCTCGGAACGCGACATCCTGCTCGGCATGCGGGACCGGCTGCACGCCGCACTGACCCGCTATGGCAAGCCGGCTCGCACGTTCAGCCTGATCCATGCCGACCTGCATCCACGCAACGTTCTGATCGACGGGGCGCAAGCAGCGGTTATCGACTTCGACGATGCCGGGTTTGGCTGGCACCAGTACGACCTGGCGGTGGCGCTGGTCGGCTACCAGGACCATCCCGACTTCGTCATGTTCCGCGACGCCTGCATCGCGGGCTATCGGTCAGTGCGCACGATCTCGGACGCGAACCTCGTGCTGCTGCCGATGTTCCTGCTGATCCGCGACATGGCGCAGATGGGCTGGTTCCATCAGCGGCCGGAACTGCCGCGGGCGGCCATGCTGCCGCGGCTCAAGCAGCGCATCTTCGCCAAGGCGGCGGACTTCCAACCACTAATATAGGGCGCAGCGCTCGTTCCGGTAATGGTCATTCCGGTATCACTAATACCGGCACCCGTCATTCCGGCACCCGTCATTCCGGTACCGGCGACGACCAGACACGCTCCGCCACGCGCATGTAGTTGGCGCCGAGAATGCCGATCACGTCGTCATCGTCATAGCCAAGGCACAGCAGCATTTCGGTGATTTCGGGCAGTTGGTCGGGCCGCAGGTAGTCGGATTTGCCGGCATACCATTCCCGCGGCCAGAACACTGGGTCGCGCAATCCGCTGCTTGCGGCGGCCCAGCTATAGTCCAGGCCGATGCCGACATTCGCCACGCCCACGCGGTCCACCGTGAGCTCGATCGCCCGTACCAGCGTCGCCGAGGCCGCGTCGGGGTCGCCCAGGAACCGCCCGATGCCCGTAACAGCCACCAGCCCGCCAGTGGCCACGCAGGCGCGCATCTGCTCGTCGGTGACGTTGCGCGGATGCTCGGCCAGCGCCTTCGGATTGGCATGCGAATACACCACCGGCGCCCGGGTGCGCTCGATGATCTCCATGCTCGTGCGAAAGCCCAGATGCGACAGATCGACCAGCACGCCCAGCCGGTTCGCCTCGACCAGCAGCGCGCGACCGAAATCCGTCAGCCCCTTATCGTCATCGTGGCAGCCACCGCCCGCGTCGTTGTTCCGGTTGTAGACGAAATGCATCTGCCGCACGCCGAGCCGCTGGTACAGCGACAGCATGGCCAGCCTGCCGTCCAGCGACCGCGCGCCCTCAAGGTCGAAGCCAATCGCCATCTTGCCCTCGACCTTGGCCCGCCGCACGTCCTCGGCCGTCTCAATCAGCACGAATCGCTGCGGGCGCAACGCGAGCCAATGGCGGAACGCTGCCAGGTTGCGGATCGTGTCTTCCCATGGATTGAGGTCATAGCCGACATTGATCGACAGGAAATCGACGCTGCCCGCCCGCCAGCGTTCGAGCTGGTTGAGATCCACCTCCGGCGTCGGCGCGAAGCCGCTATGCGCATCCCAGACCAGCGCGCTTTCCAGCAGCGCCTTCGCACGCGCCGCCACGCCATCGTCCGTCATGTCTGTCTTCCCCCAATCAGGCGCCCGAGTGATGACCCCTGCAAGGAAGCAAGGATCACCACAGAGACACTGAGGCACAGAGCAGAAAGATCATGTGATCCGCTTGATATTCGTCTCTGTGTCTCTGTGCCTCCGTGGTGATTCTTTGTTCCTTTCAGTTATCAAAGTAACCGATTTGCATGGTGAAGTGGTATATGCCTCGTCACGCAGCTCGCACCAGGCCGAACACGACGCCCTTCCCCCGCACTTCCGCCTCCTCGAACTCGGCGGCGGCAATCGCCCGGTCGAGCGCCGCGCGCAGCTCCTTGGCCGTCTCCAGCGTCAGCTCGATCCCCGCCCGCGCACCTGGGTCGAGGTCCGTATTGATGAAGTCGAGCGTGATGACATCGCCCAGCGGCGCATGGCGCGCGTGGTCATAGGCAACCACCGACCGCGATAGCGGGAACCATTCGTCCCCGCGCTTTGCCATGCCCTCCGCCCGCGCGATCTCGATGATGGACGTGCACATGTCCGCCCTCCTACTTCGCCAGATACTTGCCGAAGAAGGCCCATATCTTGTTCCAGCCATCCATCGCCTGCTCGGGCCGATAAAGCGGCCGGTGCCAATAGAAGAACCCATGGCCGGCACCATCGTAGCGGTGAAACTCGTGCGACTTGCCGTGCTTCTTCAACTCCGCCTCGTGCTGGTTCACCTGCTCCGGGCTCGGCGCGCGATCGTCGTTGCCGAACAGGCCTAGCAGCGGGCAGCTCAGGTCCTTCGTCATGTCGATCGGTGCGACGGGCGTCTTCGCGTTGAGCTCCTCCTTGCCCATCACCACGCGGCCACCCCACTGCTCGACGCAGGCATCGATGTCCTTCTTCTGGCAGGCATAGATGAACGCGTGCCGGCCGCCGGAGCAGGAGCCGATCAGACCGACCTTGCCGTTGTTATCCGGCTGCGCGCGCATCCACTTCACGGCGGCTTCGGTATCGCCGACCATCTGGCTGTCGGCGATGCCGCCCTCGGCGCGCACCTTGGCCGCGACGTCGTCAGGGTTGCCGTCGCTGCCGCCACCCTCGCGCTCGTACAGGTTGGCGCAGATCGCCAGATAGCCGTGATGCGCGAACCGGCGCGTCGTCTCGATGTAGAGCTCGCTCCAGCCCGGCAGATGGTGGATCAGCACCACGCCCGGAAACGGGCCGGGACCAGATGGTCTGGCCACGTAAGCCGTTATCGGCGTGCCTTTGTCGCCGTTGATGGTCACGTTCTCGCAGGTCATGCCTCGGTAGAATGACATCGATCTTCCTCCATGGTCCTGGGTCTTACGCCTCCATCGGGCCATCGGAGCGCCGCGCCGTCAACGGTGGGGCTGGACTCGCTGCGCCGCTCGACGCGGTAGCAGTGATGGGCGCGAAACAGCAGCGATTGGCCGAAGCCAGAACAGCCGCTTGGGCGTGCAATACGGCGACAAGCAAGCAATCTCACGCAATGAAATCCGATTTCCTCCAGTTGACGCCGGAGGTCGATCACCAACAACATCGCTCCGTCCGCGGAAAATCGGAACGTCTCGTTGCGCGCGCCTATTCGGACCAGGCCGGCGACAAAGTGAGGAACCGGTCATGGTTGTGAGTCTAATACCAACGGCCCTAGGCATTGACGCACGGGCTGCTGCCCCCCGTCATGCCGGCGCAGGCCGGTATCCACGACTTTCTTTGCTGCAACGAAGGCAAGTCGTGGATACCGGCCTGCGCCGGCATGACGGGGGGCAGCGGCCCGTGCGTCAATGTCTAGGGTCGTTGGTATTAGACTCACAACCATGACCGGTTCCTCGCTTTGTCGCCGGCCTGGTCCGAATAGGCGCGCGCAACGAGA
>DASRQX010000099.1:0-13334 GCA_035696165.1 Acetobacteraceae bacterium | reverse complement strand
GCGGTGATCGTGCTGGCGTTTTATGTGGTTTCCGCGTTTGCCGATTTTATCTCCTATTCCGAGCCATTCGACACACTTGCAGCGCGCAGCTACATCCCGCCGCAGCCGATCCACCTGTTCGACGCTGACGGACACTTCCATCCCCAGGTCTATGCGCTGAAGGGCAAGCGTGACCTGCGGACCTTCAAGCTGAGCTACGCGCCGGACCCCGGCGATGCCCGTGACCTGGCGTGGTTCGCGCACGGCTATCCGTACCGCCTGTTCGGGCTGTTTCCGACCGACATCCATCTGCTCGGCGTCAGCAACGGCCAGGCTACCGACGCGCTGTTCCTATTTGGCACCGACCAACTTGGGCGCGACGTGTTTTCTCGCCTGGTGCTGGCGACCCGCACTTCGCTGACGATCGGGCTGGTCAGCGTGGCACTCAGCCTGGTGCTGGGCGTGCTGCTGGGCGGCATTTCCGGCCTGTATGGCGGCTGGATCGATACGGTCATCCAGCGGGTGATCGAGATCCTGCGCTCGATTCCGACCATCCCGCTGTGGATGGGCCTCGCCGCCGCGATCCCGACAAGCTGGTCACCGGAGCAGGTCTACTTCGCCATCACCATCATCATCTCGCTGATCGGCTGGACCGAGTTGGCGCGCGTCGTGCGCGGCCGGTTCCTGGCGTTGCGGGAAGAGGATTTCATCGTCGCCGCCGAACTCGCCGGCGCCTCTCGCCTGCGTATCATCTTCAAGCACATGGTGCCGTCGTTCCTGTCGCATATCATCGCCGCGACCAGCCTGGCGTTGCCGGCGATGATTATCAGCGAGACGACATTATCGTTCCTCGGACTCGGCCTGCGCCCGCCGGCGATTTCCTGGGGCGTGATGCTGCAGGACGCGCAGAGTCTGGAAACGCTCGGCCTGGCGCCGTGGTTGCTGGTTGCCGCGGTGCCGGTGATCATCGTGATCCTGGCATTCAACTTCCTTGGCGATGGCCTGCGCGACGCGGCGGACCCGTATGGCTGACCCGATCCTGTCCGTGCGCGACCTGAAGACCTATTTCCTCGCCGAGGAGGGCGCGGTACGCGCTGTTGACGGCACCTCGTTCGATCTGTTTCCGGGACAGACGCTGGGCATCGTCGGTGAATCCGGCTGCGGCAAGAGCGTGACCGCGCGGTCCATCCTGCGCATCGTCGAACGGCCCGGCCGCATCATCGGCGGCGAGATCATACTGCGCCGGGCGGACGGTTCCGTTGCCGACCTGACCAAGTTGCCGGCCGATGGCGCCCAGATGCGTGCGATCCGTGGCGGCGAGATCGGCCTGGTGTTCCAGGAACCGATGAGCAGCCTGTCGGCGTTCCATACCATCGGCAACCAGCTCATCGAAGCGATCCGCCTGCATGCGTCGCTGTCCAAGCGCGCGGCAAGGGCGCGCGCGATCGAACTGCTGGCGATGGTTGGCATCCCCCGCCCGTCGCAGCGGATCGATGCCTATTCGTTCGAACTGTCAGGTGGGCTGCGCCAACGGGTGATGATCGCGCTGGCGCTGGCCGCCGAGCCGCGCATCCTGATCGCCGACGAACCCACCACCGCGCTGGACGTGACCACCCAGGCGCAGATCCTGGAGCTGATCCGCAGTTTGCAGCAGCAGCGCGGATTGGCGGTGATCCTGATCACCCACGACATGGGCGTGATCGCCGAGATGGCCGACCATGTGGTGGTGATGTATCTCGGCCATGAGGTGGAGAAAGGTCCCATTGACGCGATCTTTCATGCGCCCCTACATCCGTATACCCGGGCGTTGCTGCGCTCGATCCCGTCGGTGCTGGCCGAACCGCGTTCGCGACTGGCAACAATCGCGGGCTCGATCCCGCATCCGTTCGCGCGCCCGCCCGGATGTCCGTTCCACCCGCGCTGCCCGGAGTTCATGCGTGGGACCTGCGACAAGTCGTTCCCGGCCGAGGTGGCAATCGCGGAAAGCCACGCCGCCGCTTGTCATCTGTACGCGCCCGAACGTACCCCGGTGCCGGCGTGACGCAACAGCAATCCAGCCCTGGCCGTGACGGCGGAGCAACGTCGTCATGGCCAACGGAGAATCGCTGATGCCAGCCGTCGCCATTGTCCTGGAAGTGCGCGGTCTGCGCAAATACTTCCCCATCCGCGGCGGCCTGTTCGGCCGCAACGCGGGCACGGTACGCGCCGTCGACGATGTCAGCTTCTCCATCGCCCGCGGCGAGACGCTGTCCCTGGTCGGTGAGTCCGGCTGCGGCAAAACCACCACTTCCCGCTGCATCCTGCGCGCGATCACGCCGACCGGTGGCGAAATACGCTTCCGTGCCGAAACCGGCGAAGACATCGACGTCGCCCGGTTGGATCGGAGGGCGCTTCGCCCGTTGCGCCGCCAGATGCAAATGATCTTCCAGGATCCGTTCTCCTCGCTCAATCCGCGCATGACCATCGCCGAGATCATCGGCGAGCCGCTCCTGGTGAACGGCATGACCGACACCACGGCGCGCAACGCCCGCGTGGCCGAGTTATTGGAACTGGTGCACTTGCCGAGTGCTTATCTGAACCGTTTTCCGCACGCCTTCTCCGGCGGGCAGCGTCAACGTATCGGCATCGCCCGTGCCCTGGCGCTGAATCCAGCCCTGATCGTGGCGGACGAACCGGTCTCCGCGCTTGACGTTTCGGTACAGGCACAGATTGTCAATCTGCTGTTGGAGCTGCAAGACCGATTGGGCCTATCCTATCTGTTCGTCGCGCACGATCTCTCGGTCGTAAAACATGTCAGCCACCGCGTGGCGGTGATGTATGCCGGCCGCATCGTGGAGATCGCCCCCACCGAGGCGCTGTTCACCACGCCGCGCCATCCGTACACCGAAGCGCTGCTGTCCGCCGTGCCGGTGCCCGACCCGCGTCAACGCGCACGCCGGATCGTGCTGGAAGGCGAGGTCGCCGACCCGTCCAACCCACCCTCGGGCTGTCACTTCCATCCACGCTGCCGCTATGCGACGGAACAGTGCCGGCAGATCGTTCCGGCCCTGGAAGACGTTGCGCCGGGCCATGCGGTGCGCTGTCTGCGGGCACGGGAGTTGTCATTGGCCGGTGTGACGGCGCCATCCTGATACGCACGCAGGGCACCAATATGACGTGCGAAACCACAACAAGCCCAGCCCAGCCCATCGTCACCAGCGGTGTCATCATCGCGTTCCGGCTGTTCGACATTGCCTATGCGATCGACCTCGCCAAGGTGGAATTGGTGTGGGCCGCGCGAGCGCGCAGCGCCAGCCGTGGCCGCCTGACCGCAACCCCACCCAAGGCGGTGGCCTTCGATGTGCCGCCGGTCTCACTGGTTCTGGACCCGCTGACGCTCATGCTGGATGGCGCCGCCGTGCAGGCCGAGGTCACCGCGCGGCTGTACGATTTCGGTGCCGTGTCGATCGCCCTGCGCGTGGCGATCCGCGACCTCCCATGGTCGGCCTTCGTTGCACAGGTGAACGCGGTGGACCGCAGCGTCGGACAGGCCCACGCCGATCCCTGGACCAATCTGTTGCAGGTGGTACGAACGGCGATCGCCCCCGCTCTGGTCCGTCCGGCATCCTCTTCGGCGTTGCAGGAGGATTATCTGATCGGAGTCACGCACAGCTTCGACCAGCCAATGACGGCAGCGCTCCTGCAGGAACGGGTCGACGTGGTGCCGCTGCTCTCTGGCGAGCGGCGCACGCTGTCGGATGGCGCGCGGCAGGACCTGCTGCGGCAGCGCTTCTCCTACTACAGCGACGATCTCGTCGTGCTCACCTGGGATCGGGCTTTCATCTACGAGCCACGCGGCGATTCCGACGTGATCGACGTGCTGGAAGTCGCCAATGCGCAGCTACTGGAAATGCGCTACTACGATGAATTGCTGGATGACGAACTGCCGCGCATGTACGACCTCGTGGAAACCGAGCGCCGCAAACTGGCCCCACTTGCCGCACGTCGTTTCGCCAATCTGGCGCGCCGCTTCCACACGTTGGTTGCGGAGGTGACGGAACTCACTGAGAAGGTGGACAACGCGCTGCAGGTCACCGAAGACGTCTACCTGGCCCGCATCTACAGCGCGGCGCTCGATCTGTTCCGCGTCTCTACCGTCAGCGCTGCGGTGGACCGCAAGCTGGCAATCATCCGCGACACCTATTCCGCGCTGTACGACGAGGCCTCCAGCAGCCGAGCCGAACTGCTGGAGGTGCTCATTGTGCTGCTGATCGTGGTCGAGATCGTACTGGCGTTGATCCGCCGGTAACACAACCGGCATCAGTCGGCGGGGCAATGCCGCATTATGTCAGGCGTCGAAAAGATTGACCCACCGACTCTCCCCCGTCATGGCCGGGCTTAGCCGGCCACGACAGGGGAGAGTCTGGACTTTCGGCTGCTGGTATTACCGGCGTGCCGCAAGCATAGTCATGGATGGCCGGGACAAGCCCGGCCATGCCGTGGTGGTCATTTCTGTAACGACACAGTCTCCATATCGAAGAACATCTGCGTCGGATTAAGCTGGAAGCCCTTCACCTCCTTGCGCGTCGCCCGCACCTGCAGCGTCGAATTAACGAACACCCAAGGCGCGCCATCCAGGATCATCGCCTGAATCTTCGCATACATCTGGAGCCGCTTGGCGTGATCCACCTCAGCCGCGGCCTGCTGCATCAACTTGTCGACCGCCAGGTCCTTGTAGTGCGAGGCGTCATTCACCGGCATGCCATACGAACCCCACAGCTCGCCGACGAAATTATCTGGATCGCCGTTGTCACCGCTCCAGCCGGTCAGGAACAGGCCGTGATAGTTGCCGGAACGGACCGAGGCGAGAAAGGCGCCCATGTCAAGCTTCCGCACCTCGGCCTCGATCCCGACCTTACGGAAATACCCCTGCAACGCCACTGCCAGATCGGCACCCGCCGGATTGTAGCCGCGCGGCGTGTTGTAGCTTAGCAACTCGATCTTCAGCCCAGGCTTGACGCCGGCTGCCGCCAGCAACTGCTTCGCCTTCGCCGGATCATACGGATAGCCCTTCAGCGACTTGTCGAAGCCCCATTGCGCCTCGGGCAGCGGCGAGGTCATCGTCACCGCCAGCCCGCCATACAGCGCCTTGTTGATCGCCTCCTTGTCCACCGCGTAGTTCAGCGCCTGGCGCACCCGTTTGTCGTCGAACGGCGGCGTGTCGTTCGGCATCGCCATGCCGTTCACCGTCAGGCCCGGCTGCGTCACCACCACGATGTTGTGGTCCGCGCGTAGCGCCGGGATTACCTGGGTCGCGACATCGCCCATGATTTGCGTCTCGCCCCGTTGCAACGCCAGCAACGCCGCCTGCGCATCCGGATATTCCTTGAACACGATATGATCGAGCTTCGGCTTGCCTTTCCAATAGTCTGGGTTGGCGTCGAGCACGATCTGGTCGCGGGATTTCCATTCGCGGAAGATGAACGGTCCGGTGCCGACCGGATGGTTGCGGAAATCCTTGCCGTATTTCGCCGCGGCGTCGTAGCTGACCACGCCGTTCCACACCATCGCCAGGCTGTTGAGGAAGGCCGCCGACGGCGCCTTCAGCTTGAACTGCACCGTGTTGTCGTCGAGCGCGCTATACGAGTCGACGGTACCAAATGTGAAGTCCTCGTAGCCCTCGACCGGCCCCGTCTTGTAGATCGAATTCGGGTCGTCCTTCTTTAGCTGGCGATCCAGCGTCTTGATGTATTCCGCCGCATTGAACGGCGTGCCGTCATGGAACTTGATGCCGGTTCGTAAATGGAACGTATAGGTCAGGCCGTCGGGCGAGATGTCCCAGCTCTTGGCCAGTCCGGGCTCAACCTCGGTCGTGCCGGGCTTGTAGCGCACCAGGCTGTCGAACACCGTCGCCATGATGAAGCCCGAGGTGTTGTTCGCCACCGCTTCCGGATCGAACCCGGTCGGGTCCGCGGCGATGCTGATGACCAGCGTCTGCTCCGCCCGTGCCGCGACGCCACCGAATACCAACCCGGCCGCGATCGCCAAGCCGCTCGCGCCGAGCAGCCGTCGGTGCCTCAAGGTGCCTTTGTTCATAATCG
Organism: Acetobacteraceae bacterium; assembly: GCA_035696165.1. Classification (GTDB taxonomy): domain Bacteria; phylum Pseudomonadota; class Alphaproteobacteria; order Acetobacterales; family Acetobacteraceae; genus Palsa-883. Next base: position 7,275 of record DASRQX010000099.1, on the reverse strand, counting down.
TCCCCCCCCTTGTTTGTTCCCAACGGGGCGAGCCTAGCACGCGGTCCGCGCATTCGGCTAAACCCTCCTGCGGGCGCCCCGGGATCCAAAGGGTCGGGTTGATGCGTTCAACTGTGCCGACCACTGAACTCAGTCCGGAGCCAAAATGCTGACCGGTGAAGACCAGGTTGTCCGGAGCACCCGAGCGGGGATGACCGCGAGGCCGGGCAACTCGTGGGCGACCACAGCGGTTGGCGCGCTTCGTGGTGGATCCCACACTGCCGATCGAGTGTGCCGGCGAAACCCATTGGCCCGGGAGAAAGTCGATGACGGTTGAGAACAAAGTGGTCCTGGTCACCGGCGCGGCGCGCGGGCTGGGACGCGAATATGTCGTCAGCCTCGCCGCACAAGGCGCAAAGCTGGTGGCGGGCGATGTGTTGGATTGCGCGGCGACCGTGGCGGCTGCGCGCGATGCCGGTGGACAGGCGATCGGCGTCGCGCTCGATGTGACCGACATGTCGCAGGCCAACGCGATGGTGCGGGCGGCGCTGGACGCCTACGGCCGGATCGATGCGCTGGTGAACAACGCCGCGCTGTACGGCGCGCTGCGCGGTGGCCGGTTCAATGCGATCGCGGAGGCCGCCTGGGACGCCGCCATGGCGGTCAACGTCAAGGGCATCTGGAACTGCTGCAAGGCCGCGGTCGACGCGATGCGCGCCGCCGGCGGCGGATCGATCGTCAACGTCGCCTCGCTGGCGGCGACCTACGGGATGCCGTACGCGCTGCACTACACCACCTCGAAGGCGGCGGTGATCGGCCTGACCCGCGGCCTGGCGCGCGAGCTTGGGCGCGACAACATCCGGGTGAACGCGCTGGCGCCGAGCGCTGTGCTGACCGAGGGCACCGACGAGTTCCTGGGCGAGAAACGCGACCGCGCGCTGGAGGTGATCCGGGCAGGCCAGTCGATCCCACGCACCCTGGTGCCGGCGGACCTGACGGGCACGGTGGCATGGCTGATCTCGGACGCCAGCCGCTTCGTCACAGGGCAGACAATCGCCGTCGATGGCGGAACGGTGATGCTGTAACCGAAGTGGCACACGTGGCCCTTGACCCAAGCCGCCGCCCAGGATTCTTGGCAGTGGTGCAGTAATGAGTTCGCACCGTTCCGTCCTTGGGAATTAGGCGCTGACAATGGGAGGTTTGTGTGATGACGACCTACCCGCCGCAATCCGCCTGGCCGCGCCTCACCTGATCCACTTCCAGGCCACCGAGGACCATCGCGGCTTCCTCGGCACTGGCCATCTCGACGGGCCCGCGCTCTGCCGCGCGCTGGCCGACATCGGCTTCACCGGCGTGATCACGCTGGAACCGTTCCGTCGCACCGATCATCGCCTGTCGGTCCCCCTCGCCCAGTGGCGCCCGCCGACACACAACGAGGACGCCGACCTTGCCCACAGCGGCGCGTTGCTACGCGGCGCCCTGCACGCGGCGTGGCGCGAATGACCGGCGCCCTTGCAATCCGCCGCCAACCTGTGCCGACTTGTCGGCACGGCAAGCCAGCAGGAGGACGACATGTACGACATGAAAAATCTCGCCGCGCTCAAGACGATGGACGCAGCGGCGGAACCTGGGATGAAGGCCTTCTGGGCCTTCGACAAGGCGGCCTTCGCGCCTGGCGCAATCGACGGCAAGACCAAGCAGCTCCTGGCCCTGGCGGTGGCGCTGACTACCCAGTGCCCATACTGCATCGCCATCCACACCAAGGAAGCACGCAAGGCCGGTGCGTCGGATGCCGAGCTCAGCGAGACCGCGGTGGTTGCCGCCGCGATGCGCGCCGGCGCGGCAATTACCCACGCGACGCATATGTTCCAGGGCTGACCACGCCGGCGCCCGGCCGCTGGCTGGGCGCATGATCCGCATCGGCTGGATCGGCTGCGGCACGCATGCCGGGGAGATGCTGCTGCCGCAGCTTGTGCGCCTGGACGTGCGCTTGGAAGCCCTGTGCGACCTCGATCCCGGACGGCTGACACGCATCGCCGACCGTTAGTGCGTCCCGGCACGCTACACCGACCCCGCAACGTTGCTGGCGCATCCCGGGCAGGACGCGATCGGCATGGCGGTCGGGCCGGCGCAGCACGCGACCCTGGCGGCCGAAGCCCTGATGCGTCACCTGCCAGTGTTCATTGAGAAACCCCGGCGCCCACCGCGGCCGAAGCCGCGCTTCTGGCCGAGACCGCACGCCGCGCCGGCCGGCCCTGCGTGGTCGGTTTCGTGAAGCGCTATTCGACCGCCAACCGCATCGCCGGCACCATCCTGCACTCGGCCGCGTTCGGACCCCGCGTGTCACTGCTGGGCGAATACCTGACGGTGCCGACCTATTTCGTGGGCAACCCGGGCTACTCGGGTTTCTACCTGCATCATCGCGTACACGCGATGGACATGGTGCCCTGGCTGACGGGCGAGCCGCTCGTTTCAGTCCAGGCACGACGACACGAGCCAACCCGCGGCAAACTGGCGCTGCACGTGGTGCTCGGCTTTGCCTCCGGCGCGCTGGCGACCGTGGTGCTGGGCACCCACCAGTCGCGCGGCACGCCGATGCAGTGGTGGCAGGTGATGGGCGATCACCAATGCGTGGAGATCCGCAACGTGCACGAGATGCGGCACTACCGCGCGCGGGGCTTCAAGGCGGGGGATCCGGCCGCAACGCTAGATCCCGCGCAGGACGCGCTGGTGCGGGAACGAAACCTGACAGCCGCGGCCAACGAGGATCACAAAGGCTATCACGCGCTGCTGGCGGCATTCCGCGTGCGCGTGCGCGGCGAGGCCTCGGACGCACCGGATATCGCCGACGGCGCGCGGGCGATGCGCGTGCTGGAAGCGATGATGCGGTCGGCCGAGCGCGGGGGGATCGAACCGGCCTGAAGATTGGCGCGCTTTCCGCTACCTGACCGCGCATCGGTAGAGTTCTTCGGTGAAATCCGGCGCCACATCGCCGGTCATGCGATGGCGCAGCACCTCCAGGTCAGCGTGGAACAAATCGGCGCTGATACGCGCCACGATAACGGGGATATCGCGCTTCATGCTGGGAACATCGCCGATCGGCAACCCGAAGCTGACGAATCCGGCCGGGTTCTGGACATGGATGTGCTTCAGCAGTGGCGACGTGCTTGGCGACTTCTCCAGCAATTCGTGCCCCGCGCCCAGATAGGGCTGACGCGCGAGCATCTCGTCCCGTTCGGCAGGTGGCGGCGTGTAACGGTCACGCCAAAGCAGGACCTGACCGGCAAAGTCGTGCAACTCCGGACGCGATGCCAGATCGCCGGAATAGCCAGTGCCGGCAATCACATAATCCAGATGGTACGTCGTGCCGTTGATGGTCGTCTCGACCTGACCGTCGCGCTCCGCCGCGCTGGTCCACGGGGCGGAAAGATGCAGATGGAAGTTGGGAAATTTCACCGCGCGCTCTATCGCGTCGGTCGTGGGGGTGGAACCGGCGCGGAAAAACCGGATCGCCTGATGCCACCGATCGGCGTCGGGAAGCCGGTGGTAATTGTCATAGGCGCCGGGAAAGCCACGCGATCGAGTGATCGGTGTCGCCGCGATCGTGTCCCGGCGCGCGAACAGGTGAACGTCGGCGGCGCCGTGCTCCAGCGCCACGCCGGCCGCGTCGAAGGCGGCGGCAGCCGCGCCGATCACACCCACGGTCTTGCCACGCAACGCGGCGAAGTCGATCGCATCCTCGGTATGCGCGTGCCGGGCAGGCGGCAGGGTGTTCGTCACCACATCGGGGATGAATTTGCCGCCGCCGCCAAAGAACCCCGTGGCCAGGATGATCTTTCTGGTGGTTTCCCTTGTGGTCCCTTCGAGCGTATCGAGGTGCAGCCGAATATGATCGCCCGCCGGTTCGATCCGGGTCAGACGCGTCCGGTAGCGCAGATTGATCCCGAGAAAATGCTTGTACCAGCTTAGATACTCAGCCCAATCGGTGCGCTTGATACGATCGATCGCGGCGTAGGCCTCCTGCCCGTGGCGGGCTTCGTACCAGGCCTGGAAGCTCAGCGCCGGGATGCCGAGTTCCGGTCCCGGCAACGTCTTCGGCGTGCGTAGCAGATTCATCCGTGCGGCGTTCAGCCAGATGCCGGCGCGTTGCTCGTCCGGCGCCGCTTCCAACACGGTGACCCTGCCGATCCCGGCGCGGCGCAGCGCGAAGGCCAGCGCGCACCCGGTTTGTCCGCCGCCGACGATCGTGACGTTATGATCGATCCCCGGACGATCCGGGACCCAATTGGCGGGGTCGGGGCCGATCAGGCGAAGGGCGGTCCGCGCGTCGGCATCCGGATCGTACGGCGGGCTCATGGGTGGCTGCCTATTCGCGGTGGTCCATTTCTCAAGGGTTGGATTTTGTAGCTTTGCCGCGTCCTCGCCACCCCCGGGCCGCTGTCAACGCGCAACCTGCCCATGATGCCGGCTCGGCTGTCCCCACATCGATCGCCTGCCGCGCGCCACACCGTTTTGAATACGGACAAAGCCCAACAGCGCCCAGACTTGGGCGGCAACCAGGGAAGCGTTCCCGTCGCCGGCTGGCAGGACCCCGGCAACGTAAATGGCGGGTGACGTTCGAACCAGCGCACAACCCGCCCCGAAAGATTATCGCAGATCGTATCCCCGGCCAGCCGTCAGTCACCCGGTCTACCGTCAGTCACCCGGTCTACCGCGGATCCTCGACGTGCACCGGGACGCACGGCGCACCACGCGGCTTGGGTGGCCTGCGCTAGGACTGCGCCTCCGGCGACAACACCATGCAGGCGCCGTGGCCTCGCAGCTTCTCGCAGGCCGTCACCGCGGCTTCGCGCGACAGCCCGGTCAGCCGGGCGCGGTACAGCGTCCCACGGGTCTCATGCACGCTGGCGACCATCGGATGCGCCACGCCAAGCGCGTCGCGCGCGTGGCCCAAGGCAGTGTCGATCGCCTCATGCGCCTGGCCGGGCTTGCCGAACGCGCCAATCTGGATCGCCCAGCTGCCGGTCCGCGGGCCGCCGTGATGTTCAGGCATCGGTTCGGCGTTGGCGGACGCAACCAGATGGAACCCACCGCGCCGCGGCTGCGGCTGCGGCGGTGGCAGCGCGAGCGCGACCTGACGCTCCAGTGGCGCGGGATGGGCGCGCGGTGGCTCGGCCAATTGCGCGGTCTCCACCGGCGTCCGCGGCGCCCGATTCCCTGAACCGCCACGGCTGGCGAATTGGCTGGCGTGCCCATAGCGCGTGCCCGGCGGGATGTTGGTCGGCAACACGTTCATCGCGTACGCCTCGGCTGGCGAGCGGGTGCGCGGGTAGACGCCCTGGATCGCCGGACCGATCATTGCCACGTAGTGGCGCGTCTCGTCCGGCAGCGGGCGGCTGTTGCTGAGGTAGTCGTCCAGCCGCGCCGGCCCGGCGTTGTAGGCGGCCAGGAAGCCGGGTGCGCCGTAGATGTCATACATCTCGCGCAGATAGGCGGTGCCGGCGAGAATATTGGCGTGCGGATCGTACGGATCGTCGCCCAGGTCGTAGCGGGCGCGCAGCTCGTCGTAGGTACCGGGCATTACCTGCATCAGCCCCATCGCGCCCGCGCCCGAGGTGATTAGCTGGCCACCCTGATACTCGTTGCCGCCGGACTCGACGTGCATCACCGCGCGGATCCAGGTGTCGGGCACATCGAAGCGCTGGCTTGCCTCGTTGATATAGGGGCCCCATGGGTCGTCGGGCGGTCCGGGCGGCGTGTAATTGCCCCGCGCGTGGGCGGCATAGCGCGCGGCTTCCTGCGTCGCGTTGATGCCGGGTCCCTGGCTGCCGCAGGCGGCCAGTAATCCGAGCAAGGCGATGCAGCCGATCGCGCGCGCGTCGATGAGGGACAGGGTGCGAGGCATCCGCGGGAACCTCCGTCGTGGCGCGCCAGCAGCGGCCGGTGGTCACGACGGCCTGGAGGCCGTCGCTGAGTCAGGCAGTCAGGAACGTCTCTTAACGCGTTAACCCATATCGCTGTTCGGGGCAAGCCTATCTCGCTACCGAAAGTGCCGATTGTGCTGGCTGTCGCGTTGCCGTGAGCAACGTGCCAACCAATCCCCTCGGCAACACCCCCTGGGCAACTCCGCCGGAGGTTCATCCGCTGCCACCGCCGGCGCGACCATCGGACCGCCAAACGGAGCCCGATCACTATTCGTTAATCGCGCGGCGCCACGATCGCGGCTCTGTCTCCATAAGGATCGCCGCGATGCCATGCACGCAGCTTAAATTCACTATCCTGGCGGGCGCACTCGCTCTGCCCGGCCTCACTTCCTGCGTCACGGTCATGCTTGCCGGCCAAGCGTCGAGCATGTTCAACCATCCCACCGCCCCCACGCCCACCCCCACCAATGACGGCACCACCCTGTCGATGCACCCGGCGACGCAGGCGGACCGCGAGGCCAGCAATAGCCAGCCGAGTGGTGGCACGGGCAACGCAGCGGGTGGGATGGCCGCAGGGCTTGGAGGTGGCCCGGGCGGTGGCAACAGTTGGTCGTCCATGCTGGTCTCCGGCCTCGGTGGCGGCGCGTTCAGCAGCATGATGGGCACCCCGACACCGACACCGACACCGGCGCCAACGCCGACGCCGCGTGGGCCGGCAACGGCATTCACGGTTCGGATGGACGACGGCTCGACACAACTCGTCGTGCAGAACGGCGACCTGGGATTACATTCGGGCGATCGGGTCCAAGTCATCAGCGGCGATCGGACGCGCCTGGTTCGGGCAGGATAAAATCGGCCAGCCTTGACGATCGCCTCCAGGCAATCGCTTTTGGCGCGGCGCGTCAGGCTCAGGGTGAAGCTGCTGCACATTGTGTAGGGCCGCAATCGCGCAAGAACTTCGTCCCAACCGACGATCGGGTCCCAAAGCATTCCGCTGGGGCTCTGCTCTTGGGGTTGTGCCCTTAGCAGGGGTCCACAGAGCATCGCGCCGGTTTAGTTGGGGGCGACGCTCCGCCGGCTACTCCGCCGCGCGTTGGGCTGCGACGCCGGCGATCTGCCGCTCCACCAGGCGCGCATAGACGCCACGCTCCGCCAGCAGGGCTGCGTGCGTGCCGGCCTCGATCACCCGTCCCCCTTCCATCACCAGGATCAGCTCGGCGTGGCGTATCGTCGATAGCCGATGCGCCACCACGATCGTCGTGCGCTCGACCATCAGCGCATCAAGCGCGGCGCGCACCAGTTGTTCGCTGATCGTATCCAGGTGCGAGGTCGCCTCATCCAGCACCAGGATCGGCGCATCCTTCAGGAACGC
>DASRQX010000098.1:0-7127 GCA_035696165.1 Acetobacteraceae bacterium | reverse complement strand
GCCCGCGCGGTGACGCTCGGCGTAATTCACAAACCAGGCGCTCTGGCCAGTCAGATAGCCATCCAGAGCATGCAAGGCGGTCCACAATTTTCATGACGGCGCGACGGACTTTCGGCTACCCGGCTCGCCCCGGAAATGATGCATGACCGCGCGGATACGAATGATGCTTTTCCGTGCATTTTTCGCTTTGCCATTCCAGATCCGCCAATGCAGTCGCTCGACTTCGGTGACGATCACAGCCTTCGCCGCTACTCGCGCCGGATTGCCGGCCGTCAGCGCGCCGGCGATTTGCTTGAGATGTTCAAGCCTCATTCCGATATGAAACCAGTCGAGAATTGGCGTTTCGGCGAACCCGGCATCGGCGAGAACGCGTCGAAGTCCAGGACATCCATCGGTGCAGGCCGTCAATTCGGCGCCTTCCGATCGGCCGATGGCGTCGAGGCTCCGGCGGATCAGTGCCTTGATGTCCGTATCGGTTTTCGCGACGGCACCGAAAACCTGCCGTGGACCGGATTTCGTTTCGACGTTGCCAACCCGCACCTCCAGATGACGCTTCGCGTCCTCACAACTCCGGATGAAGGTGGGTTCCAGGGTGACCGTGATCGCCGGCGCAGATGTTTCCGGCCTGATCGCGGCACGATCCGCGAAAGCTTCGCCAACCCTCAGGGTATGGCGGCGCAACGTCTCCGGGTCCGTTCCGGCGTCGATCGGAAACATCTGCTCCAGTAGGTCAGCGGCAACCCGGTAGGTCATCAGGGTCGAGAGGTGAGCCCGGAGCCGGTCCAGTTCCGGTGTCGATCGACAATGTGATGGCCAGCTGATACCAGTCTCGAACCCACCACACTTGGCGCAGCGAAATCGGGGCAACTTCATCGTGACCTGACCGAACAGCGTCGCGACCGCATGGTCCCGGTAAACCTTCACGTGGCAAACACCATCGCAGCGCGGGCAATCTGGCCGCGTGACGACGTGGTCCCTCGCTTGCGGGGCGGCGATCTCGCGCTGCACATTTGCCAGCAGCTGCTTCGCCTCGGACGGGGTCAACCCCAGATTGGCGATATCGCCAAGGCCATCAGGCCTGCTGATCTCCATGAGGTCCGTGCCTGGATCCTCACCCTCGGCGCCGGTTTGCACCAACCTCAAAATCCATGCCACGCTCCCACCCCCGGTCCGAGATCAGGCGTGAAAATACCCTGTACCCCCGACGGCGCCTGGTTGGAACGTATCTAGTGTAGGCTGACCAGGCGGGCCGACCCGCCGGGAGCAACCAAGTATACCCCTGTGCTTGAAGCACCTGAGTTGGACATGTGCCCCAACTCCTCCCGGCACCCCCAGTTTCGCGGCGGTCCCCCTGGTTGCCGGCGCAGCAAGGGACGTAGCTAAAGACATGATTGTTGCCTGTCACCAGGAATGCGCCTGGCTGACCGCGCTGCAGAGCTTTGCAGCGAGGCGGTAGGCTCAAATGCTGACGTTGATTGATGTTGACCCGCATAAGAATGCAATGCCGCTGCTGTATGTGGCATCTTATATCGAAATTTCAACGTCTTGGGGCTGACTACGGAGGCGCAAGTGTTCGATCGTCGCTACACCGCGTGGACACTGATATACGAAACATGGCCACCAAATCTCGCGACCCAGCTCCAGCTCGGAAACGGGTATGCGCACTCTCCACCGTTCTGACCTGCTCGCTCCTGGCGCGAGCAATGATCGCGCTGGGCTGCAAGTGGAACTGCAGCGTCAGATGCTACCATCTGATGTACGGGCTTGCCGCCTGCGCCCCGCGCCGCTAGCATTTTTCGAATACTAGAAATGGGAGGCAAGCAGGGAGACGCTCGCGATGCTCGATCTGACTAGGCGTAGCCTCATCGTCGGCGCGGCATCTACGGGACTCGCGCCGACACTGCTCACTTCCGGCCTGGCTCGCGCGCAAGGCACTCCCAAGCGCGGCGGAACGCTTACCACGATCCTGACGCCCGAGCCGCCCATCCTGGTGCTCGGCGTCAACAATCAGGGGCCGACCACGCTTGCTGCGGGAAAACTGTTCCAGGGACTGCTGGAATACTCCTTCAAACTTGAACCAATGCCGTTGCTGGCGAAATCGTGGTCGCTGTCCGACGATAAGAAGACCTACACCTTCAAACTGCAGGACAACGTGAAGTTCCACGACGGCCACCCGTTGACGGCTGACGACGTAATCTTCTCGATCACCAAGTTTCATACGGAACTATCGCCGCGCGCCCGCCCGATCTTCAGCAAGATAAAGGAGGCCACCGCACCGGATCCACACACGGTGATCCTGACCCTGGAAACGCCCTTCGATCCGTTCCTCCTGATGTTCGACGTCAGCGCCTGCGCCATCGTGGCGAAGCACATCTACGACGGCACCGAATACCGCTCGAATCCCGCCAACCAGCACCCGATCGGCACCGGCCCGTTCCAGTTCGTCGAGTGGCAGCGCGGCAACTTCGTCCGCATGAAGCGGTTCGACGACTATTGGATGCCGGGCGAGCCGCATCTCGATGAGATCATCTACCGCATCATCCCCGACAGCCAGAGCCGAGCGCTCGCCCTGGAGACCGGGCAGGTGCAGCTGACTCAATCGAACGACATCGAGCCGTTCGATGTTCCGCGCTTCAGGGCGATGCCGAACCTGGAGACCGAGCTGCAAGGTTGGGAGTACGCCTCGCAGATCTCGTGGATCGAGGTCAACCACCGCGTGAAGCCGCTGGACGATGTGCGGGTGCGCCAGGCGATCAGCCATGCGCTCGACCGCAACTTCATCCTGAGCAAGCTCTGGTTCGGCATCGGCAAGGTGGCCACCGGCCCGATCGCCTCCACCACGCGGTTCTACGATCCCCACGTCGCGAAGCTGCAGGCATACGACCCGAACAAGGCCAAGGAACTGCTCGACGCGGCCGGATTGAAGCCCAACGCCAAGGGCGTCCGGTTCACCATCAAACAGCTCGCGCTACCGTACGGCGAAGTGTGGACCCGCCTGGCCGAATATTTCCGCACCGCGCTCGGCCATGTCGGCATCGAGGTCGTACTGGAGACCAACGACGCCGGCGCCTGGGCCAAGCGGATCGGCGACTGGGACTACGAGACCAGCACCAACTTCCTGTCGCAGTTCGGCGATCCGACGCTGGGCGTGGAACGCAGCTACATCTCCAGCAACATCAAGAAGATCACCTTCACCAACACCGGCGGCTACAATAACCCGAAGGTAGATCACCTCTTTACCACCGCGCGTGAATCGGGTGACCCTGCTGTGCGGGCCGAGGCGTTCTCCGAGGTCCAAGCCATCCTGTGCGAAGAGGTGCCGCAGATTTGGCTAATGGAACTCGCATGGCCGACGATCCACGACAGGAAGCTGCACAACGTTATCCGGAGCGCGATGGGCCCCAACGCCGCCTTCGGCCAAGTGTATTTCGAGTGAGACCGCAGACCGTACGCTGACATGGCGCCGGCCCGCCTCGCGCGCCTGTTGGCCCAGCGTGTCGTCAAGATCGTCGCCGTGGTGCTCGCCATTGCGGTCACGAACTTCCTGCTGATCCACGCCGCGCCCGGCGATCCGGCCAGCGTCATCGCCGGCGAGTCGGGCGCCGCCGACCCGCAGTTGATGGCGCAACTGCGGGCACAGTTCGGCCTGGACCAGCCGCTCACCACCCAGCTTGCGCTCTACCTGAACCACGTGCTGCACGGCGACCTGGGCACGTCGTTCCGCCAGGGACGGCCGGTCGCAGAGCTGATTCTGGAACGGCTGCCGGCGACCCTGCTGCTTACCCTCACAGCGTTCCTGTTCGCCATCGTCACCGGCATCACGCTGGGCGCGATGGCCGCCCAGCGCGTCGGACGCATCGCCGACAGCGTCATCACCGTGCTCGCGCTCGGCTTCTACGCGACGCCACTGTTCTGGGTCGGGTTGATGCTGGTGCTGTTGTTCAGCGTGTGGCTGAACTGGCTGCCAAGCTTTGGCATGAACACCATCGCTGCCGGCTACACCGGTTGGGTCGCGATAGCCGATATCGGCCAGCACTTGATCCTGCCCGCCCTTACCCTCGGCCTGTTCTACATGGCGATCTATGCACGCCTGACACGCGCCTCGATGCTCGAGGTCGCATCGCAGGACTTTGTCCGCACCGCACGCGCCAAGGGTGTGCCCGAGGGCCGCATCCTGCGCCGCCACGTGCTGCGCAACGCGCTGCTGCCGGTGGTCACCTTCGCCGGCATTCAGGCCGGCCAGCTCATCGGCGGCTCGATCCTGGTCGAGACGGTGTTCGCCTGGCCCGGCATTGGCCGGCTTGCCTTCGACGCGCTGCTGGCGCGCGACTACCAGGTCCTGCTCGGCGTGTTCCTCTGCACGTCGGTGCTGGTGGTGCTGTTCAACCTGCTTACCGACCTGCTCTACGTGATGATTGATCCGCGGGTGCAGACGCCGTGAAGGCGTTCGCGCGCGCCTACGCCCGCAACAAGGGCGCGGTCGCCGGTGCGATGGTCGTGGTGCTGGTCGGCCTGGTCGCGGCGCTCGCCGGCTGGCTGTTCCCGTTTTCACCTTGGGACATGCAGGGGGCGCCGTTCCGGCCGCCGGGCGACACCGACTTCCTGCTTGGCTCCGACAGCCTGGGCCGCGACGTCGCTGCCGGCATCGCCTATGGCGCGCGCGTCTCGCTGCTGATCGGCGGCGTCTCAACCGCGGTTGCGCTGCTGCTCGGCGTCACGCTGGGCGCCGTCGCCGGTTACGCCGGCGGGGTGCTCGACGATGTTACCATGCGCTTCACCGAGTTCTTCCAGACCGTGCCGAGCTTCGTGCTGGCGATCGTGCTGGTGGCGATCTTCTCGCCCAGCCTGGGCTCCATCGTCGTCGCCATTGCGATCGTCTCCTGGCCGCCGGTAACGCGCGTGATCCGCGCCGAGTTCCTCTCGCTGCGTTCGCGCGAGTTCGTGCAGGCGGCACACGTGCTCGGCCACTCGCACACCACGATCGTTTTTCGCGAGATCCTGCCCAATGCGCTGGCACCGTTGATCGTGCTGGCGAGCCTGATGGTTGCCAACGCCATCCTGCTGGAGAGCGGCCTGTCGTTTCTCGGTCTCGGCGACCCCAACCTGATGTCATGGGGCTTCATGATCGGCGCCGGGCGCAGCGTGATCCGGCTGGCGTGGTGGATGAGCGTGTTCCCTGGCCTCGCAATCTTTCTCACCGTGCTGGCGCTGAACCTGATCGGTGAGGGCCTGGGCGACGCGCTCAATCCGCGATTGGCGCACCGGCGATGAGCCTGCTGTCGGTCGAGGACCTGACCATCGCGCTGCCGCCGGGCGGAGACCGTGCCCAGGCAGTCAGCAACATCAGCTTCGCCGTTGATCCCGGCGAGGTGCTGTGCATCGTCGGCGAAAGCGGCTCCGGCAAGTCGGTGACCGCGGCCGCCATCATGGGCCTGCTGCCGCGGACGCTGCGGGGCGAGCGGGGCCGTATCCTGTTCGAAGGCCGCGACTTGCTGGCGCTGTCGAACAATGCGATGCGCGCGCTGCGCGGCGCGCATCTCGGCATGATCTTCCAGGAACCGATGACCGCGTTGAACCCGCTGATGCGTGTGGGCGATCAGGTCGCGGAAGTGCTGGCGGTGCATGGCGTCGGGGGCGCAAAGGGGCGGGTGCCAGAGCTGCTTGCCGCAGTGAGCCTGCCTGATCCGGCGCGCCTGGCACGCGTGTATCCACATCTCCTGTCAGGCGGACAGCGGCAGCGCGTAATGATCGCGATGGCGCTCGCGCTGGAGCCTGCGCTGCTGATCGCCGATGAGCCGACCACCGCACTGGATGTCACGACGCAGATGCAGATCCTGCGGCTGATCAAGGACATCCAGCTTCGCCGCGGTGCCGGCGTGCTGTTCATCACCCACGACTTCGGCGTGGTGGCCGAGATCGCCGACGGCGTCGCGGTGATGCAGGAGGGCCGCATCGTCGAGGCCGGCCGCGCCGCGCAGGTGCTGAACGCGCCACAGCATCCCTACACCCGCGCGCTGATCGCTGCCGTGCCACATCGCGTGGCCGAGCCCGCACAGGCGATAGGAGGGCCGGTGCTGGAGGTGGTAGGCGTGCGCAAGACCTATCGCCGCGGCGGCGGGCTGTTCGGCGGTGGCACCCCGGTGCACGCGGTGGCGGATGCCGATTTCGTGCTGCGCAAGGGCGAGACGCTGGGCCTGGTGGGCGAGAGTGGCTCCGGCAAGTCAACGCTGGCCCGTTGCGTCGTTCGGTTGGTGCAGCCGGACGCCGGCGCGATCCGCTTCCACGATACCGATCTGGCGAGGCTCGACCGGCGAGCGTGGAAGCCGTTCAGACGGCGCATTCAGATGGTGTTCCAGGACCCGTTCGCCTCGCTGAACCCGCGGCGGCGAGTGAGCGAGATCATCGCTGACGGCCCGATCGCGCACGGTACGCCTCGCACCGAGGCGTTGCGCAGGGTGCGCGAACTGCTGGACCTCGTGCAACTCGATCCTGGTGCGGCCGAGCGGTTCCCGCACGAGTTCTCCGGCGGACAGCGCCAGCGCATTGGGATCGCGCGGGCGCTTGCGATGCAGCCGGAACTGCTGATCGCAGATGAGCCGGTGTCCGCATTGGACGTGTCAGTGCAGGCGCAGGTGCTGGACCTACTGGAGACGCTGCGCCAAAGGCTGGGGCTGACCATGCTGTTCATCACGCATGACCTGCGGGTGGCGGCGCAGATCTGCGGCCGGGTGGCGGTGATGCAGCATGGGCGGATCGTCGAGCAGGGCGAGACGGCGCAGGTGTTCGCCGCGCCGCGGCATCCTTATACGCGGAGCCTGTTGGATTCGATTCCCGGAAGGGGGTGGACGCCGGTGGAGGGGTAGAATGGTGGCGCCCGCAAAGACGCCATCGATATCATTCGTCTCTACGGCCTGCGCTTCAAGATCGAGCACACCTTCAAGCAGGCAGTACGCCAGATCGGTTCCTTCACCTACCATTTCTGGATGTCCAACATGAAGCCGCTGCGCCGCAACAGCGGCAATCAGCATCTCCATCGTACCTCGCTCGAGTACCGCAACGACGTCAAGCGCAAGCTTCACGCTTACCACGTCTTCATCCAGGCCGGCATCATCTGCCAGGGACTGCTT
>DASRQX010000097.1:0-14842 GCA_035696165.1 Acetobacteraceae bacterium | reverse complement strand
CGACCTGCTGCTCACTCTCGCCTTCGCCAAGCCGCCACCAATACCGCCGTGAGCGCTGCCCCGCCCGGACCTCGCCCATCGTGCCGCCGAACAAGTGACAAAGGCCTGCCACAGACAGAAAAACCAAAATGAGAATTGCTGACCGGCCAGCCCGCATCGCACCGACGCGGCACCGAAGTTTACGCGGCGGAATGCCTGGTTGCCTCCGGACGGGAGGTGCGGCCATGTTGCGCTGGAAATCGTCACAGAGGACCGGCCATGCCGGCTGCCAAGCCACAGAACAAGCTGCCGCTCTGGCTGATCACCGTGGCGCTGATCGGTGCCGGGGTCGCCGCGCTGATGACCAACCAGGGGCCGGGCACGACCGCCATCCCGTACAGCCAATTCGAGCAATTGCTGAACGACGGCAAGGTGACCAACGTGGTTGTTGCCGGCGACACCATCAGCGGCACGCTGTCGCAGAAACTGCCCGACGGCAATGACCACTTCACCACTGTGCAGGTGCCGGGCGACCTCGCTGGGGCGCTGGAGAAGCACCACGTCCAGTTTTCCGCCGTCACCGGCAGCAGCGCCATCGGAACATTGCTGTCCTGGGTGCTGCCGCCGCTTTTGTTTGTCGGCATCTGGCTGCTTGCGTCGCGGGCCATGGGCGGCGGGCGTGGCGGCATGGGTGGCGGTTTCGGCGGCGGGTTGCTGTCGATCGGCCGGTCCCGCGCGAAGCTGGTCGCCGAAACCGACGTGCCCGTTACCTTCGCCGACGTCGCCGGCGTGGACGAGGCGAAGGACGAGTTGCACGAGATCGTCGACTTCCTGAAGAAGCCGGACGAGTTCACGCGGTTGGGCGCGCATATCCCGCGCGGCATCCTGTTGGTCGGGCCGCCGGGTACCGGCAAGACGCTGCTGGCACGCGCGGTGGCCGGCGAGGCGGGCGTGCCGTTCTTCGCCACCAACGGCGCCGAGTTCGTTGAGATGTTCGTTGGCGTCGGCGCGGCCCGTGTGCGCGACCTGTTCGAGCAGGCGCGCAAAGCGTCCCCCTGTATCATCTTCATCGACGAACTGGACGCGCTGGGCCGCGCCCGCGGCGCCGGCGGGCAGATGGGCGGGCAGGACGAGAAGGAGCAAACACTCAATCAGTTGCTGGCGGAGATGGACGGGTTCGATCGCTCGGTGGCGGTCGTCATCCTTGCGGCCACCAACCGGCCGGAAATCCTCGATCCCGCGCTGATGCGCGCCGGGCGGTTCGATCGGCAGGTGCTGGTGGATCGGCCGGACAAGAAGGGGCGCGTTGAAATCCTGCGCATCCACCTGAAGAAACTGACGCTGGCCAATGACGTGAAGCTGGATGAGATCGCCGCGCTGACGCCGGGCTTTACCGGCGCCGACCTGGCAAATCTGGGCAACGAGGCGGCAGTGCTGGCGACGCGGCGTGGCGCGGTGGCGATCGCGATGGCGGATTTCGTTGGGGCTGTGGAACGTATCGTTGCGGGACTGGAAAAGCGCTCGCGCATCCTGATCCCGCGCGAACGGCGCACCGTGGCGTATCACGAGATGGGGCACGCGCTGGTGGCGATGGCCATTCCGGGGACGGATCCGGTGCAGAAGGTCTCGATCATTCCGCGCGGCATCGGCGCGCTGGGCTACACGATGCAGCGCCCGACTGAGGACCGCTTCCTGATGAGCCGCCAGGAGCTGGAGGACAAGATGGCGGTGCTGATGGGCGGGCGCGCGGCGGAGATGGTGCTGGGCGACGATGTGTCCACCGGGGCTTCGGACGACCTTGCCAAGGCGACCGATATCTCCCGCGGGATGGTGCTGCGCTTCGGCATGGATGCCGCTCTGGGGCCGGTGGCGTGGGATACCGAGCAGGGCAACTTCCTTCAGCAGCAGGGCATGTTCTGGCAGCGTCGGCACTACAGCGAGCAGACCGCGCACGACATCGACGTGGCGGTGCGGACGCACCTGGACGCGGCGCTGGAGCGGGCGCTGGAGATCCTGCGCGGCAACCGTGTCGCGCTGGATGCGGGCGCCGAGGCGCTGCTGGCGCATGAGACGCTGTCGGGCGATGACATTCCTCGGCCGACGCCGGTGAAGGCGCTGTGAGGCGACCAGCGGCGGTTGTGTAATCGGCGCTAGTGCCGGATTGATTTTCGCACCTGCACGGGACGATGGGTGACGCGGACCGTCGAACGCGGCCCGGTTGCAGGGCGGCATTTGGGGTTGATCCAGACGGGTGCGACAGGCAGGATCACACCGGGGAATGTTCATGGGTAAGCCAAGAATGTCCGACGGCATGCGGCCGGGTCCCGTCGCACGGGCCAATCGCTGGTCCCAGTTGTGGCTCGGCATGGTCTGCATGATCCTGATCGCCAACCTGCAATACGCCTGGACGTTGTTCGTCAATCCGATGAACAAGGCTCAGGGGTGGAGCATCGGCGACATCCAGATCGCCTTCGCGATCTTCATTGCGACCGAGACCTGGCTGACACCGGTCGCCGGCTGGGTCGTCGACAATCTTGGCCCGCGTCGCGGACCACCGCTTACCATCAGCTTCGGCGCGGTGGCCGTCGCCGTTGCCTGGGTGCTGAACGCGTATGCCGGTTCGCTGGAAATGCTGTATGTCGGCGCCGCGATCTCCGGCACCGGCGCGGGGGCGATCTACGCGACGTGCGTGGGCAACGCGGTGAAATGGTTTCCCGATCGGCGCGGCCTGGCTGTCGGCATCACGGCGGCCGGCTTCGGCGCCGGGGCGGCGCTGACGGTGATCCCGATCCGCATGGTTATCGATGGCTTCGGTTATGCCTCGGCCTTCCTGTGGTTCGGCGTGGCCCAGGGCGCGGTGCTGCTGCTGATGGCGCCGATCATGCGCGCGCCGCTGCCGGACGAACTGCCGCGGACCGCGGCGCCGCGCGTGCGGCAGAGCAGCCGAAGCTTCACGCCGTTCGAGGTGCTGGGTTCCCCGGTCTTCTGGCTGCTGTATGTGATGTTCGTTCTGGTCTCGGCCAGCGGGCTGATGGCCACCGCGCAGATCGCGCCGATCGCCAGGGATTACGGCATGAACAGCACGACGCTGTTCCTGGGTGCCAGCGTGCTGAGCGTCGCGCTGGTGGTCGACAACGTGATGAACGGCGCAGCGCGGCCGTTCTTCGGCTGGGTTTCTGACCATATCGGTCGCGAAATCACGATGGCGATCGCTTTCAGCCTGGGCGCCTGCAGCTATGCGATGCTGGCCTATTTCGGGACGTCACCCTGGGCGTTCGTGATCGCCGCGGCGTTGATCTTTTTCACCTGGGGCGAGATTTTCAGCCTGTTTCCGTCGACCTGTACCGACCTGTTCGGTACCCGCTATGCAACGGCCAACGCCAGCCTGTTGTACACCGCGAAGGGCACGTCGGCGTGGCTGGTGCCGTTGGCCAACGTGCTGCAGGCGGCCACCGGAAGTTGGCACACCGTGTTCGTCGTCTCCGCGCTGGGCAACGCCCTGGTGGTGATCGCGGCGCTGCTGATCCTGCGTCCACTGCGCGCCGCGCATCACCGTGCCACGACCCGCGCGGCGGCGGAGTAAGGCTGGGTACTGGGTCGGTGTATTCCGGCGGCTCTGCCCTTTGGACACCCGTCGGGAAGGTCCCGCCCAGCGTTCGCTACCCAGAATCTTCGCGAAGGTCTTCATCTCTCCGCCGAGTGAAACCCAGGGCTGCGCGCTGTCGCAGTAGAGTTGCACTCCGGGTTTCACCGCGCTTGGATCGTCGAGCGCGCCAGCCTTGAGCAGGATCATGCCGGGCATCACCTCGACCTCGCTTGAGATGGACGAACCACATTCCGGGCAGAACCGGCGGTACAGGCTTTTGCCGCTGTCACCGGTGTCGGTGTAGGTCTTCAACTTGCCCTGCATCGAGACGGCGGCAGCGGGGAACCCGAGCACGACGGCGAATGCGCTGCCGCTGTTGCGCTGGCAACTTCGGCAATGGCAGACCCCGACAAAGGCCGGCTCTGTGTTCGCTGTAAACCTTATCTTGCCGCACAGGCAGCCGCCACTGATTCCGGGCATGGTTTGACTCCCTTTCTGGATCGTTTTGGTCTAACAATATGACGCAAGGCGCCAGCGCGGCGCCAGTGCAATCCCCGGCCCGTGCGGAACGCCCGCGTGAACGAAGGAAGTCAGTTCGCCGCCCTGTCAGCCGCGCACCTCGGTGCCGAGGGCAGTTTCATAGACGCGCATGATCGAGGTGGAGTCCATCCCGCCCAGGCCCATGCCGCGGGCCATGCGCATCAGGTTCAGCACCTGCGGGGCGATCATGCCGGGCACGCCGACATCGTCCGCGAGTTCCATGGCGAGGCGCAGGTCTTTGTGGGCCAGGTCGAGGGCGAAGGTGGCGGCGAAGTTTCCCGCCAGGGCCTTGGTTGCCATGTTGCGGTAGCCGGTGGAATCGCCGCTGGCGTTGCGGATGACGGCGTCGAGTTTTTTCATGTCGATGCCGGCGCGCTTGCCCATCATCAGCGCTTCGGCGGCGGCGGCCGAATTGCAGAAGGCGAGCATGTTGTTGATCAGTTTCGCGACGGAACCGAAACCGACATCGCCGACATGGATGACTTCCCCGCTGAAGGATTTGAGCAGCGGAAGCTGGGATTCGAACGTGGCTGCGTCGCCGCCGACCATGATGACGATGGTGCCGTCGGTGGCACGCGCCACACCGCCGGAGACCGGGGCTTCCAGCATGCCTAGGCCCTCGGCGCGGGCGCCCTCGGCCAGGCGGCGCGCGGTGGTGGGCGCGTTGGTCGAAAGATCGATGTAGACCGTGCCGGGCTTGGCGTTCTCGGTGATGCCGTTGGGGCCGAGCGCGACTTCTTCCACGATGCGCGGGATCGGCAGCGAGGTGATGACGACGTCGCAGGTTTTCGCGACGTCGGCGACAGACCCGCCGGTCGACGCGCCGAGATCGGTGCAGCGCTTCACCGCGGCGGGATCAAGGTCGAACACCACGACCTCATGGTTGGTGTTCTTGATGATGTTGCGGCACATGGGTCCGCCCATGTTGCCGACGCCGATGAATCCGACCTTCACGGAATCTGTCTCCTTGCATTAGGTGGCGGGGCATTCAGTAGCGGGGCGTTACGTGGCGGCGAAACCGTAGAGCTTCGCTGGGTTGTCTACCAGGATGTGCTGGCGCGTCTCGGCATTGGGCACCCAGGCCCAGAACTGGTCAAACAGCGTGCCGGCGTCGGGCACCGGATCCATCCCGGGATGCGGCCAATCGGTGCCCCAGACGCAGCGCTGCGGTGCCGCGGAGACCAGCGCTTTCACGTTCGCTTCGGCGTCCTCAAACGGCATGCCGGTGGAGGACACGCGGTAGCTGCACGTCTTGACCCAGGCGTTGCCGCTGTCCAACAGGCGCAGCAATGCCTGGAACTGCGGGTGCGCCGTGCCTAGCCCGGCCTTCACGCCGCCGCAATGATCGATCACGATGGGCACCGGCAGTTGCGCGAACGTGTCGCCGAGTTCGAGCATCGTTTCGCCCTCGGCGTAGACCTGTATGTGCCAGCCGAGCGGAGCGAGGCGGCGCGCCATGGTCTGGAGCTGATCGACCGGCGTGCCGTTGCCGGACACCAGGTTGAAGCGCACGCCGCGCACGCCGACGTCACGCATGCCCTGCAACGTTGCGGCGCTGATGTTGTCGTCGATCACTGCGATCGCGACCGCGCGATGGCGGCCGAACGTTTCGACGGCGTCGAGTGTTGCGCGGTTGTCGGTGCCGTACGGGCTGGGCTGCACGATCACCATGCGCTGCAGCCCGAGTGTGTCGGCCATCGCGAGGTACTCGGGAACGAGCGCCGGCGGCGGGGTGTAGCGACGACCGGTGTCGAGCGGGAAGCGGTCGTACGGGCCGAAGATGTGGAAATGGCAGTCGCACGACAACGGCGGCGCCTTAGTCTGGGGTGGCGTGACCATGCGGGTTCCTCTCGTGGTGTTTTGTTCGGGTGGAGTGAGCCTGGTACGCCGTTGTGAGAAGCCCCCAGCCGCTCCGCGGCGGTTGTCAGAAGCCCAGCCGTTTTGGCGCGGCGGCGCGATAGCCGATACGGCGATGTGGCGGCATCGTATGGCGCCCGGCGACGCGTTCCAGCAGTAGGCGCGCGTCGCCATCCAGGCCGGCCCGAACGGCGGCGTGCAGATAGAGTTGTTCCAGCACGTCCTGTTGCGCGTGGCTGCCGCCGAGGCGGTACATTTCGCCCAGCACCGGGCGCACCAATGCGACCGCACGGGCCGGCTGACCCTGGCCGTGAGCCAGCACGGCCTCACACAACGGCAATGCGATGCGGACAGCCGTGAGCATGCGGTCCGGACGACCGAGCCAGAAATCGGTGAAATGTGCCAGACGGAGCGCGAGTGCGTCGCGCGGAATGGCAACAAATCCTTGCGTCGCGCGGATGCGACGCAAGGATTTGTTGCCATATCGCGCTGGCGCGATCCGGTTCGCCATTGATCCAGGCGGCCAGCGCGGCGACGTGCGCCTGTTCACGTTGTGTCGCGGTGCCGCGTAGTGCCGCGCTTCCTGCAACGATACCGCCGCAAGCGGAACATTCGCCTGCTTGTACGTCAGCATCGTCAGATAACCCTTGAGACAATGCGCCAGCGCGAAGTGCGGATCCCGCGCCAGCAGCGGCGCCAGGCGTTGCCCGGCATCCGCGCGATAGCCGATGTAGCCCGCGACCGCGTGATCGAACGCGCGGGCCGCCGCGGCCGAGTCGGTGCCCAGCGCCAGTCCATGTGAGTCGTGCTGCATCCGATGCTCCCCCGCCTTCAGGTGCATCACGCCACATCAGCCGGCGGTCGCGTCAGACGGGCGAGAGGCTGACCCGGATTATTCCGGCGCGCATCATGCCGAGCATTTGCGCCGCGGCGGTGGACAGATCGATCACTCGCCGTCTGGAATATAGCCGATCCGTGATCGTCACGATTACCGATTTGCCTGTACTCAGGACCGTGACGCAAACCTTGGTGCCGAACGGCAGCCATGGATGCGCCGCGGTGAGCATGCGTTGATCGAACCGCGCACCGGACGCGGTCCGCTTCCCCTGATGCTGACTGCCGTAATAGGAGGCAACACCTGCCTCGGTCACCCAGGGTGCCTTGGAATCAGGCGCATCCTGCGCTGCCGCGCCGACCGGCGCCAACGGCAGCGCGATTACCGCGAGCAATATTGACCAGTCGCGCAGCACCACAGCGTAGCCTGCGCCACAATATCGCCATAATCGTCCGAGGGACATCACCACCCCACACAATAGATTCCAGATCACTCGCGCGAAACGGGTGATCTGATCCTAGCGAGGTCCACCAACACAGTGAACTTCCGGCATATTTTGTCTGCCCCCGGTATTTTTGACCGGCCGTCTATTCGGATGATGCTGCCCAATTCTCGATTTGACAAGCCTTGATCGACATCAGGGTTCGAATTTCCACCGGATGGACAATGGAATGGTCGCGCCGCAGGGTGCCGCACACATGCTTGTTACCGTTCTGTTCGTCGTGCTCAGCGCCTTCGTGGCGGCGCTGCTGCGCGGTTTCACGGGCTTCGGCTTCGCGATAGCCGCGGTGCCGTTGCTCAGTCTCGCGTTGCCGCCGGCACGCGTTGTGCCACTGGCCGTGGTGCTGCAAGTGCTGGCGAGCGTGCTGGATTTGCGCGCGGCGGCGCGGATCACCGATTGGCGATCATTGGTGTGGCTGTCACCCGGGTTGGTGGCGGGGACGCCGCTGGGTCTATTGCTGTTGACTCGGTTGTCGGCGAACAACGCGCGGCTCACCATCGGGTTGCTGATCATTGGTTCAGTGGCGTCGCTGGCGTGTGGCCTTCGGTTGCCGGAGCGGCCGGCGCGTTGGATGGTTGCGCTGGTGGGCATGATCGGCGGCGTGATGAACGGGGTGGCGGCTGTGCCGGGGCCGCCGGTGGTGGCATACCTGTTGGCACTGCCGCACCGCCCAACGGTGATTCGGGCGACGTCGTTGGTGTTCTTTACGTTCACCGCGCTGGTTGTAACGGTGCCATTCGCGCTGGCGGGCCTGGTCAATACGCAAACACTGCTATTCGCGTTGCTGGCCTGGCCGGCACTGTTGGTGGGGTCTCGGCTGGGGGCCTGGGCGTTTTATCGTGCCAAGCCGCATCACCACCGCCGCATTTCACTGACGATCCTGACGGGGTTGGCAATGATCCTGATTGCACGAGCGTTCGTTGAGTGATCGTACGGCGTGCCGGATATTGCCATCCTTTGGATTTTTCGTTTCATGCCAACTGTCATAAAGAATGACCGTTGGCATGAGTCTTGGTTCGGCGCGCCGCCGCCCGCCAACCCGGCGCGCGATACCAACCGCCGAAATCGTTGGGAGAGTCAACGATTTCGGCAGTTGGTATCAATAGAAACTTTCCCGGTTACGCACCGATCAATCGTCGGGTCCGGGTGCGGTGCGAGCGGCCTTGGTGCGAGCTCGCCGCGCCTTCGTCTCCAGGCGCGTGGTGATGGAGCCTTTGGTGGGGCGGGTCGGCACGCGCTTCGCCGGTGGGACCGACGCGCGGCGGACCAGATGCACCAGCGCCGCAAGGGCTTCGGCGCGGTTGCGCTCCTGCGTGCGATGGCGGCGCGCGGTGATCACCAACACACCCTCCTGCGACAGGCGCTTGCCGGCCAACCGTTCCAGCCGCGTGCGTACGTCGGTCGGCAGGCAGCTGGCGCCGTTCAGATCGAAGCGCAGCATCACGGCGGTCTCGACCTTGTTCACGTTCTGCCCGCCCGGTCCGGTGGCGCGCATGAACGTTTCGGCGATATCGCGCTGGTCGATCACAATCCGGTCAGTGACGCGGATCATGCGGGCTTGCCAAGGCCGTAGAAGATGCAGGCGGTACCGCCCAGAATCGCATTGTGCGAACCTGCGTCGAGGTCGGCCAGCAGATGCCGCGTCGCGGTGCGCCAGCGCGCGTAGCCGCCGGCGAGTTCCACCACGGGCCAGTCGCTGCCCCACATCAGGCGTGACGGGCCGAAGCAGGCGACCAGGTGATCGACGTAGCGGCGCAGATCGTCGTGGTGCCACTGCGGCGAGGCCTCGGTGACCAGGCCGGAGAGTTTGCAGAAACCGTTGGTTTCACGTGCTACGCGCGCGATGTCGCTTGCCCAGGTATCGAACGCGCCATGGGCGATCGCCGGCTTCGCGGCGTGGTCGATCACGATCGGCAGGCGCGGATGGCGTTCGGCGAACGACAGCAGCATCGGCAGATGGCGCGGCTCGATCAACGCGTCGAGCCGCAGCCCGTGCTGCGCCATAGCGACCAACGCGGGCTGCACCGCGGGGCGCAGGATCCAGTCGGTGTCCGCGACGTCCTGCAACATCGGCCGCAAGCCCTTCAGCAAGGGCGATTTCGCCATCGCCGCGACGCGTGCGGCGGCGTGGGGCGCGGCCAGGTCGGTCCAGCCGACCACGCCGCGCACAAGATTGTGCGACTCATGCGCCACCGTCAGCATGAAGTCGGTTTCCGCTTCCGTGGGGGCGGCCTGTACCAGCACCGTGGCGGTGATGTCGTTGAGCAGGGGGCGCAGGTCGTCCAGCGCGTAGTCACGGTGGATCGGCAGATGCGGCGTCAGCCAGTGGTAGTCGCCGCGCGCAACGCGCCAGACATGATGGTGAGCGTCGACGCGAATCATGGTGGTGGGATCACGCCCTTGCGCAATAGGATGTTACCGTAGAAGCGCCGCTCTCCGGTCTGCACGATGGCGAAGGCAGCGGCGGCGGCGCGATAGAAGGCGTGGCGCTCGATCGCCACGGGCGGCGGCGCGGCGTGCCGTGCCAGCACCGTCATGAAATCGCGGACGGGATCCGGCGTGGCGGCGGGATCGCCGACCACCTGCATCACCGTAATCGGGTCAGGTTCGAAATCATCGATCGGCAGCACCGTGAGGATCGCGTCGAGCACCGGTGGTGCATCGATGCCACGCAGCAAGATGAGCCGGCTTGCGGTGGCGGCGGCCGGGAAGTTGGCATCGACCACGGCGATGGTGTCGCCGTGACCCATGCTGGCAAGCGCGTGCAACAAATCGGGCGTTAGCAATGGATCGAGCCCGCGCAGCATATGCTCCCCTGTTATGTGTGGCGCGATTGGCCCAACGTAGGCCGGCGCCGCGGCGAGATGCAATCATGAACCGCGGCTGACTCCCCGAATTCTCATCGCGGGAGTATAGTGAGCGAAATCGCCGGTCGCGGTGCGATCGGCATCACCATGTAACCTGCGCGAGGGTGTCATGATCACATTGACGGTGAATGGCCAGAAACACGCACTCGACATCGAGCCGGAAACGCCGCTGCTATGGGTGCTGCGCGATGAGCTTGGCCTGACTGGCACGAAGTTTGGCTGCGGCATCGCCCAGTGCGGCGCGTGCTCGGTGCATCTGAACGGCGCTGTGACGCGGTCCTGCCAGGTGCAGGTGGGCGATATCGACGGCGCCACGGTGCTGACGATCGAGGGGCTGTCGCACGACGCCTCGCACCCGGTGCAGCGCGCCTGGATCGAGCGCGATGTGCCGCAGTGCGGCTACTGCCAGTCCGGCCAGATTATGGCCGCGGTGGCGCTGCTGCAGCAGACGCCGACGCCGAGCGACGGCGACATCGATGACGCCATCACCAATATCTGCCGCTGCGGCACCTATCCGCGGATCCGCGCGGCGATCCATCGCGCCGCCGAGCTGGCCAAGGGTTGAGGAGAGCCGCCATGACCTATCAGCCGCCGCTCGCCACGCTGAACCGGCGCGGCTTCGTCATCGCGTCGCTGACCGCCGCCGGCGGCATGATGTTGGGGCTGCGGCACGCTGACGCCGCCACCGGCGCAGCCGACGCACCAGTCGAGCTCGGCGCATGGATCGTTATTGATCCGGATGACAGCATTACCATCCGTGTGTCGAAATCCGAGATGGGGCAAGGAATTTTCACCGCGTTGCCGATGCTGGTCGCCGAGGAGCTTGGCTGCGACTGGAGCAAGGTCCGGGCGGAGTATGCCTCGGCAAACCGCAATCTGACGACACATGATTATGGGCCGATGGGCACCGGAGGCAGCCGGTCGATCCGCTCATTGCACACGACGATGCAGCAGATCGGCGCGAGTGCGCGCGCGCGGCTGATCTTGGCGGCGGCACAGGAATGGAACGCGCCGGTGAGCGAGTGCAGCGCCAGCGATGGACAGGTGCGGCACGTTGCCAGCGGTCGTGCACTTGGGTTCGGCACGCTGGCCGCGGCGGCGGCGAAGGTGCAAATCGCCGCCGAGCCGGCGATCAAGACGCCCGATCAATATACGTTGGTGGGGAAGCCGGTCGCCCGGCTTGATACGCAGGCGAAATCGACTGGCCAGGCGATGTTCGGCATTGATGTGCGACTGCCCGACATGGTCTATGCGGCGGTCACGCTTTGCCCGGTGCCGGGTGGAGCGGTGAAATCCTTCGATGCCAGCAAGGTGATTGGACGGCGGGGCATCCAGGCGGTGGTGGCGGTGCCGGGGGGCGTCGCTGTGGTGGCGGACCGGTTTTGGCGCGCCAAGCAGGCGGCGGCCAATCTGCCCGTGGAATGGGACCTTGGCGCGGGTGCTGGCACCGATAGTGCGATGTTCCGTGCCGAGTATCGCGCGGCGCTGGACGGCAAGCTGGCCGTGGCGCGCGACGAAGGCGATACGACGCGGGCATTGACCCAGGGCAAGTTGATCGAGGCCGCCTATGAAGTGCCGCATTTGTCGCATGCGCCGATGGAGCCGCTGAACTGCACCGCGCAGGTGCGGGCGGACGGGGTGGATGTGTGGATGGGCACGCAGAACCCCGACATGGCGTTGCAGCTCGCGGCGCGTGCCGCCGGGGTGGCGCCGGAGAAGGTGCAGATCCACACTTGCTTTTTGGGTGGCGGCTTCGGCCGACGCGCGATGAACGATGAGCTGGTGCAGGCGGTCACCGTGGCGAAGGCGGTGGGCAAGCCGGTCAAGCTGCTGTGGACGCGCGAGATCGACATACGCCACGACCGCTATCGTCCGCAGGCGGCGCTGCGCTGCCGCGCCAGTCTGGCGGCGGACGGATCGCTGAACGGGCTGCACATCCAGACCGCGGTCGGATCGATCACCCGCTCTTTGGGATGGGGAACCGCGGCCGGCGGGGTGGAACCTCAGGCAGTCGAGGGCCTGGCGAACCAGCCCTACGCGGTGGCCAACCAGCGCGTGGAATGCGTGCTGAAGAACACGCATATTCCGGTGATGTTCTGGCGCAGTGTGGGCAGCTCGCAGAACGCCTTCGTGGTGGAGAGCTTCATCGACGAACTAGCGCATGCCGCGGGTCAAGACGCGTACCAGTTCCGTCGCAAGCTGCTGGCGCACCGGCCGGACTTCGTGCGCGTGCTGGATACGGCCGCGGAGAAGGGCGACTGGGGCAAGCCCTTGCCTGCCGGCACGGGGCGCGGCATCGCGATCCACGAATCGTTCGACACCATCGTGGCGCAGGTGGCCGAAGTCGCGGTCAGCCCGCGCGGCGAGGTCAAGGTGCAGCGCGTGGTCGCCGCGGTGGATTGCGGCCATGTGGTCAATCCGCGTTTGGTGGAGATGCAGATCGAAAGCGGTGTGATCTACGGTCTGACCGCGGCGATGTTCGACGCTATTACGATCAAGAACGGCGCGGTGGAGCAGGGTAATTTCGATACGTATCCAATGGTGCGGATGGCCGATGCTCCACGGATCGAGACGTATCTGACGCCGAGCAACGGGGCGCGCTGGGGTGGGATTGGCGAGCCTGGCACACCGCCGGTGGCGCCCGCGGTGTGCAACGCGATCTTTGCCGTCACCGGAAAGCGCATACGCAGCCTGCCGATTTCGGACACGGATTTGACAAGCCGCACCTAAACTTGTGTGCTGGCGCAGGCCTGGGCAACCGGTGCGGGGCAGTGGCCTTGTGCCGGTGGCAGCCTGCGACTGACCGCAAACAGGAACGTCTTGATGTTGGAACGCCTGGATCAGGCGCAATCGCTGACCCGCAACCAGATCAAGATCGTTGCCGCGGCGATCATCGGCGACATGCTGGAGTTCTTCGACTACTATCTGATCGGCTTTGTGCTGGCGTTCATCGTCAAGCCATGGGGTCTGACGTTCGGCCAGTCGGCGATCATTCTGCTGTCGTCGGGCGTCGGCGCGATCCTGGGCGCCTTCATCTGGGGACGCCTTGCGGACGTGCTGGGACGGCGCAAGGTGTTCATGGCGACCATCATCAACTTCTCGCTCGCCAGCGGTGTGCAGGCGTTTACTCCGGACAATGGCTGGGTGTTCCTGTCGGTATTCCGCTTTTTCGTCGGCTTCGGAGTTGGCGGATTGTACTGTGTCGACCTGCCATTGGTGCAGGAATTCGTTCCGGCCCGGCTGCGCGGGTTCATTGGCGGACTGGTGACGGCATGTATTCCGCTCGGCGTGATGATCGCCTCGGCGATCGCCGCTTTCCTGACGCCTGAGATTGGCTGGCGCGGGCTGTTCGTGGTGGGACTGCTGCCGGCGCTGTTCACTCTGGTGATACGTGCCTGGGTGCCGGAATCGCCACACTGGCTATTGAGCCGGGGCAGGCGCGAGGAAGCGCGACGTTCGCTGGCCTGGGCGTTGCAAGTGCCGGTGGAACAGATCCCAACACCGACCGCGACCGAGGCACCGTCGGATGCGAAATGGATCCACATGTTCCGTTATCCGCGCAGCCTGGCGGTGTCGTGGTTGGCGAGCATCGGCGCGCAGACGGCGTCGTATGGCGTCGGGCTGTGGGGGCCGACGCTGTTCGTGCTGCAGCTTGGCGTGACGCCCGCGTACGCGGCGTATCTGTTCATCTGGGTGAAGCTGGCGGGCATCGGCGGGCGCGTCACCTTCGCACTGCTGTCCGATTGGATCGGCCGACGGCCAACCGGGATGTTATGCGGCTTCATCGGTGCCATCTTCGTTGCGGCGGCGGGCACCCTGCACAATGAGTTCATGCTGGATGTGTCGTTGTTCTGGTTGTGCATCGTGGTTGGCGATTTCTTCTACGATGGCGGCTTCGCGCTGATCGGCCCCTACATGGCGGAGGTGTGGCCGACCTCGCTGCGTGCCACTGGCATGGGCTCAGCCTACGGGTTCGGCGGCATCGGCAAGATCATCGGGCCGCTGGGGCTGGCGGTGATCGTCGGTACTTCCAACGTGGTGACGCCGCAGATGACGCTGAACGCGATCATGCCAAGCTTCCTGTATCTCGCCGCGTGGCTGGTGCTGTGCGGCGGCGCGTTCATGCTGTTCGGCTTCGAGACCGGCAGGCGATCCATCGCCGCGCTCGACGAGGGCTTTACGGACGCCACGCCGGGCCGCACCCTGAGCGCGCACGCCGGAGGCCAGGACTGATGGATATAGAAACGACGCAGGATATCGCGACGCGGGGCACCGATTTCATTGCCCGTGCCCGCGCGCTGGCACCGGAGATCGTTGCTGCGGGGAGCGAGATCGAAGAGCGGCGCGAGTTGCCGCCGGCGCTGGTGCAACGCCTGATCGAGGGCGGGTTGTTTCGCATGTTGCAGCCCAGATCGCTGGGCGGTGCGGAGTTGCGGCCTGTGGAATTCTGTCAGGTGACCGAGGCGCTGGCGCAGGCGGATGCCTCTGTTGCGTGGTGCGTCGGGCAGAACAATGGCTGCTCCATGTCGGCGGCCTATCTGAGTGAGGTGGCGGCACGCGAGATCTTCGGCCCGGCGACTGGGATTCTGGCGTGGGGTCCACCCGGTGCGCCGTTCGAGGCGCAGCCGGTCGAGGGCGGCTATCGCGTCAGCGGTACCTGGCGCTTCGCCAGCGGC